>JAEXNA010000147.1 GCA_023447635.1 Vulcanimicrobiota bacterium | reverse complement strand
GTGTTGGTCTGTTCACCGCCCTGACACTGCCGAGTAGGCTGGGAGGGTTGCTGAGGGCGAGGGCCGTTACAGCCACAAAAGTTGTTCCAGCCCGAGAACAGGTTCTGCTGGGCCTGCATCAAGTTCTGGTAGAAAGAGCTGTTATTGGGAAGCCCGTAAGTCGGCGCGGTCGTGCCAGCCTGGATCGAACGAAATAGCGAGCCGTCAGCGTAGCCTTGACTGTAGAGATTCGAAGTAACGTGATAGCCGTTATAGAGTTGGATAGAAGATGACAAGCGAGGGATCCCTTTCTAGATGTCTGGTTCCTATTGTAGCAATTTCATCGGCGTAAGTCTTAAAGAGAAGAGGCCCCTGTTGTTAAGATTTTGTAAAATCTCGCAACAAGAGCCTCTTTACCATCGTTGGCCCGATTTTATCCCACGTAGCGCCCGTTGACCGTAACCGAGGTGCGATGGGTCTGGCTGGAAGTGGTGACCTGTCCGAGACCCTGAGCTTCGAAATTCGAGCGGGTCATCATCACCCCCCCAACGCCGCCGGCACCGTTAGTCGGCGCCTGGAAGGCATGAGCAGCGTAGTTGGTCCGCTGGTCGGGAGTGGCGGCCGCTGGGACCGTAGGAAGCGGCCTGGTCTGCACCTGCGGAGGCGGCGAAGGGATCGGTGGGGTCCGAGTCAACGGAGGCTGTGGCGTGGGACGGGGCGTCGTTGGCCGAGGCGTGGTCGGACGAGGCTCCGTCTGCTGAGGAGGGCAGTCGTGATAATGGTAGTGGTGATGGACCTCGACCTCACGGGGGCGGCAGTTGTTGCCGAACTGCGGCCGCTGCTGACCGGGGCATCCACAGAACCCCTGCCAGCCCTGGAACAGGTTCTGCTGCGCCTGCATCGTTTGAGCCCAGAAGTTGGATTCGCCCAGGTAGTTCCCGCCCATAGGCATGGACACGGGAGGCAGACAAGGAAAGCCAAACCCGAAAGAGGAGCCCAGGCCCCCGAAAGACATCGGCTGAAACTGGAACGCCGAAAAGCTAGATTGATATCCGAAATTGAACAAGCGATTTAACCTCTCATCTTCTCTTACGGGTATCTTAGCAAACCAGGCTTGCTGCCGTCACAAAATTTAAGGGCCAGGATGTAAAGTTTTTGTAAACACATGGCGTTTTTCTCCAAGGTATACACCCGATCGATCCCTATCCCGTAGGCCCTTTCAGAGCGTTTCATCCTCGGCCGTCAGGGGTCGAGAGCCTGACGAGTCGTCCGGGAAGTCGGCGGGATACCAGGCCCTGAGTTTACCCAGGTTATGCTCGCAGACCCCCCAGGCCAGCGCTTTCTGATTGAACCTTTCCTCGAGCTCGGCCGGGCTCATCGAACCACGGAGACCGTCGAGGTAGCGGTCGAGCAAGGATAGCTTTGCTGCCAACTGCAGCTCCCTGACCCGTTGCTCTGGGAGCATGAAGCCTCGGCAAAGATGAGTGAGGTGGGACATCTCCTGAGGATCCAGGCTCCCGTCCGCGTAGGCCATCGCCCACGCCAACATCAGCACGGTCTGCTTGATTTCGACCGAGGAGACTTCGGCAAGCTCGGCGACGGTGATTCGGGGCGCCTTCTGCAACCGCGCCACGAGTTCGACGTCCTGCACGACCTCGGCCAGGAACGCCTTCTCTTCGACCCGCATGGTCGAATCGGAACGAGAGACCTCCAGCAGGACGCGCACCAGAACTTCGGTGTCATAGGGCTCTTCGATGGGCGCCGCGCTCAGTTGGCGGTTGAAGAACTCTCCGGGAGGTTCGTTACGGAGGTGGCCTACCCAGCGGTGGTCTATCAGGGTGAGATGATCCGCAACCTGCGCGAAGCCCCGCATCGTGACCTCTTCGAGTTCGGACTGACCGAGAGTGACCGGCGCGCAGGCGCTCTCTTTGAGTACCCTTCTCAGCGCGGAACGCACCCAGCCTAGCAGAACCTGACGCGAGGTTCGAGAAACCACCGCAGGAGCCTCGCCGCCCTGACGGAGCGCTCTTGGCACCGTGACGGTCTGCTCGAAACCCCCACAGTCGGAAAGGAAACGAAGATTCACTTCAGACACCCCGACGTCGACCGCCTGAACCAGGTGGGCCACGTCGGGATAGCCGGGTCTCACCAGCGGATCTCCATCATCGAGCAGTTCAAGCCGCTACCGATGCCCATCAGGGCGACCCGATCGCCACTTTTCAGACGACCTCGCTCTTCGGCCAGGGCCAGGGTCAAAGGGACCGAGGCCGGCCCCACGTTGCCCAGAAAGGGATAAGTCACGAAGGCCCGGCTCTGATCGAGACCCAGGCTCTCGAACAGGAACTGTTGATGACGCTTCCCTACCTGGTGGCCGACGAAAAGGTCGATCGCATCGGGAGTCCAGCCAAAGACTCGTTCGGCTTCGGTCCAGGTGCGCTTGGCCAGGTTCACTCCAGCCTCCATCAAGGGACGAGCGTGCACGATCATCTCATGAGGCTGCCCCAGGCAAAGATCGGAATGGCGAGTGTCGGCTTGGGCCACATGGCCGACCACCCGGTGGCCAGTTTTCGAGATGCTACGATGGGTGAGCACCGCAGCCACCGCTCCAGAGCCCAGGGTCAGGGCGGCGAAGTTGTCACGAAAGTCGTCTACCGTTGTCTCCTCTCGGAGCAGCCGCGTCACGGTACTTTCGATGACGTCTCTTGCCGACTCGGCATCGACCAGCAAGGCCGCTTTGATGCGACCCTGGTCGATCATATCCGCCAGCACCGACATTCCGTTGAGGAAGGCCAAACAAGCGTTGCCGATATCGAAGTTCAGGCAGTGCGAAGGCAGCCCGAGCCGTCCGTGAACCAAACTGGCCATGGACGGCTCGATATAGTCTTTACAGACCGAAGTGCTGACCACACAACCGATGTCAGCGGCGGTGAGTCCGCTGGCATCGAGCGCTTTTTGAGCTGCTCGTGCCGCCGTTTCGGCGATGGTCGTTCCACGAGGCCAAAACCGCCTCTCCTCGACCCCGGAGGCGGCCAGGACCCCCTCGGCGGGGATCCTGAGCCGCTCCAGAAGAGGAGCCAGCTGGTCAAAGGTGTCCTCGGTACTCACCACCTCCGCCGGGAGATGATAGGCGACCGATTCCAAACAGACGTCAGCGTGCAGCATAGCAGGTCCAGCTACCCCGAGGGGCGGCTAGTGAACGACCTTCTCGGTCGGGGGAGCCACGGCCAGCACGTCGCTCTGCAGCTTCGCTTTGTACTCCGCGATCAGTTGGTCGACGCGCTCGTTGCTGTCAGCGCTGATCAGAATGGCGGCGTGGTGCTCCTTGCCTTCGGTCCAGATCACCTCGGGAGCGTCGAAGCCCGAGAGGTCCGGATACTCGTCGCGGGACAGGCACACCAGAAGACCACCGTGCTTGTTCTCGGGCTTGGGAGCGGTGTATTTTTCCTTATTCAGATGAGCCAGCTCCAGACGAGCCCACTCGCGCCAGAGGTCGACGCCGGTGCCCGCCTTGATCAGCCTGTCGATATTGGCGCCACCGACGCGGGCAGCCATCTCCAGGAAGTAGAGCTCGCCGTCCTCGCCCTGAATAAATTCGGTGTGGGTAACTCCACGGACCAGCCCCATGGCCTCTACCATCTTTTCGTTGAGCTTCGCCAGGTCCTTACCCAGCTTGGTGTTGGTGGGGATGCTCTGCGAGGAGAACACGCCGCCGTGATTCCACACGTCGAAGGGAGGGACGCCATAACGGTGAGCGCGAGAGAAGAGAACCTTCTTGTCGTACACCACGGCGTCGACGTGGAACACGTCACCGCGCACGTAGCGCTCGGCCAGGTAGTAAGACTGGCGGTCGCCCAGAGCGTGGACGAGCTCCCAGAGCTGGTCCTTGTTCTGAACCTTTTTGATACCAACAGAGCCGGCCTCGGAGCGGGGCTTGAGAACCCACGGAGCGGGAACGCGGTCGGCATATTCGCCAACCTGGGCGTAGTTGAGGATGCCCACGAAGTCAGGGACCTTGATACCGCTGTCCTGAGCCTGCACGCGCATAGCCAGCTTGTCGCGGAAGTAGCGAGCGGTGGTGTCGCCCATACCGGGACAGCGCAGATGCTCGCGCAGCGCGGCGGCCGTCTCGACGTCGAAGTCATCCAGCGGAATGATACGGTCGATACGGTGCTCCCGGGCCAGATAGCTTACGGCGTGAGTGACGTCCGGCTGCTTATATAGGTTCGGCATGAAAAACTTCTCGTCGATGCACTCCCAGGGCCAATCCTTGTCGCGCAGGCTCTCGCAGGTCAGCAAGATAGTGTGGATCCCGAGCTCATGACAGGCCCGCAGCAGAGCGGTGCCTTTGAAGTAGCTGGCGATGCAGAGAAAAGTGGGTTTGTCCGTGTTCATGCTGGCTTCTTTCCGTGGTCACCCGCGCGGTCGGCCGGTGATCTCAATAGTGTGTCTCGTGCCCGCCAAAACGCTAATCAGCAAGGACGGCGGAGCACTCGAGGTCCAGGGGGCTGGCCTCGAGGTATCTATCGCGCTCGGCCCGGTTGGCTCCTCTCGGCGGTCGCGGAATCCGCCCGTAAAAAAACGCCACCCTGCCGAGCGACGTTTCGTGAAGAAGCGATCCGAAAACCTTAGTAACCGTTCAGAACACCCTTACTGCCCAGGCGACCCCTCGAGCCCCCGCTGTTACCGCTGGGGCGATTATAGGCTCTGATCTCCTGAGTTCTCTTCGGGGCGGCTGGAGCCTCCACGGAAGCCGCCGACGAAGCCGAACTGCTGGACCGAGATCCACCACCGCCTCCGCTGCCCGAGGCCGTGACGTACCCTGGCCCTTCGTCCAGGCTGGCCTCGACGACGACCGGTTGCGATGGAGCAGCGGCTGGCTGCGGAGCCGAGTATCCGCCTCCGCCTCCGTAATAGTTCACTGGTGCCGTGGCCTCGGCGATGCGTGCCAGGTCGGCCTGATAACCTCCCGAAGGGTTCATGGCCAACGCTTTCTTGAAGGTCTGACGCGCCTTGCCGTACTCCTTACCGTTGAAATAGCCGCGGCCAATGACTCCCAGCGCCTTACCTTTCTGAGTCGCGGTGCCGCCGTGTCGCTCAAAGATTTTCAGGGAGCTTTCCCCCAGCTGGAGCACGGAACTCGACTCTCCGGCCTTAGCGAAGGGCGCGGCCTCACTGAGCTGCGCTACGGCTTTCGCGCGCAGCAACTTGCTGCACTCGGCCATCTGCTTGGTGGCCTCGGCCTTATAGGTGGGAGAGCTTTTTGCCAACCCAGCCCAGTGTTCATAAGCCTTTTCGAAATCTTTGGTCTTCATGAGTGCGGTGGCCAACGTCGATTTGGTGGACAACACCTCGTCCTGGCTTCCGCCCGACGTCTTGAGGGCCGGAATCGCTGCTTCCAAAGGTCCTATCGCGAGCAGCGGCTGACCTTTGGCCAGGTACTCTTTCCCCTTCTCGATGGAACCGCGAGCAAAGGCCAACTCCTTGGCGGTCTCTTCCGCCTTGATCTGCTCGGGAGTCTTCTTCTCCTGACCCAGGAACATGACGCCGCCGCCGATCAGCAGGACCAGCACCGCCACCAGCAACATTTTTACGAAGGCGCCGCCAACTTCTGGCGTCGGAGCAACATACTCCGGCACTCCGAGGTCGTCGAACTCGCCGTTGTCGACTTCTTCGTCGACCCAACTGTCGTCGACAAAGTCGTCGGCCTCTTCTTCGCCGATGGCGCGGTCGACCAGCTCGGTCATGGAGGGCCCTCGGCCGCTTGCCCCCTCGTCGCCCCCTAGCCAGCCTTTACCCTCGTTAGCGGGCGAGTTGACGGAAGGGGTTCGAGAGTCTCCCAGCCATCCAGCACTCGTCGACTCGTCGTCCAACCCGGGATCGTTACCCCCCAGCCAACCCGGGGCGGGAGCGGGCACGGAACGCCCGCTCGAAAGGGAAGGAGCAGACGAGACACCGCTCCAGCCGTCATCTGAGGAGTCCGCCCCCCAAGCACCGCTGCCGCAACGCGCAGGCAGCGAGGCGGCACGTCCTCCCCCACCCCAGCCGTCTGCGGCGGCGGCTCCGGACGCTTTCGCGCCCGCGCCGCTCCAGCTTTCGCTACTGGTCGGTTTTGGAGGGCTTGCGCCCAGGGACGGCGTCGCAGGACGGGCCGGAGCGGAAGAGCCTCCCCAATCGTCGTCCTCGGTCTTCCCGCCCAGCCAGCCTCCGCCGCTGCTCACCCCCGAAGACGGAGGCGTGGAAGGTGCCGAAGGCGCCAGCGAGGTCGGGCGCGCCGCGGCCGGCTCGGTTCCGCCCCAGCTTTCCCCGGGGCCGGACCCGCTCCAGCTGCTTCCTCCACCCCACCCGGCGTCGGACACCGGAGCCGGGTCACTGCTCAAGGAGGCAGGAACGGAGGGGCTGGGCAGAGCGTCGCTCCAACTGTCGTCGGAATCCGCCCCCCAGTCGGTAGGCGGTTCGGTCCAGGTCGAGGTCTCCTTGTCGAGAGTCGAAACCCCGCTGCCCGCAGCGGAAGCCGTGGACGACGCTTGGGTCGCTTTGGCTCTGGAACTAGCGGGGGCCGAAACTTTCAGCCAGGAGTGACACTCCGGGCATCGGCTATGGACCGCGCCATAACTTTTGTCGCAGGACGGGCAGTACATCGAACCTCCAAGGGTGGGCTAAGGGTAAGACTCCCCCATTGTAACACTTCTCGGCGTTTTATTTCATTCCCCTGTAGGAAAAGAGGATATTCGGAGAATCCCTATCCGTGGATCCCCTCGTGAAAGTTGACGCCCTATGAATTTGCACCAGAGTCGCCATATCTGCGAACTGTTCGAACGCGGAATGCAAAAGGTCCTGGCCGAACTGCGCCCCGAGCGCGCCTTCCTGGCCTACCGGGAGAAGAGTCAAGCCAGCGCACCTTTTCCAACCCCCTACGTGGTGCATGGTTTCTCCCTGGCCAACCTGTTCACCACCGAAGACATCTCGACCGAGATCGTGAGAAAGGCCCTGACCACAGGGGAGGCGTCTTTGCTCGCCGACGCCATGAACTCGCCCGCTTTCAACTCGAGAGCTTCCGTTCTGATCTCCGGACTGCGTTCGGTCTTGACCGTTCCCCTGCGGCACTCGAGCGGCCTGATCGTCGGCCTGATCTACGCTGACAGTCGGGCTCTCGCAGGAGCCTTCGGACCCGACCACCTGGAAACCGCGAAAGCCCTGGGGCAAGCGATGCTGGAGCCGCTGGCTGCCGTAGAGAAAAAGATGCGAACCGAAGTCTCTCCCGTCCTACTGGAAGACTCCATCGACGACATCAAGGCCCGGTCCCTGGGCCTGCACCGCGAGGGTCGAAGCGCCGAGGCGATCGCACTACTCGAAGAATGGGCCAAGGGACGTTCACCGTCGACGGAACTCGGAATGGCCCACGGCGTTCGAGGACGGATCTTAGAGCAGACCGGCGCGCTAGAGCC
Organism: Vulcanimicrobiota bacterium; assembly: GCA_023447635.1. GTDB lineage: Bacteria > Vulcanimicrobiota > Xenobia > Xenobiales > JADMJV01 > JAEXNA01. The sequence continues at coordinate 34,889 of JAEXNA010000147.1, read as the reverse complement.
TGCTCTAGAGGCCCTTTCCGCCTCGGTTTGGATGCTCGGCCGAAAAGCCAGCGCCCCTGACGAGGGTTACTCCCTGATGCTCAACAACCTGGCCGGAGTTCACGTAGCGCTGGGCTACTACGAGCGGGCCCAGGGACTGCTCAAGACCTCTCTAGAGCAGTGGTCGAAACTCGACCTGCCGGGCGGTCGTCAGCACGCTGGGAAAGCCGCCACGTCGTACAACCTGGGAACCCTCCATCAGAAGCGAGGACAGCCTGGCGAAGCGATCCCGTGGATGGTCAAAGCCCTGGACTCTAGCGAAACGGCGTTCGGCGCCGACCATCCCAAAACGGTCAAAGTCCGAGCCGCTCTCGAAGCCCTCCAGGCGGAAGCCTGACGGGCCGAGCTAGGCGGCCGCCTGTTGCCGAGCGGCGGCGGACTTCTTAGCCGAAGCCTGAGCTAGCTTCAGCGCTTTGGCTGCGTCGACCAATCCCGCACCATCCGGAGCTGCCTTGCCGGATGCCGGATGGATGGGCGGCTCGCCGCTGGCCTTTCTCATAATCGCCTTGATCCCCTCGGCGTCGAGCTCCGGGTTGGCTTGCAGCAGCAAGGCCGCCAGTCCCGCGATCATCGGGGTCGCCTGAGAGGTCCCGGAGATAGCGAAGTAGTCGCTACCGCGATGAGGAAGCGCCGCGTTATCGAGGCCGGAGCCAGGAGCCAGCGGGCCAAAGATCGAGACACCAGGTGCCAGCACGTCGGGTTTACTGACGCCATCGATAGTGGGACCCTGGCTGGAGTTTTTCCAAACCGTGTCGTCGGACATGTCGGCCGTGCCCTTGCTATCGTAGGCGCCCACGGTGATCGCACCGGGGTAGATGCCGGGCGTGCTGATCGAGCCGGGGTTGGGGCCTTCGTTGCCAGCGGCCACGCAGACCACCAGGCCTGCCTCGGTAGCCTTCTGTACCGCCAGCGCCCAGGGGTCGAACTTATGACCGCGACGGGCCACTTCGCCCAGCGACATGTTGATAACCTTGAGGTTCATCTCGTCCTTGTTCTCGACGCACCACTGCAAGGCTTTGATCGCTTCGGCGACAGTGGTGATGCGCAAGCCGACCAGTTCGGCATCAGGAGCGATACCGGAAATCTCGCCGTTGCTGCTCACTCCGCTACCGGCGGCGACTCCGGCCACGTGGGTTCCGTGACCGTACTCGTCGAGAGGGGCTGCCTTTTTGGCCTTGGAGAAGTCGACCCACTCGACAATCTTGTCTTTGAGATCGGGATGAGGATGGATGCCCGAGTCGATGACCACGATGCGCTGCCCCTGGCCGCGGAACCCTTTGTCCCAGACCTTCTCGATGTTAGGCAGACGCTCGACCCGGCCGCCCATAGCGTTGGCTTCGGTCGAGGTGTCGGACGCAATCAGCTCGCCCAGCTCGGGGTAGCGGATCGGATGATTCAAGCTCAGCTTGGTGCCCACCGGGAAGAACTCTGCCAGGGCGCCCAGCTTGTCGGGCTCGACATAGGTAGAGAAACCGTTGATCAGGGGCAGTTCGAGACGCTCGTCTTGAGGGATCAGGGGGCAGCTATCGCCGCAGTCGAAGTCACCGGGGTCGACATCGCTGTCCGAAGCGCCGCCAGCGACGGGCGTCTGGGGGAAGGTGATCAGGACGGGAACACGGCGGTCCTCGGTCAGGTCGCTTTGACCAAACTCGAAGCCATCCACCTGGCTAAGATAGGTCGGCGACACCGCATGCTTGTGCTGGTGAGCGGACTGCGCCTTGCGGGCTTGACTTTCGCCCGCACGGGTGGCGGGGCGATGGGCGATTCTTGCTGTTGCGTCCTGGATCAATGTGCCTTCTCCTCTTCACAAAGATTACCAACGGATCGTTTCCTTTTTGTAACCAGAATGTAACCGCCCCCCCAACTAGGGACATGCGCCAACGGCGGGCTGCAAAGCCCTCCCCCATCCCGAAAGTCCATCCCCCGGCCTCTCCCTCCCCTACAAGGATCCTCAGGACATGGGCAGAACCGCCGCGAATGTTAGTTCTGGACTATCTCAACGACCCCCACGAGGCTACCGAACGCGCTTTGGAAACCGTGGAAAACGGCGGAATTCTCGTCTACCCCACAGACACGGTCTACGGGATGGGCTGCGACCTGGAAAACAAGGACGCTCTGGACCGCCTCTATCGACTCAAAAAGATCCCGCAGCGGAAACCGCTCTCCTTTATCTGCTCGGACCTGCGCATGGTCAGTCGCTACGCTCGGCTCTCGAACTCGGCGCACAGCATGATGAGGAAACTGCTGCCCGGGCCGTTCACCTTCATCCTCGAGGCGACTCGAGAAGTGCCCAAACTGATGATCTCGAAACAGCGCACCGTCGGTATCCGGGTGCCTGAGCAGGAGTTCTGCCTGGAACTGGTGCGACGCCTCGGTCGCCCCCTGGTCAACACTTCCGCCAGCGATTCTATGGAGGAAGTGATCAGCGACCCGGACCTGATCGAGGAGATGTTCCCCCGAGCCGACCTGATGATCAGCCTGGGTCAGCAGCGCTCTGACGCCTCCACCATCCTGGACTTCACCGGCGATCAGCCGATCGTGGTACGCCAGGGAGTTGGCGACTTGACCGAATACCTGGAACGGTAATCCGCTCCAACTCGAAGGGGCGCTAGACGGGAGCCGTGGCTTTAGCCCGGCTCTTTTTCTTTCCCGCCGACGCCTGGGCCGGCTTGCTCTTGACGGCCGCTGCTTTGGCTTTGCCCTTTGAAGGGGAGGCCGGACGAGGAGGAGCCGGAGCGTCTTCGGCCACCGGAGCCAGCCCCAGCATGGGAGCCAGGAACTGCCCGGTATAGGAACCCGGGGTCTGAGCGATCTGCTCGGGCGAACCGCTGGCCAACAGGGTGCCCCCTTTGTCTCCCCCCTCGGGACCGAGGTCGATAAGCCAGTCGGCGCACTTGATCACGTCAAGGTTATGCTCGATGGTAATGACCGTATTCCCCCCCTCCGTCAACCGCTCCAAGACCTGAAGCAGACGGGCGACGTCGTGGAAATGCAACCCGGTCGTCGGCTCATCCAGCAGGTAGACCGTGCGACCGGTGGCGACCTTGGACAGTTCGGTGGCCAGTTTCACCCGCTGGGCCTCACCACCGGACAGAGTCGTCGCCGCCTGACCTAAAGAGATATAGCCTAATCCGACGTCGACAATCGTCTGCAGACGGCGTCGGATGGCCGGGACGTTGGTGAACACCTCCAGCGCTTCGTCGATGGTCATGTCCAGGACTTCGGCGATCGTCTTTCCTTTGTAGCGGACTTCGAGGGTTTCCCGGTTATAGCGCTTCCCGGCACACACCTCGCACGGTACGTAGACATCCGGCAGGAAGTGCATCTCGATCTTCAGGATCCCCTGACCCTGACACGCCTCACAGCGTCCGCCTTTGACATTGAAGGAGAAACGCCCGGGTTTGTAACCGCGCATCCGGGCTTCGGGCGTCTTGGCAAAGATCTGACGAATCGGGTCGAACAGGCCGGTGTACGTCGCCGGGTTGGAACGGGGGGTTCGCCCGATCGGCGTCTGGTCGATCACGATCGCCTTGTCGATACCTTCCAGGCCCTCGATGGCGCGGTGAGCGCCCGGTTTTTCCCTGGCGCCGTTGATCTGAGCGGCCAGCGCTTTTCGTAGGATAGCGTCGACCAGGGTGCTCTTTCCCGAGCCCGAGACGCCAGTAACGCAAGTGAACAGACCGATGGGGAAATGCGCATCCACCCCTTTGAGATTGTTCTCGGTGGCTCCCAGAATAGAGATCCATCCGTTCTCCGGCAGATGACGCGAAGCTGGCACCTCCACCTTTTTGCGGCCGCTGAGATAGTCGCCGGTCAAAGAGTTGCGGTTACGGGCCACCGCTGCAGGAGTGCCTTCGGCCACCACCTGTCCGCCGTGAATGCCGGCTCCCGGCCCAATATCGACCACGTGGTCCGCAGCCCGAATGGTGTCCTCGTCGTGTTCGACCAGAATCAAGGTGTTGCCCAGATCGCGCAGATGCTCCAACGTACCCAACAGACGAGCGTTGTCCCGCTGATGTAAACCAATGCTGGGTTCGTCAAGAATGTACATGACGCCGACGAGGCCAGAGCCGATCTGGGTCGCCAGACGAATGCGCTGGGCCTCCCCGCCCGAGAGCGTTCGAGCCGCCCTGTCCAGGGTCAGATAGTCTAACCCCACGGAGTTCAGGAAATGCAGACGAGCCTCTAGCTCTTTGAACACCTGGGCGGCGATCTTCTGCTCCTTGGGACTTAGCTCGAGAGCCTTGATCCAGGCCAGGGCGCGCGCGACCGATAAACCTGTCAGGCCAGCAATCGAGAGTTCCCGCAGACGCACCGCCAGCGCCTCTGGCTTCAGACGAGCCCCATGGCAGGCCGTGCAAGGCCGCTCGGTCATAAACTGCTCGAGTTCGGAGCGGAAGTACTCGGATTCCGATTCGGCGTACATTTTCTGGAGCGCGGGCAGGGCTCCGGAGAACCCGTAGGTCCCGTTCATGATGACCGACTTCTGGGTGTCCGTCAGGTTGCGCCATTTGGCCCGCATGGAGATCCCCTCCATCGCCATGGCGCGTTCGCAGCGTCGCCAGAACGCCGTCGCTCTGGCAAAGTGCCGCATCGAGTGCTTGGGTTTCCCCCACGGAGCCAGAGCGCCCTCGCCCAGGGAAAGTTCGGGATTGGGGACCACCAGGTCCGCGTCAAACTCGGGCGAAAAGCCCAGCCCGGCGCACTCGGCGCAAGCGCCGTAGGGGGAGTTGAAGGAGAACAGGCGGGGTTCGACTTCGGGGAAAGCCGAGCCGTCCGACAGCGACAACCGGGCCGACATCTCCTCGGCCGAGACGATCTCCTGGCCTTCGCCCAAAATGGCGTAGGCCACCATCCCCTCGGCGATCTCCAGGCTCTTTTCCACCGCTTCGGTGATGCGGGAGCGGGAGGACCCCTTGACCACCACCCGATCCACCACGATTTCGATGGTGTGCTGAACGTAACGCTCGAGTTCGATGGCCTCGCTGTCGAGCCGATGGATCACGCCGTCGACGCGAGCGCGGGCGAACCCCTGAGCAGCGAAATCGCTGAACAGCTTCTTATATTCACCCTTACGGCCGCGTACCACGGGCGCCAGGATCATCAGCTTGGTGCCCTCATCGAGCGTCAGGATGCGGTCTACCATCTCGTCGACCGTCTGACTTTCTAGCAGCTCCCCGGTGACGGGATCGTAAGGCTGACCGATGCGAGCAAAGAGCAGACGCAGGTAGTCGTAGATCTCGGTCACTGTGCCCACGGTAGAGCGCGGGTTGCGAGAGCTGGCCTTCTGATCGATCGAGATGGCCGGAGACAGCCCCTCGATGGCATCGACATCCGGCTTCTCCATCAGCCCCAGGAACTGACGCGCGTAGCTGGAGAGCGATTCGACATAGCGGCGCTGACCCTCGGCATAAAGGGTGTCGAAAGCTAGCGACGATTTCCCCGAACCGGAAAGACCCGTGATGACCACCATCTTATTCCGGGGTAAGTCCAGCGAGATGTTGCGCAAGTTATGCTCGCGCGCGCCTTCTATCCTGATCACTTCGTGCTCTCTCCTCAACTCTCTCATACTCCGGCTGGCCGGCCCCGGCCTCAAATTAACCTACGAGCCGGGTAGGCCCTTCCCGAACGGCGTCGAACCCACCCCTTTGTGATCGAGCCGATCGACTTCAGCGGAAACGACAACGAGTACCTGACGTCCGACTTCAAGCAGCAGGTACTGGCTTTCTCGATCCTTTGGTCCGTCATCGCCTTCACGCTCTCTGCCTGGCTGTTCCTGGGAAAAAAAGTTGGCCCGGCCTCGACCATCCTGGACCGCCGACAGGCCGAGGGCAGGGTGGTCGACGGCTCCTCTCGAGGCGGCTCAACCCGCGACGACGGTGGGGGTTTCTCCTCGAGGGTACCGATCGTGCGTCCTTACCAGGCGCCTCTCAAGGCTGAGGAAGACGACTGGAGCCATCTTTCCAAGGTCGGCGACGTTCCTCGAGCCCCCACTCGGAGCGTTGGGGAAAAAACCCCAACCGCACGCGAGACCAAAGAGGTGGCCGCCTCGGCCGAGGTCGTCGCCGAGTCGCCCCTGGCCAGCGCCGCCATCTCCCGGCCGCAGCCGGTCAAGCGACCAGAGCAAGTTGCCGACGAGAACCCGGACCGTCTTCTCTATCCCGTGGTCGCCTCACGTCCCGAGCGGACCAGCCTGGGCGCGGTCGGACGCAGCGTCGAGCGGTCCACCATCCGCATGGTCAATCTTGACGGCGCCCAGCACGTTGGCCTGATTCTGGATTCGTCCGGGAAAGCTCTGATCTCCGACACCGTTCTCGGCGACGGCAGCATCAGTCGCATTAGCTACGGAGGCTCGATGATGAGCGCGGAGCTGCTGGGTCGTGACGCCGAGTATGGACTCGCCTTGATCCAGCTTCCGCCTGGGAACTACCCGGCCATCCCGCTTTCCCCCGACCCGCCGGCCCGAAGCGAGGAGCTCCTGGCCTTCACCCCGTCACCTTCCCGCGCTGTGCCGACCACGGTCCGCGCGGGAGTCGGCTTTGGTCAGGCAGGGTTTCTGGTGGAAGGGATTCTAGGAAATCGCACCTGGGGCTCTCCCTTGCTCAACGAGCGAGGCGAGCTGGTCGGCTGCAACGTGAGCAGCCTGCCCGACTTCCCAGGGAGCGGCGTCCATCTGGCCGCGGATTCGGCGGCGGTCTATCGGCTGCTGCGTGGCTATCGCAACGACAGCAACAGCGCCTTTAGCGCCACCCTTCACGCCGCTCTGGCGCGCCTGACCTCGCTGGCTGGCGAGACTCGCGATGAGGGGGGAGTGAAGAAGGGGCGGATTCTCGCCAGGGTCGGTGTTTCCCAATTCTTCATCGGGATGTCGACAGCCGAAGCCGGCAAATGGGTCTCCTCCCCTGCCCGCCGGACCGGCGAGCCAGGGGTCGAGATTTGGGACAGCAAGGCTCCCCCTATGCAGCTCGTCTTCGTCAACAACCGTCTGGTCGCCGTGGCCACAGACTTCACGGGATTCTCGACCGTCACCGGCCTCTCGATGGGAGCGAGAATCGATACTCCGACGCTGCGTCGCTCCTTTGATCGCTTCTTACTCGTCGATGGTCTGGCCCTAACCCCGGGCCTCGACATTCTGCTGGACCGAGATGGCAAAGCGACCCAGTTCGTGGTAAGGCCGGAACTCTAGGATGCGCGACTACCTCTACTTGGTGATCGACGGAATGGGTCGGCGCATCTCGGGCGAGCTCGAGGCCAGCGAGCCGAAAAAAGCCGTCGCCATGCTGCAAGCCAAAGGCTGGACGGTTCTCGAGCTGACCCCGGTCCCCGAGAAGCACTGGATCTACCTGCTCCTACAGCCCGTCAAAGGCCAAATCTTGGCCATGTTCATTCGCCAGCTCGGAGTCATGCTCACGGCCGGAATCCCCCTCGCGCCGGCGCTTCGCTCCCTCGTTCCCGACAGCGGCCCGGTTCGATTCCGCAAGGCTATCGAGCGCCTATGCCACGACGTGGAGACAGGCTTCTCGCTTTCTCAGGCGATGCGGCGAGCACCCGAATTTTTCAACCAGTATATGGTTGGGTCGGTACGTATCGGCGAACATTCGGGGAACCTGGATATCGCTCTTCATCAGTGCGCCGACTATTACGAGCGGGAGTACCATTACAGCCAGAAGCTAAAATCCGCGCTGGTATACCCGACGGTTTTGTTTACGGCCGCAGGCGCTCTGGTCTTTTTTATCTTCACCTTCATGATCCCACGCTTCGTTGGGCTCTTCGTTGATCTTCAGGTCGAGCTACCCTGGGCGACCAAACTTCTGGTCGACCTGGCCTACGTCATCGAAACTTACGGGATGGTCCTGTTCTTTACAGGCATCGGTCCGGTGACGGCGCTGGCATACATGCTTTATCAGTTTTCGCGAACCGGCTCGGGGCGAATGACCCTGGACCGACTGGTTCTCAAGGTGCCGTGGTACGGCCACCAGATCCGACTTCGAATGATGAGCCAGTATTTCCGGGCGCTGGGTAGCCTGATGACCTCGGGGGTCTCTATCGAGACTTCGCTGCGGCTACTCGAGCGCAGTCTCGACCGGGAAATGCTGCGCCGGACGGTCACTTATCAGCTGAGGGACGTGCGCCAGGGCAAGCCGTTCGTCCTGGCTATCAACGTCTACAAGATCTTCCCCCCGATGGCCCTGGAGATGCTGGCCGTCGGAGAAGAGACGGGAGAGATCGAGAAGATGATGGACCGTATGACCATGTACTACGATGAGGAGATGGTCCGCGGCCTGGAAACCATCGGTAAACTCGTCGAACCCGTCATCCTCTGCGGGATGGGCGCCATCGTCGCCTTCCTGCTTCTGGCTGCCTTCCAGCCGATCTACCAACTCGCAGCCTCGTTCTAAATCTACGGGCCCGACCTCCCAGCCCAAGCTCCTCTCCAAGAGGAACCGTCAGCGATAGCTCAGAATCAGCCGAGGCCATGCCAACCTTCTCCTTTGTAGCGAAAAGCCTCCAAGACAAACGCGCCTACGGTAGCGTCGAGGCCGAAAGCTTGAAGGCCGCCGAGGAGCAGTTGGCCAGTACTCACGCTATCGTCTACCGTGTCGAAGAGGTCGCCCGCGACCGCGGGGCCAGGATCCTCAACGCTCTCGCCCCGATCCAGCTCGAGGAGCTCGTGGGACTCAGTCAGGCAATCGCCTCGATGTCCGACGGTGGGATGTCGCTCAAGCGCACCTTCGACATTCTCTATGAAGATACCGAGAACCCCAGCCTCAAACGCCTGCTCGGAGATGTCTCCGACGACCTGGGCAACGGCCTCAATCTCTCCCAGTCGCTGGCCCGACGCACCAACGTCTTCCCTCGCTACTATGTGGCGATGACAGCCGCGGGAGAAAGCTCGGGAAACCTCCCGGAGATGATGCGTCGGCTGGCCCAGATCATGACCTCGGTCGAGTCGTTGAAGGCCCGAGCTCGCGCGGCCCTTTCCTACCCGGTGACGCTGTTCGCTTTTACGCTGCTGAGCTTTTTCGTCTTCTTTGCCTACGGCAGCCCCTATCTCGAGCAGATCTACCTTAGCCTGCAGGTTCCTCAACCGCTCATGACCCGACTCATCCTGAGTCTTGGAGTCACCCTCTCGAACATGAAGCTGGCCCTCTTCCTTCTCCTGGTCGGTCTGGGCTATCTTTCCTACAGTCTTCCCCGCCACCCCGGAGGCCGCTACTTCTTCGACCGCTTTCGTCTGACGTTCCCCTTCGTTGGAGAGGTCTATAAGGTGCTTTACACAGCTCGCTTCTTGCGCACCTTTTCGGTCCTCTACCGCAGCGGCCTAGGCCTGGCGGGCTCCATGCGCCTCTCGGCAGCGACGGTCGGGAACGAAGTCATGATGGAAGAGCTCTACGATCTGTCCCGTCGCCTGGAGCAGGGGGAAGTGCTTTCCACGGTCCTGCGCTCTAGCAACAGCGTCAGTCGTCTCGCGGTAGGAATGATCGCCGCCGGGGAAGAGTCCGGAAAGCTGGAAGTGATGCTTTCCCAGGTGGCCGATGTCTACGACGTAAAGTCTGAGAACCTGCTCCAGAGTGTTCGCTCCCGTATCGAGCCAACCGTGATGCTGGTCATCGGGCTGACCGTAGCGTTCTTGCTAGCCGTCCTCGGGTGGCCCATGCTTTCCCTGGTTGCCTCCTGAACCCCGCTCGCTCTGGGGGTAGAAGCAAAAACGCCGCCCGGAAGGCGGCGTTTTTCGTTCGGAAGAAAAGGCTAACTCTGGCTAGGAAGGCCTCGGGCCTCCCATCCTTTCATCCCTTCCGACATATTGATCACCTCGGAGAAGCCGTTGGCGAGCAGAAATTTGGCCGCCCGTTCGCTACGCACTCCGCCGGCACAGATACAAAGCACAGGCTTGTCCGCCTCGACTTCACTGTGCCGTCCGGGCAGTTCTCCCAAAGGGATGAGCTTCACCCCTTCGATGTGGCTCTTCTCATACTCCCAGGTCTCGCGAACATCCAGGAGTTGGAGCTGAGGATTGTCCTTGATCTCCTGGGCCGCCTGATCGGGATCGATCTCACGAAAACTCATTGCAGCTTACCTTTCTCGAGCGTTTTTTTGACCTCGGGCGCAGAGAAGATACCTGCCCCCAGAGCGAAAAACTGGAATAGAATCAGACTGATGACCTCCGAGAGCGGCAAGGCCACCTGTCCCATGCCGCTATACTGAAGGCTCATGGGGATGGTCGCCGGGTTCTGACCCAGCCCTGCCGATATCAGGATTAGCAGTCCGCCGGACTCAGGGCGACTGAGGTAGCGGCCGGACATTCGCCCGAGCAGCGGATAGATCAAGAGGGAGGCCAGCCAGCCCATACGCCCCCACGGCACCTTTTCGAAGAGCGGCGCCATGACTCTGCCTCGAGCCTCTATCTCCTCTGGAGTGCTGGGAGCGCCCTGAGCGGCATCCTGCTCTCCAGCCTTTTGCAGCTCGACCAGTTGCCGAGCGACCTGAGGGTCCTCCCGGCTAACGTGGCTGAGATAGGCAAAGGGAACGACAGTCTGGAAGACGCCGGTTAGGCACAGCTGAGCAAATCCCAGCGCCATCAGAACCCAAAATTCGCGCCAGGGACGGACGGGACGCATCGTCAGGGCGTCTACGCCTCGTCGGGGTTCTGAGTGGTGCCCCGTCGACGGCGCTTTTTGGGCGCCCATTGAAGCTTCCAGTCCGAGAACAGCTCCGGCTGCTCGAGCAGCCAGCGACGAAACTCGACGGAGAGCTGGTTCTGCAGGGCGTCAGGGATGGCCGGACCCAGCAGACGCGAGCGGGTACCGCCCTTCTCGAACTGCAGGTTCGGGCTGGATATCCGCATGCAAGCCGCCACACCAGGGATGATCTTGACGAAATGGTTGCCTCGGTGCTCTTTCTGGAACGGCACCGTCGAGCCGAAAGCGCCGAAGTAGGTCATTCGAGAGGATGCGATGTTGTCCAGCGACTGGCGACGGTCGGGCACCTCGAACTTGTACAGGCGGGAGAAGATGTCGATCAGAGTATCGCGTAGGCACTCGTCGTGGACACCGCCGTGGTAGGTCTCGTCGAACCCGGCGAACGCCTTGATCTTCTCCATTTCCGAGACGACCAGGAAAAGAGCGACCTCCAGGGTGACGTCGTCGACGGTGGCCGAAAACAGGAAAGGCGGGTCGTTCTCCTTGATCCGGTCCTCGGGAGCCACGATCGGGTCCTCGAGAAGAAACTTCATTCCCGACTCTTTGGCGTGATACGCTTCGGCCTGGAAACCTTTATAGCGAACGTCCATGGCCAGTCCCGGGAACAAACAGGCCAGCTCCTTCACGCGAATCCGGAAGGGGTAGGCACGCACCTCTTCCCCCAGCAGCGCCGAATCGAGAATCACTTCGAGTTCGATGGAAGACTGCTCTCCCTTCGAGTGAGCGACCGAGTCGACAGCGAGCCCGTCCTTATAGTTCTGGACCCGGGTCGAACCGCCCTGAGTCAACTTGAGCCTGGCTTTCGAGGAGAGGGCAATGGTCATCGGCAGAAAGATCAGCAAGAACGGGTTGCCCTTGACGAAATCGCTCCGCCCAAACGACTTACTGCTGATCGCCTGCATGCACTGGCGGAACATGTCGTTAGCCAGCGAGCCGCTCGAGTCCGCGCTCAGTTCGGGAAGCGCCGGGAAAAGCGCCTCCTGGTCGGCAAAGACCCGCTTGAGAATCAGGGAGCCGTCCGTCTTGACGTCGATCGAGAGGCTGCCCGCATTCTCCCGGTTGTAGCCCCAGCAGATAGAACGGATCAGGTGGTCTACCAGGTAGTAGACACCCATGCGGCCTTTCTCGGAAATAAAATACTCGGGCTTATGGCGAATAGGCCCGGGAAAGACAGCGTCGGCGGAATGTACGTCTAACTTTTCGGTCATGATCCTTCTATCTTGAGGTACGGCTTGAGGCGCAGAAATGTTTTTGCCTTGATACCTCGAATCGCCCTGAGTTCCTCTAAACTGCCGAAAGTGCCCCCAGGCATCTTTTCCCGCGCCTCGACGATCCGACGGGCCGTGACGGGACCGATGCCCGGCAGCGTATCCAGCTCCTCGATGGAGGCGCGGTTCAAGTCGATCGGCTGCTCGGGTGGGCCGGTCCGTGACTTCTTTCGGGGGGTCTTCGACGCAAGGTTTCTCGTCGAGGAGGCCGTGAGGTCCCTATCAGGGGTTTCGACTCGTTCCGGCCCTGCGCTCCCACTCCGGGGCGTCCAGGACGACGAAGGCGCGGGCTTCACGTCCTGGTCGGCCCAGGAGGTCTCGAGGGGCGGCGACCCGGCAACGCGGCGAGGAACGATCAGGTGTTCCCCGTCCTTGAGGGCTCTGGCCAGAGGGATCGCCTCCAGGTCGGCCCCGGCGGCCAGGCCTCCACACAACGTTATAGCGTGGACAGCCCGCGCACCGGCGGGAAGCTGAACGACACCCGGGCGAACGACCGGCCCCGAAACCGAGACGACCATGCCCACAGGGAGCCGACGTTGCTCCTGGTAGTAGTAGCCTTCCCTGGCCACCAGGCCGCAGAGAAGGAGAAGGATGAGTATCAGAAGACTGCGTTCGTGAAGTTTCATCTCGACGGATTTGACTTCACTCGCGAGGCTCCGCCGGACAAAAAGTTAAACTCTTGGTTTATTTTTGCCGTCGAAAGGGCTCGCGGTCCGCTCAGCGGCGCTGATTCTCGAGAATAAACTGCGAAATCAGGTCGCTAGAGATGGTGGAAAGGTCGGGAGGAAAGGTGACCGCTACGGTATTCTTCCCGTCCTCCATGGCGACTCGAATCACCGAAGCCCGGACATTGAGGGGGAAATTCCAGGAAAGGATCCGGATCTCGATCTCTTCCCCCTTTTGAAAGTTGGCTGAACTCTCCAGGGCCAGTCCACTCATCGAGATATCCCGAGTGTGGGCCGAAGCCGGCGCGCCGAGTTCGGTGCCGTGAACCTTACGGATCTCGGCGGGAAGCCGGAAAGAGATACGGAGATGCTTACGCGCCCCGATGTTTCTCATCTGGCTTTCTTCTTGGAGTGTCTTGATGGGCGGAGCGACCAGGATCTCTTCCTTAGCCCCTGGCTCGATGCGCAGTACCGGACAGTCGTAGGTGATCGTCTTCCCGTCTTCTATCAGAACGAGCGACAGAAGTTTGCCCTTCTCAGCCGGGATCGGCTCCTCATCCGAGCGGGTCCGCATGACCCAGATCCCCTCGCCGTCAAGGCGAGTGATTTCGACGTCCCACGCCTTGGGCTTGCCTTTCAGGTTTTCGGGCACGGCTTTCATGCCCAACCCCTCTTCCAGGCGGTTGGGGATGTCGAGATTTCGAGCCTTGCTGGGGGGAGCCGCCTTCGCGGAGGTTGACTTGCTGCTGGAAGCTGGCTTCGGCTGCGACGGGGCAATCACGGCCTCGTCGCTGCCGTCCTCCTCCGGAGGCAGTTCAGGGGCCTTCTTTTCCGAACGACCTTCACCGCGGTCGCGGTTGAAGATTTTATTGAGAAGGTTGTGCAGCAAGTCTGTCGACCCTTACTCCCCAGACTCTACGGTAAAGAGAAGCTGGCCGGGGCTGACGGTCTGTTCAGCGTCGACGCGAAGCTCTGCGACCACCCCGGCGCGGGGAGCCGTGACTTCGTTTTCCATCTTCATAGCTTCGAGAATAAGAACGACCTCCCCACTCTCGACTGCATCGCCGACCGCTTTGGTAATCTTGACCACCTGTCCGTTCATTGGGGCGTTGACACTGCCCTCGGACTGGAGAGATTCGACGCGACCGGCAACCCCTCCCACCGGATGAACGGTCCGGACACGACCAGAATGGAAAAACGATAACTGCCGAGGGTCGGGCGAGCCCGGGAGCAGGTTGAGACGACGGTAAGAGCCGTCCTCGCAAAGCTCGTGAGCGGCTCCCCCGCTGAGCACGAACCGCCTCTCCTTCGATCCGCCTTCGGGGAGATGGAGAGTGGTCGTGAGGGAATCGTCTTCCCGGGTCTTGTTGACGGAAAGCTCCGCCTCCTCGCCGTTGGCTGTCAGGTAAAATCGCACGGCCCCCCGCTTCTGCGGAAAAAACAGGGAACCCTCCCCGTTGAGAAACTGACCCCACCCGTTTCCTGGCGCTGCGGCACTAGAGCAGCGGGGGGACGGTCTCTCCCAGCCTCTGCTTCGGGTGCTGGTTGAGCACGCGGTTGCCCTCGGGGAGGAGAACCAGGGTATCTTCAATACGGCAACCGGTGCGCCCCGGCAGATAGACCCCGGGCTCGATGGTGATCACCTGCCCCTGACTCAGAGTGTCGGTCTGGCCCGAACGCAGCGTAGGGCCCTCGTGAACGTCCAGCCCCACTCCGTGCCCCAAACTGTGAACGAAGTATTCGGCCAGGCCGGCCGCCCGCAAGGAGGCTCGCGCCACCTCGTCCAGATCGCCCGTCGTCAAACCGGGTCGGGCGGCCTGCACCGCTTTGGCCTGGGCCGCCGCCACCTCGCGGACCAGGTTCTGATCGTGTTCGCTAAGCTCCCCGTACCAGATGGTGCGGGTCATGTCCGAACAGTAGCCGCGCCATATAGCCCCGAAATCGATGGTGATCAGCTCGCCTTCCGAGATCAGCTTGTCGCTGGCCCCAGCGTGGGGGTAGCTTCCGTTGATGCCCGACGCCACGATGGTCGGAAAAGCCGCTCCCTCGCCGCCTCGGCGAAGAACCTGATAGTCGATCTCGGCCTTGAGCGAAGCCTCGCTCCGTCCTGGCTGAAAACCTCGAAGAGCGGCCGTGAGGGCCGCATCGGCCAGCGCCGCCGCTTCCTGCATGAGGCCGAGTTCGCTCTCGTCCTTATGGGTTCGGTAGCCTTTGACCCGCCCTTCCACGTCGGTCGGCAGATAGTCGCGCTCCGTCAGCATGGCGCTGAGGGCGCGATAGCCCGAGACGGCCATGTCGTCGATTTCGACGGCCACACGCGCCCCCTTCGACAGCGAGAGCTCGCTCTGAAGAACAGCCTCGATGGCGCCGACCAGGGTCTTATGCTCGGCCGGCAGGTAGCGGAAAAGCTCGATATGCGGACACTGGCGGGCGACCTGGTCCCAGTAACGACCGTCGGTGATCAGATACGCCCTGGCCGGAGCCACCACCAGCCAACCTGAACTTCCGGTAAATCCGCTGAGGTAGCGGCGGTTCTTAGCCTCACCGACCAGATAGACCGCCTCGCCGGCAGCTTCCATGTCCTCGCGTAGTTTTGCTAATCGGCCCGATGTCACAGTTCCCATTCTCCTTCAAAATCCAATCGGGCCGGCCCGGTCAGCTCGAAACCCGCCTCTCCCCGGCCGATCCGCAGAACCCCTCCAGGCAGACGGAGACGGTGCGGCGGCGCGATATCTAGCCGACGTTCCAAGACTGCCGAGGCGGCGCAGGCGCCAGAGCCGCAGCTTTGGGTCACGCCGACCCCTCTCTCGAAAACACAAAGTGGAAAGACACCTTCTCCGTCGGGGGTGGTGCCGAGGAACCCACAGTTGATCCCTCCGGTGCCAAGACGCTGATGAGCTACCGCCTGAGCTTCGGCCCCGCGGGCCACCCAGTCGTCGGGAATCGCTTCCGCCGGCACGACATAGTGAGGGTTTCCGAAAGAGAGGAGATAGCCGCGCCCGCCCATGATCTGGTCGAGTTCGGGAAGGTTCGCCAACGCCGGCTCGTCCCCCACCGCGGCGACCGGGCCCATCAGAACTGTCGAGGACTCTAAGCTGTCGACCCTGGTGTGCACCAACCGTTGACCGACCTTGACCTGCCTTGGCAGGTCGCTCGAGCCCCTGGACAGGACCATAGCCACGCAGCGTAAGGCGTTTCCGCACATGTCGCCGCGACTTCCGTCGGAGTTCCAGATGACCATTTCGTCGGGACCGCTCGACACGACCGGCGCTCGAAGGATAACGACGCCATCAGCTCCGACCCCCTGGGCCCGATCGCACAACCGCACGACCAGGTCCGAGGGAAAAAGATCCGCGGAGAAAGGTGAGTTCGCCTCGTGAATCACCACGAAATCGTTTCCCGTGGCGTCCCATTTCTGATAGGGGAGAAGGTTCAACGGGGGGCGGCTTTACGCTCGGGGGTATCCTTGAAGGCCTGCTTCATAAAGTCATCGGAAACAGGACGGGAGGGAGAGACGGTGGTCACCGCGTGCTTGTAGACCATCTGGATACGTCCCTCGGTATCTTCGAGAATGATGGTGAACTGGTCGTAACCTTTGACGCTTCCTTTGAGCTGGACGCCTTTGGCCAGGAAGATGACGACCCCGACCCCTTCTTTTTTCAGCTGTGCCAAAAACGCGTCTTGCAGATTCAATGCCATGTTTCTCTCCTTCTACTTCGTGAACCTCGCCAGAAAGCCGTCCACCGCACCCAGGGCCTGTTCCGGGAGCTGCTCCCAGTCCGAGCTTTCGCTCAACACCCACTGATGACGGTCGAGACCTTCCGTGTCTTTTTGTAACCAGGTACGCTGCTTCTTGGCCAGGAGGATGGTGGCGCGGACGATCTCCTCGACCGCCTCGGCGCGGGCCAACCCCCCTTGGAGATACCTCATCACGGCGCTGTAGCCGATCGGTTTCCGTATCTCCAGCCAATGGGCCAGACCTTTCTTCTCTAGAAGGAGGCACTCCTCTAGCCAGGCCGGCCACATCTGCTCCGTTCGCTCCCGCACACGGCGTTCCAAAATCGCCCTCTCGGGCCGTAGAATCAAGCGAAGAATCGACCAGCCGGGAAGAGGTCGCGAGGTGGCCGGCGGGACCGGACCGCCCGAGGCCAGGACCAGCTCGAGAGCCCGGCTGACCCTTCGAGGGTTGAGAACATCTATACGCGCTAGAAAGGCGGGGTCGAGCGCTCCCAACTCCTGCGCCGCGAGCTCTCTGGGCAGCTCTCGGACCCGAGCCCTGACCGCCTCGGGCACCTCCACGTCGGGCGGCAGGTAGCCTTCCAGCAAGGCCCGGACGTAGAGACTGCTGCCCCCTACCAAAATCGGCAGCTTTCCTCGCGAGGCGATCTCCTCGAGGGTCGCCAGCGCCTGGCGCTGGTAGTCAACCACCGTCACCGTCTGATGAAGCTCGACTATGTCCAGCAGATGATACGGAAGGCGGTCCCGAGTGGCCCTGTCGGGCTTGGTCACACCGACCTCCAGCTCCCGATAGAGAGCTGATGCGTCCGCGTTGACCAGCTCTCCGTTCCGCTGCTGGGCCAGCCACTCCGCTAGACCGCTCTTTCCGCTGGCAGTGGGACCCAGCACAGCTATCAGGGGCCGCGTCATGTGCGCTGGAAAAGGCGTTCGAGAGCCGTCAGGTCCAGGCGGATCCTGGTGGGGCGGCCGTGCGGACAGTAAGGCGAGCGTTCCGCCTCGATCAGATCCTTGACCAGCGCCAACGCTTCGACCTCGGTGATCCGCTCTCGGGCGCGGATGCTGGCCTTGCAGGACATCATCGCCCGCAACTTCTCGCGGTACTGAGCCACGGGCGTCTCTTCCGTCAGGCCCTCGTCCAGCAGTTCTGCCAGAAGCTCGCTAAAAAAGCCGGCCACTTTCCCGCCCGGCAGGCCGGGGGGAACGGCCGCGATCAGGACCTCGTCCTCCCCCACCAGTTCGAGCTCGAATCCGACCTCGGCGAACCGCTCGGCTTGCGCCTCGATCACCTCCCGCTCGGCCGCCGTGATCGGCACCGATAGCGGTACCACCAGCCCCTGACTTTGTGGTCCGAGGATCTGAAAACGATGCAAACGTTCGTACTGGATCCGCTCGTGGGCGGCGTGCTGATCGACCACCCACAGTTCGCCGTCGACCTCCATCACCAGAAACGAGCGATAAAGACTCGACAGATAGCGCAGCCGGGGCGCCCCCCGGCGCGGGACGTCCTCCAGGGAGAGCTGAGTTGGAGCCTCTCTTTCGAGGGGGCCGGCTTGAAACGGCTGCGACAGATCCAGCGTGGCGGCCTCGGAAGGGTGGGGCTCGAGTTCGAAGCTCTCATCGCTATAGCCGTCTTCGAGCGGGCGGAAAAGCTCCATGACCTGGGAGGCAGCCGCTGGCCGAGAAAATGGTGAGGAGGGGCGGGAATACGAAGGGCTCGAGGACCGCAACGGCGGGGGAGAAAAGTCATCGTCCTCATCCGAGGCCGACCGGTCCATCGCTCTCGGCGAACCGGTCACCAGCGGCGTCGGGGGGACCACCGGAACCGGAACGGACAACGGGAAATGACGGTCTCCCCCGTCCAGGACAGACTCCCAGGCCCCGGACTTGATGGTCTCGGCCGTCACCGCTTCGAGGCTCTCTTTGATGGTGTGGTAAATAGCGCGGAAAGGGCCGCGATCGTTGGCGAAGCGCACCTCGGCCTTGGTGGGATGAATATTGACATCCAGGGCAGCCGGGTCGATCCGCAAATGAGCAAAGACCAGGGGGTGACGCCCTCTTGGGACCAGCGGGTCGAACCCTTCGCTGAACGCCTGACTCAGGGTCTGCGAGCGGATCAGGCGCCCGTTCACGGCCAGCACCTGAGCCCCGCGATTACGGCGATGCTGGGCCGGGCGGGCGATCATCCCCTCGACCACCACACCGTCGCGCTCGCCCTCTAACAGTAGCAGTTCGCTCTCTTCGAGTTTCCAGAAGTCCGCCAGCCGCTGGGCCTGGGTGTGCTCGGGCGCCACGAACAGCTTCTCTTTGCCGTTCACCGTCAGGCGGAACCCAACCCCCGGATTGAGCAAGGCGAAACGCGCCACCAACTCCGTAATCTGGACCGATTCGGCGCTGGCCGACTTCAGAAATTTCCTTCGAGCCGGGGTGTTCCAGAAAAGGTCGCGAACGTCGACTCGCGTCCCCGGAGGTCCGGCCGCCGCTTCGACTTTGCGCGACAGCGGACCCTCCATCAAGAGCCGGGTGCCGGACTGCTGACCTCGCGCCGTGGTCAACAGCTCGAAGCGGGAAACGGCCGCCACGCTGGGAAGCGCCTCGCCGCGAAAACCGAAAGAGCCGAGCGTCTCGAGATCTTCCCAGGCGCGAAGCTTGGAAGTGGCGTGGCGCTCCACCGAAAGTTCGGCGTCCTCCCGCGTCATCCCGATGCCGTTGTCGCTGATCCGGATAAGCTCTCGCCCGCCGTCGACGATCTCGACCTCGATGCGGGTGGATTCCGCATCGAGAGAGTTCTCCATCAGCTCTTTGATGATCGAGGTGGGACGGTCGACCACTTCGCCGGCGGCGATCCTCTCGGCGACGTCGACCGGCAACCGCTGGACGCGATTCATGCTCTGCTCTCCTGGTGGGGCAAGGTAAAGGTAAAGCCGCGCTCCTGCAGGCGGCCGAGGAACTGGGGCAAGGCGTTGACGGTCCGCGAGCGCTCTGCCGGACCATCATGCAGTAAGACGATGGCTCCCGGATCGGCCTCGGAGACTCGTTCGACCAGCGCCTCGACGCTGCCGTCCAGAAAGTCCAGGCTGTTAAGGCTCCAACCCAGCACTTCCAGGCCGCGGGCTGCCGCGTGAGCGAAGAGGCGCTCGCTGCGATATCCAAAAGGCGGGCGGAACGCCGGCAGCAGCAGCTCTCCGAAAACGTCGTCGAGCAGCCGCTCGGTGGTGTCGACCTCTTCTCGAACAGCCGAGGCGGATAAGGTCAGGAAACTCGGGTGGCGATAGCTGTGATTGGCGACCCGATGCCCGCCCTGGCGCAACCTCTCACGCAGCGCCTCTTGTTGGTCGAAACCGGCGACTCTCTCGCCTATCATAAAGAACGTCGCCGGAACACCAAACTCGTTGAGAATGTCCAACACCTCCAGGGTTTCGGGACCGGGCCCGTCATCGAAGGTCAGGCAGATCTGGGGAGCCCCTTTGGCAGAGAAGGGTGGGCAAGTCAGGGTTACTGGACCGAGTCGGGTATCCTCGATGACCAGCCGAGGAGACATCAGATTCCACACTCCGAGCCCGCAAAGCCAGGCGCCAGCTCCCCAGCCCGGAGAACCGGTCACGGCTCCGACGCCAACCCCGAAAGCGGCGGCCAGCAAGGGAACCGCCCGGGCCGGGTCGCCGTAAAGAAAATTCCGAACCCGATGGTGCGGCCGGTCTCTCACCTTGCCGGCCCGGCCTCCAGGCGAAGCAGAGCCAGCCAGCCGGCCGCCAGGGACAGTCCACCCACCGGGGCCAGCATCGCCCCCAGCTTGATCCCGGTCAGAGCGTAGAGATAGAGTCCACCGCAGAAGACGGCGATACCCAGCAGCCAGGCTAGAGCCGCTGCTCTGGCTCCTCGACCGCCTAAGCCTTCCCAGATGCCCAGGCCCAACAGGGCAAGGACGTGGAAAAAGTGATAGCGGTTGGCGGTCTGCCACACCTCGAGCGCTCGCTCGCTCAGGCGCTGTTCCAGGGCGTGAGCCCCGAAAGCGCCTAGAATCACGGCCAGGGCCCCTAAGAGAGCCGCCGTTTTTACCCAGCGTACGTTCATTTTTCTCGGCGGAAAGGGTTCCACCCCTTAGGGTTAGCCCTGACTCTCATCTCCTCGATCTGTTCTCGGAGCTGACCCTGGTTTTGTAGCGCCTGGGCCAACAGCTCGGACCATTCCGACTTCTCTTTGTCGTAGCGGGCCTTGAGCTCGTAATATTTCTGTTGAGTGTCCTCGAGTTGCGACCGCAACACGGCGCGCTGCTCGTACTCCTGACCCAACAGGCGGTCCTTTTCGGCCATCTGAGCCCTCAACTCCTCGAACTCCTGGGAGGAGGTCGAGGTCGAGGCCGACGCGTCCCGATCTTCGGGAACGCGTTCGCTCTTGGCGGAGCGCATTCGGCGGAGCTCGCTGTTGTGGGTATCCTCGATCCGCTCGAGTTCCGAACCGAGATGCTGGACCTCGCGCTCTAACGCTTCGCTACGGGCGCGGCTCTTTCCGAGCTGCTCCTGCAATCCGATCACGTCATTCTCGAGGTTGGCTCGAGCCGTACGGTTGCGTTTGAGCGTCGCCTCGGTCTCTTGGAGGCCGGATTTCAGACGGTTTCCGGTGGCCTCGAGTTCGTTGTTACGGGTTTCGAGCTCGGCGCAACGACGGTTCAACTCTCGCACCTGCTGGGCCAGCTTTTCCTCGATAGCCGAAGGCGCTGGCGCAGCCGATGGCGTGGGCGGGGCTGAAGGCACGGGGAGAGCTGGCGGCCGTGAGTTCGAGGGAGCCTCGGGAGCCGGGACGACAGCCCCCGATTTAGCGGCCTCGGTCATCTTCGCCGGGGAAGAAGGAGCGCTCACGGCCGGCTCCGGCGGTACTACCGCAGGCTGTGGCGGCTCCGTCACAGACTGAGGCGGTTCCGCCGGGGAGGTCTCCGGGGACAGGGCTTCCGGCTCGTCGGCGGGTAGCGCCGTCTTGAGAGGCGCGATCTCGATTTTCCGTCGAGGCGGCTCGGCGGTGGATCGGTGCAGCAAGCGAATCTCTTCTGGCGGTTCTGGCTCGACTACCGAGGCAGCTCGCTCGCTCTGGCGCCTGAGCCGAGAAACTTCGCCGGCAGATAGCCAGGACTGCCCCTCCTTGACAATGGCAACAACGCGACCTTCCTCGATCTGTCGAGAGAGGTCGGCAACGGGAGAACGCAGCTGTTCAGCCGCCTGTTCCAGGGAGAGGAATCCTTCCACGCGCGCCCTTTCGCTTTCCAAAGGCCCGGCCCTCCAGGCCGACCGGCTCCCGCTCTCCTCGAGTCCAGACTCGATAGGCCGAAGGGAAATTTCTCGCGCGCTTCAAAACCCCTGAGCATGTCCAAATCGTCTTATTGCCGAGCGGCCCTCGCCGTCGTCGTCGTCCTCCTGAGCGGCTGCCAGGGGCCCTCCTCTTCGGCCTCGCCTACTCCCGTGGCCACCCCGACAGCCAACGTCTATACCGGCCAGACCCTTCCGTCTAAGGTCGAGCGCCTGGAAGGGACGCCTCTCTACACCAAAAGTGCTCAGATGGCTGCGGTGACCAAAATCGACGGCGCTGCCTTTCTTCTGATGGCGCCACAGAACCCCACCGAAGCGCTGTTGGTTGTCGAATCCGGAAGCACTCCTCCCGATCTGGCGGGGCGTCCCTCCCAGCTGGGCGAGTTTTCCGGTCAGAAAGAAACCCTCGAAGCGCCCGAGTTGGTCAAGTTCGTCAAGGACGAAACCGGGCTCGATCTCAAACAAGAGGACGGCAAAGTCGTCGTTGTGCGCGTGAGCAAGGCTGGCTCCGCCACCCCCACCCCGGGAGCAAAACCTTGAGCAAGAACCGTCCCGAAACCGTCGCTCTCGGACTGAGTGTTCTCCGTCTGGCCGATGAATTTCCCGGCTTGCTACCGTTCCGTCGCGGCGAGCGCGGCCGCCAACACTTTATCAAACTGACCCGAGACGAAGAAGAATCCTATCTTTTCGTCGGTAGCAACGGCTCCTTGCGCAGTGAAATCCAACAGGCCCTGATGAGGCTGATCAATGAGGGCTGGAGCGCGGAGGGGGAAGTCTCCTTCGAGTTCGATGGCCAGGGCGACGGAGTCAACGACGCCCCGTTTTTCACCGAGAGGATCAATCTCGAAATCGGTCGCGCCTTGCTGCCTCTGCTCGACCCTCAGAACGGCGCACCGCTGCTCGATCACATGGAGACACTCCGGGCCGAACTCGCTCAGCTTCTCGGCCTCTTCCTTCCCCAGATCAAGGTCAACGATAATCTCTCGCTAGAGGAAAACCGATACCTGGTCCGGATCAAAGGCGCCCCCGTGTACGGTGGAGAGCTCTTCCTGGACCGCCTCTTTGCCGTAGGTTCCCCCCAGCAGCTCGACAGCCTGGAAGGCTGGACCACGCACGACGCGATCCTGGGAACTCGCGCCAAGTGGATTGACGGCGACTCGAAAGAGAAAGCCGAGGGTTTAGGCTGTACCATTCTTGGTCCGCTGGCGCTGATGATGCATCACCTTCGAACAGTGCTCGCCCAGGCCTCGGCGGAGCTGCTAGGCCTGCAAGATGTCTTTGACCTCGTCGATCGCCTGGCCGCCACCCACCCCGTGGTCGCCGAGCCGTTTCTGGAGAGTCGAGTGGCCCTTCGCTACCTCCAGCGTGTGCTTCGCGAACTCCTGGCCGAGGGGATCCCGATCAAAGACCTGGTCACGGTCTGTGAGGTTACCGGCCAGGCTATCGACGAGAACGCCGCCACAGCAAGCGCGGTCGAAGAATGCCGAAAATCCCTGCACTTTCTGCTCTGCTCCCGACTCATCGATGAGGAGGGTCAACTGATCGCTCTGGCCCTGGCTCCCGACTGGGAAGAGGTCCTGCTCGAACTGGCAGAGGACCCCCACCCCAGCGCCGAGACCCTACAACGCAAAGGCGACCCGCTGTCCAGCGGAGTCAAAAAGAAGCTGGAAGAAGTTTCGCCCCAACGAGTCGTCGCCCTGATCACCGATCCGGGAACCCGCCGAGTTGCTCGGCGGATTCTGCGCAACTCGGTCCCTCGATTAGCGGTTCTAGCCACCGATGAACTGGCCCCGAGCATCAAGGTCCTGGTCGCCGGGTCGGTCACCAGGGGCACCAACAAGCCCCACGCAGAAGGACTCATATAGGAAACATTTTCCCGGTCAAAGCGGTTGACCAGGTGGTGAATTTTTCCTAGACCCAGTTTTCCCTGAAGGGAAACTGCATTTTTGCAACGCATAGCGTCAATTGGAGGTGGTCGTCATCGGCGAGCCCAAGAAAAGCTTCGGCAAAATACTCTATTACAATCGCAAAGCGCGGAATCTTACCATCAAGCAGCTGGAGAAGAAGTCCGGCGTCTCGGCGTCCTTCATCTCTCGCATCGAGAACGATTCCGCCAACCCCTCCGTCGAGGTCATCACGAAGCTCGCCCGAGCGCTCGGTATGCCCCTGTCGGATTTCTTCCACGACCAGAGGGGGGGAAAACTGCTGTACCCGCTGCGTGTCTCGCAGGCTCGTTGCTTGCAAGACCCCAAGGTGCTGGCGTTTATCGACCGCCTCAAAGGGCTACCTCCGGCGGAACGGCATGCCGTTCTCGCCATGGCGACTCAACAGATAACCATGCTCAAAGCCTGCCTGGTCCCCGCAGGCTCCGGCCTTTACCGCCTCGAGCCTGGTCTACTTGACGAAGCCGGCTTTCCCGAAGAAGGTCCCAGCCCGGAAATGTGATCGATTTCACATCGTCCGACCAACACTTCTGCTAACCTGTTGGGGTAGAAGAGTTGACGGTAGATTTCTCGCTTCCAGGTCGCCCACTTCCGTTCCACCGTCACGGAAGTGGGCTCCTTCTTTTCTACGACTAGCGCTTGGCCGTCGTGGGGCGAGAGGGCTCAGAGGCTCGCCCGTTCCTTCCGATGGCGCGCACGCGGAACTGGTAAGGGCCCGGCATCGGTCGGTCCTTGAGTACCGCCGTGGTATCCTTGACGAACTCGACCTTGGTCACGGAGACCCATTTCTCGTCTCGAAACTCTTCAATCGTGTAGCGAGTCGCCTTCTCACTAGCTTGCCAGACTAATCGGATCTCGCGGGGGTCAGCCCAGACCGCGAAAAGCGAGTTCGGCGGAGATGGCGGCGGCGCTTCGGGATCGAACCCGTCGTCGACCCGACCGGGACCCGTGGAAGGGTTGGCACCAGGGCGAGGAAGCACCGCCTCCGTCGCCTGAGCTTCTTCACTGAAGGCTCCCTTCGCGCCATCGGGAGCCACCGCACGAATCTTGAAGGTGGCTCGGTCATCGCTGCCCGGAATCTCGAACGACGAGGTAAAGGGAGAAGCGTCCGGGTCTTTCTCGTTGTGCTTCCAGTTGCCATAGAGCCGCATCCAGACCTCGTAGTACGAGGCGCCAGGTACGGCGTCCCAGCGGCCCCGGTAGACCGAACCGTCCACGGTCACGCTGAGATTGGTGGGAGGCACCAGAGGCTGGGCTATCACTGCGGTGGCCAACGCTCCCCAGCAAAGCAGTCCTGACACTATCGACCGTGACGTCGTCATCGCTAGGAACCCAGCGCTTTCGCCAACTGATCGAGCAGCTTGATCTCTTGATGTCCAACGGTCGTATCGGCCTGAGCCAGCCGTAGCAGAAGCCCGGAAACCGCCTGGCGCTCTTGCGGGTCGGTGAAGGCCGTACGAAGCGCCTCGACGTCGACCGCCTGAGGTTCGGTAAGCCAGGTCCCGGCCCGGGCGATGTCCTCGGGCTCGAGGTCAAGTCCTCCCAGGACCGTGGCCAGCAGGTCGGTCTCCTCGACCTGAATTACACCGTCAGCCTGAATCATGGCGATCAGGTGGCGGATCAACGTCTCTTCTTTTGTCGTCATGCCGGCCGCTTCTCCCTGGCCTCATCCCAGCCCTGTGCCCGGAGGAGCCTTCCTCGAGGCCATGCTTGGCGAGAAGTGCGAAACCAAGCCCAGGTCAGGCGGGGTCCGAGGCCTCGCAAAAGGGGCACTCCAACTGCTCGAACGGCAGGCGCATCTCGGTGTTGGCCGGGTGCTCCATCGAGTAGGCAAACTCCCAACCGCAGTGAGGGCAGCGCAGTTCGAGACGGGTAACGTCGCGTATCCGACGAGAGCTCACGGTCCAGCTATCCTTCCAGGAAGCCGGCGGCTCGGGCGGCGGCAATCTCTCCCCTTCCTCCGGCTCGGGAAGCAGCGCAAAGGCACGGTCCAGGGCTGAAAGCTCCGCCGACTCGAGAAAACGCTGGACCCAGCGGTCAACCGGTTTCAGCTCTTCATGTTCGGAGGCCAGGCTCTGCCAGAGAATGCAAAAATCCAACCCGCTCAAGCTCTGATTGAGCAGATGGTGCAGCAACTCGCTGCCTCGCCGAGCCGCTGGCCCTTCCAACCTGGGGCCGGGCTCCATGCTTAGGTACCGGCTTCAGCCTGGGCGTCAGCTTTGGCTTTAGCCTGCTCGGCCGCCAGATCATCCACGCCGGGCCCGAAGGCTTCGGTCTCGTAGAACGAAGAATCCATCGTCTGGCGCTTTGCCACGTCGTCGTGCGACCGTGACTCGAGGAAGCGCTCGAAGTTTTCCAGTTCTTTGGCTACTTCAGGGTCGAGTTCGGTAAACTCGATGCCAACCTCGTATTTACGGCGGTTGACCTCTTTGTTCCACCGCACCAGGCCCTGGCAGAGCACTTCGTGGGTCTTTGCCGTCTCGATCTCTAGCATGAGAGAGATGATCTTGCCGATTTCGGCCGGCCCTTCCGTAGAGAGCTTGACCCCGAGTCGATTGAAATCTAGCGAGATAGCACGAAAGCCCGGTAAATCTTTGGAAAGGACGCGGATACTCCAGTGAAATCGACGAGCCCGGCGCATGTTCTCGCCGTCGTCGGGTTCGGCGAACCCTTCCGCCGCTGTCGGGTCGACCCCGCTGAGGATCTGCCGCAGCTGCTCCACATTTTGCGCCGCACCGGGAACCAGTCCGGTACAGACCACGGAGTTTTTCCCCACCTGGCGAACCCTGGTGATAGTGACCGGGAGCTTGAAATCCTCAGCCCCTCCCGAGGCGACGGGAATAGAGATAGAGATAGTCGGCCTCGAGCCGATCTTGAACGACTTCCGAGATTTGAAAGTCAGAGCACGGTCCTCGATGGCCAGGAACTGCACCTTTTCGACTTTCTGAAACCAGGCTAAAAAACTATCCATTGCACATCATCCCTTCTTCCAGAGCGGCCGGATTCCCGCTCCAACAGGGCCTTCCCTGCGCCGGGCGACCAGGGTTGCCAGCAACAAATGGGAAAAGCCCGGACATGTCCCAATCCCCCTTCCCCACCGGCCCTATCGAGCCGCATCGCGCGGGACTCCCGCGCTGGGCCCTGCCTGCCCTTCCCCGACAGCCACTTCGCCTGGTGCTCGACCACGTGCGCAGCGCCCATAACGTGGGCGCGCTGTTCCGAACCGCTGACGCGGTCGCCGTCGACCGGGTCATCCTCCTGGGCTACACGCCGCATCCACCCAACCCCCAGCTAGAAAAGACCGCTCTTGGCGCCACCGCCTATGTCCCCTGGGAACATCGCGATTCGGCCGTGGGACTGCTCGAAGAGCTAGAGGGAGAGGGATATCAGTTAGTCGCCCTCGAGACGGGTCCCGACGCCGCCGAGATCTGGGACTTCACCTGGCCAGAGAAGACAGCCCTGGTCGTAGGCAACGAGGTCGAGGGAGTTTCCCCCGAGATTCTAGGCGCCTGCCGGCAAAAGATTAGCCTTCCCATGCTCGGCTACAAAGCCAGCCTCAACGTTACCACGGCTCTCGGGGTAGCGATGTACGAATTCCTTCGCGCGCGTCGTGGGAAGGGGGCTGCCCTTGGCGATGAGAAAACCCGATCATGAAGTCCGATTTTGAGACCTTTCTGGAAACCTTCCCGCCCGAACATCGGGAGACCATCCGTCAGGTCTGGAGCACCATTCCTCGCGATATGCAGCGGGAGCTTGAACTGACGCTGTCGGCCTTTGCCGGCTTGATTCGCCGAAATCCGGCCTCCGTCGGCGACCTCTTGAAACTGGTCGCCCGTACCGCTGGTCCGGCCATCGCGCCGCTGCACCGCCTGGCCATCGTAGGCCCCGTCAACGTCGGCAAATCGACCCTGTTCAACGCTCTGACTCCCGGAAGCGACAGCCCGGCCGCCGTCTCGGCGGTTCCGGGGACGACGAAGATCAGTCAGGAGCAGCGCACCCAGGTCTTCTCGCTTATTGACACTCCAGGCGCCGACCGAGCTCGGGACGAGGGCGATAGTGAAAGAGACAACGCACTGCGCTCGGCCCAGGAAGCCGACTTTTTGCTCATTGTTTTCGATGCCACCCGCTCCATCACCAAGGGAGACCTGGCGCTCTTTGCCGAGCTGCAGTTCCTGGGACGCCCCTACCTGGTGATTCTCAACAAGATCGATCGGATCGACCGCTCGGAGCGCGATCGGGTTCTCGAGGTCGCTTCTCAGGCGTTGGGACTTCCCCCTCGCCGACTGCTCCCACTTTCGGCCGAAGAAGGCGTCGGGCTGGATCGCCTGTTGATGGAAGTCGCCACCATGGAGCCTCGCCTGCTGGGGCAGCTTGGACACCTGTTGCCCGCCTACAGGAAAAGTCTCTCCTGGCAAGCCGTGCGGCGCGCCGCCATCGGGTCGACCTTGATCGCCCTAACCCCCATTCCGTTCATGGATATCATTCCGCTGACCGCCATCCAGACCTCGATGGTGCTGACTCTGGCACGAATCTACGACCAGCCGTTGAACTACAAACGCGGCCGCGAGCTTTTGACCGGCCTCGGCGCGGGGGTGCTGGCCAGGACCGCCTTCGGCGAGATCAGCAAGCTGGGAGGCGTACCTGGCTGGGCCCTCTCGGCCTCGATTGCCGCTGGGACCACCCTGTCCATCGGCGCTCTGGTCATCGAATGGTTCGAGACCGGAAATAAACCGAGCTCGGGTCAGGTGAACAAGATGGCTAACCGCTTCGGCAAAGAGGTTCGAGAGCGGTTGAAAGGGCTAGGGCGAAAGAAGCCCACCAAGGAGAGCCTGACTCAGGCGCTTGATGGGCTTCTCGATACCGTCCCGGTGACCGAAGAGTCGGTCGCCCCACCCGCTGCCAACGAAGGTGCGGACGGCGACAGCTCTCAGGCTTCGGCGTAGGCGAGTTGGCGCTCGACTCGACGGTAACGGTTGTCCCCTAGCGGGACAAAGCAGGACGACTTCAGGAGCTCTTTGCCGTAAACGTGCAGGGTGATCGCCTTACTCTCTCCCGGATTTCGGATCACGTGGTGCTCATAGGGCGGTATGAGACTGCCGACGTTACCTTCCCCGACGCGCTCGGATTCGACCTGGTGAAAGATGTAGACTGGCTCTTCGCCTTTCTCGACCGTTTCGTCGAGTTCGTAGCGGATCACCTCGAGCTGCCCTTCCAGGCAGCATTCGACGCACCACACTCCGTCGTGGTCGTGCACGGGTGTCCCCTGGCCGGGCGCCCAGGCCATGGCCACGACACAGCAGCCCGACTCGTCGCCCTTATAGACCAGATGGCGAGCATAACACTTGTCCTGGCAGTCCCACTGCCCGCAGCAAGGAAGACTCTCGTGCGAAAGCTGAGCGAGCAGCGCCTCGGTCTGCTGCACCTTCTCTTCGCACGTTCCACACCCCGTGAGGCATACATCCAGCTCTTTACAGAACGTTTCCAGCGTCACCTTGCACCTCGATCTCCAAACTTTGTCGTAAGACTACCTTCACCCAAGTATATCTCCAAGCGGGCCCACAGGGTAAACGTGATCCCGTCGAATTTCGCGACAAAAAGAAGAGATTGGCAGAGGCTCTTCGGGGGTGTAAACTCCCGGAGTGGACGAGCCTTCTGCTAAGCGAAGTCTGATCAACCGCTCGGGCGTGTCTCGCCTGATCTTGCCGCTGATCACCGCCGGGACCCTTCAGGTGGGTTCCTTGTGGATGCACTACGAGGTCCTCAACCGCGCCAATCCGTCCGACGAACCAGGACCGGGCTACTGCCTACTCCTGGCTATCGTCGCCCTGTTAGCCTGGCTTCCCCCTCGGCTCGGCGCCATCGCAGCCTTCGCCCTGAGCTGTGGCGTGTCCGCACTGTGGTTGATCGACGCGAACTACTATCGCTTCTTCCGAGAGCTGCCGTCCTGGCATCTGCTACCGACCTGGCAGCAGGCGGGCAAAGCCAGCGAGAGCCTGAGCTTCCATCCTCCCGACGCCATCGTCTTGCTGGGCCCGGCGA
Organism: Vulcanimicrobiota bacterium; assembly: GCA_023447635.1. GTDB lineage: Bacteria > Vulcanimicrobiota > Xenobia > Xenobiales > JADMJV01 > JAEXNA01. Next base: position 5,200 of record JAEXNA010000147.1, on the reverse strand, counting down.
TGGTCCTTCTCGGCGGAGCCGTGGTGTTCTGGCGCACCCGAGAGGGCCCCTCGCCGGGCTGGTGGGCGCCTTTGCTGTTCAGCCTGCTCACAGCGGGAGCCATCATCGTCGGGATCAAGACCCTACCCGAAGTTCGCTGGATCCAGTTCCAGCGGCGTTTCCAGAACGTTGCCATGGCGGAAATCTTCGGACCGCTCTACTACCACGCTTACGATAGCTACGAGTACGCGCGTATCGCAGCCCACCTGGAAAGCGGCACGACTCTCGACCCCGCTCGCGTCGAAGCCCTGGTCGGGAAGAGCCGAGAGCTATCGACCGAAAAGACCCCGTTCCAGGGGATGTTCGAAGGGCGAGACGTCGTTATGCTGCAGCTGGAATCGCTGGAATTTTTCGCGGTCGAAGAATCGATCGACGGCCGTCCCGTCATGCCGTTCTTCCAGCACCTCTTCCGTGTCGGATACGGTTTTCGGCTGTTTGACCAAACTCATCTCGGCCGCTCGGCCGACGGACAGTTCATCTACCTGAACTCTCTGCACCCTCCGGCCAACCGCCCCCTCCCCTTCTCCTACCCTAACAACCGCTTCCTGGCTCTGCCAAAGCTGTTCGGAGAGAAGGGGTACGACACGTACTACCTGCACCCCTCAGAGCCGACCTTCTGGAACGCCAAACTGATGGCCTCGGCCTACGGCTTCGGCACGCTGCTTTTCCAGGACGACCTTCCCCCGCGGGATTCCGCCAAAGAGGTCCGGGGCTGGGGCCTCACCGACCAGGCGCTGTTCTCCCGGGTTTATGAGCGGTTCCGAGGCCGAGAAGGGAAGCCGTACTTCGCCTACGTGGTCACCATGATGTGCCACCACCCGTATCCTGAAACCAAACCAGGCGACACCGATTTCCCGCCGCCCGACAAGCTCAGCATGGTTCGGCGCTACCTTCGCTGGTGCAACATGCGAGACCGGGCCGTCGCCGATTTCGTCCGGGACCTCGGGCAGACCGAACGAGGTCGAAAGACCGTGCTTGTCTTGTTCGGTGACCACGACTCTAACGTCAGTGAATCCGATAAGCAGCGACTCGGCCTGCCCGTATTCCCTCAGTCCGAAGCGGTGCCGTTCGTCATCTGCACGGTAGAAAGCGCCTTAAGCGGGAAGCCGATGCTTCCTGGAGACCCGCGTCCCCCACGCGACTTTGGGGCCCAGATGGACGTTGCGCCCAGTCTAGGTCATGTTTTTTCCCTTGCCATGGAGCAAAGCGTCTTTCTGGGATGGAACCTGTTCGCCAAGCAAATAAACGGTTCAAGGGTTTCCCGACTAGGGACCTGGATGGACCGTCGAGGTACGATCAAACCGCCAGAGGACACCTCTGAAGCGCTCGACACCACCGAATTCGAGGTGTCCGAGATGCTTTTGCAAAGCGACAGGATTCCGGACTTCCGGAACCCTTTTCAAGGCTTTGAGAGAGAGTGAACATTTCTCTAGAATTGATTGTATTTCATTCCAGGCTTTGTTATAGTAGTTTGTGACGAAGTCTCATATGAAGGAGGGCGCGTCGAGAGATGAAAAATCAGGATTGGGCTAATTACGTCAAGGAGCGTCGAAAAGCAAGACAGCTCACCCGCCGTAAGTTGGCAGAACTGGCAAAAATCGACCCTAGCTACGTCACGCTGATCGAGAGGGACGGCTACGTTCCTCGCAAGGACAAAGTTCTGGAGATCGCACGGGCTATTCAGGCCGATGTAGATAGGACATTACTGGTGGCGGGATATGCTCCTGAGCAAATCCCCGTGGACGACCTGCTAGATCGGATCGAAGGCTACAAAACCGAGAAAGTTCTCGACAACGGCCTGAGAGAAGCGCTACAGGAGCTGTTCACCCTCTCGACCTCGCAGCAGCGTAAAGTTGCCGAGATGCTACACGCATACGTGAGGACGATCAGGGATCAACCTGGACTGGTGCGTCGCACCCGTCGGGCTTCGGCTCAAGCATAGACTCCGGCTTTCCCGGATGCAAAAAAAGAGAGGGCAGCGCGGCCCTCTCTTTTTTTTGCCCGAAGTGCCCGCTCTTTAAGAAGACAGGTTTGCCGCGGCGGCCTGGTCCAGGAAGAAGACCGTCGACTTCTGACCCCGTACCCGAGAGGCGGGATGCTGACCGTTCTCTAGCACCTCTTTGAGAACAGCGGCCTTGCCTTCGCCCTTGATCAAGAAGACCACGTCTTGACTCAGGGCAAGGGCCGGGAAGGTCAGCGTCAGACGGTTCTTCTCCTGGACATTGGCGACCACGTTCGAGACGCACATCGCCGATGTTTCCTCGAGGGCGGGCGAGTCCGGGAAGAGCGAGGCGGTATGACCATCGTCCCCCATCCCCAGAATCTGCAGGTCCAGCACCTGGCCGTCTCGCTCGAAGACCCCGCGAAACTCCCGGTCGTAGGTCTCGGCAGACAGTTCGGGGGTAGCCAGGATCGGCCAGGGATGGATCTGCTCGGGAGCCAACCCAGCAGGCTCGACCAGAGTCTCACGAGCCATTCGGTAGTTACTGTCAGGATGGTCCCACGGGACATAGCGCTCGTCCCCCAGCCACAGATGAACATCGGTCCAGTCCAGGCCTGCCTGCACCAGTCCGCTGTAGATCGGCTTCGGGGTCGAGCCTCCCGAGAGGAAGACGTGGAAGGGGCGACTCTTGTCGCGTTCGCTGATCCGCTGGCCCAGATAGGCTACGGCGCGTTCGGTAAACTCGTTAGAGGGAACGATCTCTGTCTGCATGGGAAGTGTCCTTTCTGGCGTTGACGGAAGTTCAGCGAGCGGCCGGTGAAAGCAGCGCTTTCAGCGCCTGCGCGAACACGGGATCTCGCTCGGCTTGATCGAGAGCGACCCGAACCGCGTGCAGGTCGTCGAGTAACGGCAGTTCCTGCGGCTCGTCGGAAGCTATCTGACAGCCCGTCCGGCCGCTGGTCCATTGGAAGTCGACCTCGGAAGAGTTCTGGCCCAGACGGGAGGCCAGCCACCCCTTGAGAAGCTTATGCTTGAGCGACATCTCGGCCCCGGTGTCAAAAGCGCGGACCCGCACCGAACCGTGGTCGTAAGCGCGAGCGATGCTCTTGCGACGGCCCAGAATCCTGAACCAGTCCAACGGGTAGGTTGCGTGTTCGAACTGATACGGGTCGGACCAGTTGCGATCCAGATACTCTAGAGCCCAGTTGGAAGGTGGAGCCTCCGGCTGCCAGAGCGTTAGCTTGGCGCGGTCGTGCAGGCGGCGGAAAAGAGGCCCATCGAGGGGACCCGCCTTCCACCAGATCATGTGCGTCGGCAGCCCAGCCTCGATGAGCGGCAGCACCACCGAGGGGACCCGGGCCCGATCGTTGCCACAACGCAACACGATCTGCTCACTGCAGACCTGGCGACCCTCGCAGCGGGTGACCAGGCTTAGCGCGGCCGTGCTTTCATCCCACTCTTTTTCCGGCTTGAGCTTGGTCCAGATCAGGCGGCAGGGATGACTGGCCTGCAGCCCTTCCACAATTTCAGCCAGATGAGGATCGGTCTCCCCGCTGGAGACCACCAGAAGATTGAAGGAGGCGACCCGAATGACGGTTCGCCGCACCTTCTGTCGGTGCTGGTCCCAGGCGCTCCGAAGCATTTTGGGGAGTTGGCCCAGGGGAAACTCTTCCGAGTCGGTGCGCGAACTGCTCATACCTTGGTCCAGTACCGACCGTCGTCTTCGATCAGGCGGTCTGCCTCCTCGGGTCCCCAGCTGCCGGCCTCGTAGAAGGCGACTTCCTTGTCCGATTCGGCCCAGCGGTCGAGAATCGGCTGGCACGCCTCCCAGGCGTACTCGATGGCGTCTGCTCGCGAGTAGAGCGTGGCGTCCCCGATCATACAGTCATGCAGTAGGCGCTGGTAGGCCGTGGGCGAGGGGATTCCAAAGGCCGACCCGTAGTCGAAATCCATGTTTACCCAGCGGGTCCGGGTGGTCATCCCTGGAATTTTGGAGGCCAGCCGGAGCGTGATACCTTCCTCGGGGTCAGCCCTGAGCGTAAGAACGTTAGGGCTCATCGGGTCGCCGCCCTTGCGGAACAGGTCGACCGGCGCCGGCTTGAAGACGATGGCGATTTCGGTCAGCTTTTTCGGCATGCATTTGCCGCTTCGCAGATAGAACGGCACGCCTTGCCAGCGCCAGTTGTCGATATAGAACCGGGCGGCAGCATAGGTCTCGGTTCGGCTTCCCGGCTTCACACCGGGAGCCGAGCGATAGCCCTGCACCTCTTGCCCTTCGACAAAGCCCGAGGTGTATTGACCCCGCACCACGTTCTTGTCGACCTCTTCCGGGGTGTAAACCCGCAGCGCCGACAGCACCTTCCCTTTCTCGTTACGGACGGCGTCGTCAGAGAACGAGATTGGGGCTTCCATCGCCGTCAGGCAGAGAAGCTGCATGAGGTGGTTCTGGATCATGTCGCGCAGGGCGCCGCTGTGATCGTAGTAGCCTGCCCGCGAGCCGACCCCCAGCGTCTCACTGGCGGTGATCTGGACGTGATCGATGTAGCGTCGGTTCCAGAGCGGCTCGAAGATCCCGTTGGCGAAGCGGAAGGTCAGGATGTTCTGAACCGACTCCTTGCCCAGGTAGTGATCGATTCGGAAGACCTGATTCTCGTCGAAGGTCCCGTGAATATCCTGATTCAGCTGCCGGGCCGAGGCCAGGTCCGTTCCGAACGGCTTCTCGAAAATCACCCGAACCCAGCCCTCGCTGCGATGCAGGTCGTGGCTTCCCAGGTACTTGACGATGGTCGGGAAAGCGTCCGGCGCGACGGAGAGGTAGTGCAGATAGTTGGCGGGCAGCTTTCTTTGCTCCCTGACGTGAGAGAGCTTCTCGGCCAGGTGCTGGTAGCAGATCTCCTCGCCGTGGTTACCCGGCATATAGAAGAGCCCTTCCGCGAACTCGGCCCAGTCCTCCCCTACCTCTTCAGGCTTGACCTTCTCGCGGAACTCCTCGTCGGTCATCGAGCTCCGCGAGATGCCGACCACCGCGAAATTGCGCGGGAGAAGGCCCTGCTCCCGAAGGTTGAACAGGGAGGGGATGAGCTTTCGCTCGGTCAGGTCGCCAGAGGCGCCAAAGATCACCAAGATGCACGGGTCCGGGCGTTTTTCCGAATCCAGCCCTTCGTGCAGGGGGTTTTGCCGGGCGCGCCCGGCGACCTGAGCCACCGTCATATCTAAGCC
>JAEXNA010000085.1 GCA_023447635.1 Vulcanimicrobiota bacterium | reverse complement strand
CGCGGCGGCGCCCGGGCGTACGCCGGCCCGCCAGTCCTCAAAGTCTAGCAAGTCGATCACGCCGGCGCTGAAGGTCACCCGGATCGAGTTCCCAGCGGGCAGTTCGATCGAGGTTCCCGCCAGCTCTTCTCGCAGCCGTTCGAGCAGGGTCACCCCGCCCACCAGCGGCGTCTGACGAATATAGAGAACGAACTCTTCCCCACCCCAGCGACAGGCCAGGTCGCCAATCCGCACGTTATCACGAATGACATCGGAGAGGCGCTGCAGCACCAGGTCTCCGGCGTCGTGGCCCTCTCGGTCGTTGACCCCTTTGAAGCGGTCCAGGTCCAGAATCGCCAGGCACGAGTTCATCTTGTGCCGACGCACCATAGCGAACTCGACCTCGAGGCGCTCTTCAAAGCCTCGGCGGGTCAGCAGACCCGTCAACCCGTCGAGCGTCGCCGACTCGTACATCTCTTGCAGCAGATTCTGCACACTGGGAGCGGAAAGCTCGAGACGCAGTTTGACTTCGGGCCCAAAAGAGAGAGTCTGTCCCGGCTCTAACGCCTGTCGGGTGACCCGTTCGCCGTTGACGTAGACCCCGTTGGTCGACTCGAGGTCTTCGAGGATCACGTCGCCATGCGGCTTGACGGTGATGATAGCGTGGGTCCGGCTGACTCCGCGGCCGTTGACCAGAATGTCGCATTCGTCCATCCGACCGATGGTGAACTGCCCGGCGGACAGGGTGAAGGTGGCGCCTTTGTTCGGCCCCTCCATGACGATGAGGCAAAAGGCTCGGCCGGCCTGGTCCGGCTGATCGATGGACAGGGTCTTGAACTCAATCGTGTCCGAAGCGGGGTCTTCCATTCTGAGATGACTTCGTGCGAACTCCCCCCCAAAGCCTTCCGAAATCCGCGCTTGAACCGCTCTCAAAGGGGATGCCCCCAGGGGGTCGCTCTGGATGAGGACCTTTCTCGCGCGCTGGCCTAGCATAACAGTAGAGACACCCTACCTGGAGGTAACATATTATGCATCCCGCAAGTGAGCCCATCGGGCGCAAGTCGAACAGCCATCTCGCCATCGGCGCCTTCCTTTTCTTCGGAGGCCTGATTATGATGTTCGGGACCTACTTCACGGGCGCCCCGATCGCGGTGCCGCTGATGATCGTCGGTCTGGCCTATCCCATGATCCACTCGTACATGGTCAAGCACGGACGAAGCGACTGGGAGGAGACGGGGAAAAACCGTCCCGTGGTTATGAGTCGCAGAGAAGCGACCCGAGCCGTCAAGCAGCAAGCGGGGGAGCGCTATAGCAGCGAGCCCACCTCTTACGCCATCGACTCCAGCCGATATCAGCGGCGCTAGATCGGGGCCGCTGGAATAGTGCTGGAACACCAGACGCGGCGCTAAGCCGAGGCAACGCCTTCCGATCCCGTAACCACGGGCCTAGGAGGCGTTTCTTGTGTTCTCGCCAGAGATAACATCCTGGAAGCCAATCCTCCTCCGAAGTATGTCAAAATGGGCTATGCTCATCCGTCCGCTCGCGGCCACGAACGTTCCGCCTCGCACCATGTTCAAGCCTGACCCTGTCGAGCTTCATGGAGCGCTGTTCCAGCAGAATCCGGACGGCGCGGTGCGAGTGCTCAAACACTCCGGGCAGACCTTGCCCGATGGACCGCCCGATATCCCCCAATCCGCCTTGCATCAGGGCGAGGTGTTCCTGAGCGTCAACGGGATCGATCAGGACTGGGCCGGCCATCACCAGCAGATCAAAGATTGGTACCACGCGGGATTCCCCAACGGCGCCAACTGGGACCGCCCGGTGTTAGGGGTGCACGAAGGAGATCGCCCCGGGATGGCCGATATCGGTCGTGTTTTTCGCAACACCTTTCTGCTCAAAGGGCTCCAGGCCGGATTGGGCACCCCGGAGGCGGTGAAAAGGCGGCCTACAAAAACGACCCCTCGGTCAAGACGATCCACGACCAGGTTCGCCAGTCGCTGGCCGCTGGCCGCCAGGTCACCTTGATGGCCCATAGTGGGGGCGGCTCTCAGGTGGCCCTGGCTCTGACTCTACTTTCCCAGGAAGAGGACGGCGCCTGGGCCGACCGCATCACCGAAGGGGTGCGGGTGATGGGCACCGCCGCCACCGCCACGCAGGGCGACTTTCAGAGGGCCGGCATCAAGAACGAGAACCTCTTTCTGACCTACTCGAAAAACGATGCCGTACCGGCGTTTTACCGCACCGACACTAGCCTGAAAAAACCGCTCTCGGTTCTTCGCGGAGGCGTCCGAGGCCTGAGCCTGTACGTAAAAAACCGTTTTCAACTGGGGAAATGGCACGAGGGTCACTACATTTTTGCTCAAAACGACGTGGCCGGAGGAAACCGTATCGTCGACTTCCTGAACGGCGGCCCCGGCGGCATCTACCCCACGGCTTAGCTCCGTCAAGCAAGGAAATGCCGTCCAAACGGGAATACGCCGCCCATGCGTAAACTGTTGGCCCTGGCTCTGGCTCTTTCCCTGCATCTTGCCGCTGCGGCGGACCAACCGCCGATCACCCTGGGCGGCCTGTTCAATATCACCGGCCGACAGGCGGCACTGGACCTGCCGGCCAGTCAGGGTGCGCAACTCGCGGTAGAGCAAGCCAACCAGAACAACGCCCCCTTACAGCGCCAGGTACGACTGGTGCTGATGGATGGAGCCAGCGACCCCGCCGGCCTGGTCAATCGTACCCGAGAGATGCTGGCTACTCACCCCCGACTCTGCGCTTTGCTGGGCTTTTCCGAAACCGACTTTGTGCTGGCGGCCGCGCCGATGGGGGCCCGCCAGCGCCTGCCGTTCGTGACTTCTGGCGCAACCTCGCCCCGGCTGACCCGCGAGGTGCCCAACTACCTGTTCCTGGCCGCCTTTGGCGACAATGTCCAAGCCGCCGCCGCCGCCGAGTTTGCCTGCGCGGACCTGCAGGCCAAGACCGCTTACATAATTTACGACGACTCGACCGAGTATACCCGACTGCTGCAGCAGTACTTCGTGACCCGCTTCCAGGAGATGGGCGGCCAGGTCCTGGGGCTTTACGCCTTCAACCCCCAGCAGGTCGACCGACTGTCTCTCAAAGCCGCCAAAGCCGACGTGCTGTTCGTAGCCGCCGGACCTCAGGAGGCGCTGCCCGCCGTACGCCGCTTACGCAGTATGGGCCTGGATATGCCGATTCTGGGCGGCGACGCCTTCGACTCGAACGTTTGGAGCGGGGCTGGAGACGTTTCGAAGGTGTACTACACCACCCACGCCTACCTGGGAGAGAGCAATACCAGACCGGCCGTGGTGAATTTCCGCCAGGCTTACGCCGCTCGTTTTCCCGGCAGCACTCCCGACGCTTTCGCCGCCCTGGGCTACGATACCGTCAATCTGCTGCTGACCGCCATCCGCCAGAGCAACAGCGCCGAATCGGATAAAATTCGCGATGGGCTGGCCCAGATGAACGGGTTTGAAGGGGTCACCGGGACCATCTCTTACCCTAACGGAAATCCGATTCCGAGCAAGTCGGTCAGCCTGGTCAAGCTGGAAAAAGGCCAGTCGTCGCTGGTTCGAGAGCTGACCCCGCGATCGGTTCCCGAGCCGTGAAACGCGACCGTCAGGGTCGGAGGCCTAGAGATCCAGTCGACGGCGCACGCGGTCGATCACGACTCCGGCCGGCAGCAAGCGCAGCGCGACATCCCGAAGCGGGCGCAGCAGGGCGTTATCATAGTGCAAGGCCAAGCGGAAATAACGTTCGGACGTCTGCAGCGGTTTCCACGCTTCTTGAAAGGTTGGCTCCCAGGCGGTAGGGTTCCAGTGGTCGACGACCACGCTTTCGACCACCCTTTCCATCTGGCGTTTGGATAACCGGATGGCCCAATCAAAAGTATCCAGAATCGGTGTCCCGAGAGCCGCCTGACCAAGCGCCATCGTACCTGGGAAGGGACAAAACGCCACCCGGGACGGGTCTTCTTCCACCCAGTGCTCGATCTCGGCTTCTTCAACTCCCTCGAGCAGCGCCTCGATGTCGGGACCGAACTCGGAAAACAGCTCCTTCAGTTGGGCCGGCGTCTGCCGGGCACCGACATCGGTTTTGAAACGAAGCTTGACCCGAACTTTACCTTCCGGCAGCGGTAGCTGTTCGACGCTTTTCCCCAGAGCGGTGCGGAACTCCCAGGCCGACAGGTCTAGCAGATCGCGACGAACGAAGGACCAGCAAACCACCGCCTTGCGGTCGTCTTTACGGGCCAGAGAACGATCGATCAGGGTCCGGGCCACCGAGCGAGGTCCGTCCGCAAACACCACGCCGGTACAGGCCAGTTCCGTGCCGTCCGACAGGGAACAGAGCGCGCCGCCTTCTTCGGGGCGACAGCGTACCAGCGAGACGGACGACTCGAGAGTCTGCAGAAGTGGGGTCCGAGCCACCCCCACGCTGGGGAAAGCCAGCGAAGCGAAGCCTTCCAGAGAATGGCCAAGCAGCAGCTTGCCCCAGCGATCCCGCAAGGTGACGCGAGGAAGCGAGCGCGACTTGACCTCGCGCCAGGACGGCGGAGGCGTCATGGAAGAGGAGACCACCGTGTAAGCGGTCCCTGGAGTGGGAAGGTTCCAAACCCTTTCGACGCCCGCGATCCCACCGAGCACTTCGCAAGCCATCACGGCCTCGAAGGTCGAGCCTACAACGAGAAACTTCAGCGGACGCGTTCCTTCCCCGGCAAGTTTAACCTAGACCAACCCCTGCTTCATCGCCAGCACGGTAGCCTCGGTGCGGTTGTTGACCTGAAGCTTCTGGAAGATGTTGCTGATGTGGTTGCGCACGGTGTGCTCGGAAATCTTGAGGTCGGAAGCGATCAGCTTGTTGGGCATTCCTTCAGCCACCAACTTGAGAATCTGGGTCTCGCGGGGCGACAGCGAAGCGAACATGGCGGCTTCGGGGTTCTCCTCGTTCTTGGCCGAGAACGAAACGAACTCGTCGAGCAGGCGGTCGGCCAGCAGCGGCTCCAGCAAGTTGCCTTCGTGGAACACGCGGATGACCGTCTCGACGACTTTCTCCGACGGGGTGTCTTTGGTCAGGTAGCCGCTGGCGCCCGACTTCATCGCTTCGACGATGGAAGCGAGCTCTCGCGACACGGTAAGAATGACGATACGGGCCGAAGGCGACTGTTCCTTGAGGCGGCGGCAGCACTCCATCCCGTCCATCCCAGGCATCTTCAGGTCCAGAAGAATGACGTCGGGAGCTTCGCGGGAGGCCAGATCTAGCGCGGTTTGGCCATCGGCGGCTTCGGCCACCACCTGAACGTCTTCATGAGCCTTGAGCAGGCTCTTGATACCTTCTCTGAAAAGATGCTGGTCGTCCACCAGCATCAGGGTGATCTTGGGTTTGGACATAGTCCGCTCTTCGCTCATATCCAGGGACCTCCTGGTACAATCGAACCTTGCAGCAGCAACTTGCGAAAATCTATCACGACATCCTGGGCCGACTCCGTCGGGGCGAGCTTCTTCAGCAGCGTCTCGAGCGGGAATCGTCCTTGCCGTTCGACCAGATCCTCGCCCTCGGAAAGGCCGCCGTCGAGATGTCGGCGCTGGCGGCGCCCTTTGCAAGACCCCCCTGCGAAGGGTTTCTGGTAACCAAGGTCGGCCACCTGACCTCTCGACCAAGGCCCGGTCTGGCGGGCTTCGAGTGCTGGGAAACCGAGCATCCCGTCCCCGGCCCCAGGAGCCTGCTGGCCGCCCAACGCCTGGACTCCTGGAGCGCAGAAAGAGCCCGTCCGGGGCACCTCCTGCTGCTCCTCTCGGGTGGAGCATCCTCGCTGATCGAGACACCCCGTCCTCCCCTCGATCTGGCCGACCTTCAGCTGCTGAATCAGGCGCTGTTGGCCAGCGGCCTGCCCATCGAGAAGGTCAACATAGTACGAAAGCACCTCTCCCTCTTCAAAGGTGGAGGCCTGGGGCAGCGGCTCGTGCGTCGCTTTCCCAAAGTTACCCAGCTGATCGCCTCCGACGTGGTCTGCCAGCCGCCTCGCCTGGACCTGGTGGGCTCGGGCCCCGCCCTGGCCGACCCCTCGACCAGAGACGACGCCCGGATTCTTCTCGAAGAGCTACGACCCCACACGACCCGAGAACGCCTGGAGCGCTGGTTCCAAGCGCTCGGAGAGACTCCCAAGGCGCTCTCTCTGCAGGCCGAACTGCTGGCCGACTATCGAACTCTCGCCGCCATGGCGCGAGCCGAACTGGGAAGCCGGAACGGCCATCACGAGAGTTGGAACGAGGTGGTACTGGGCGATATCGAAGAACTGGCTCGTTCTTGGGCTGCGCTAGCCCGACGCCTGAAGGCTCAGGGTGTAAAAACAGTCCTGGTGGCCACCGGCGAACCCACCGTCCGACTTCGAGTCAAGGCAACGGGTCGCGGCGGACGCTGCCAGGAACTCGCCGTTCACTTTGCCCGAGCTATCGCGGGCGAGTCCGGCATCAGTCTGCTAGCGGCCGGATCCGACGGTCAGGACGGTCCAACCCCTTACGCGGGCGCCGTAGTCGACGGAGAGACCTGGTCGGCACTCCTCCAGGCTTGGGGAGAGGAGGGTGCGGAGAAAAGGCTCGCTCGACACGACAGCAGCGGACTTTTGGAAGCTTTGCCAGGCTCGCTGCTGCGCACCGGACCGTCCGGCCTGAACCTCAACGACCTCTTCCTCCTTGCCATCTCCTGACCAGGCCGGGGGCAAAGCGCCATGAACTCGAGGAAAGAGCCCCCTCCCCTTGAGAATTTCTCAGCATGGCGAGAGGATTGCTGTCAAGGAAACGCCAATCTCCGGGGGTGGATCCCGTCGCCATAGCCATCGGCCTATTGTGCCTAGCCTTTGCGCTGCTCATCCACGAGTTCGCGCACGCCTGGATGGCCTATCAGCTAGGCGACCCTACCGCCAAGTATGATGGGCGTTTGACCCTGAACCCACTGGTCCACTTCGAGCCGATGGGCGCCATCGCTCTGACGCTGACCTACATCATGTCCAAGGGAACCCTGATCATGGGATGGGCCAAGCCCGTGCCTATCAACTCGGACAATTTTAAAAGCCGCTCTCTGGACACGGCTCTGGTTGCCGCCGCGGGCCCGTTCATCAACTTCGCCTTCGCCATCCCCTGCTCGATGCTGTACCTGACGGGCGTCTTCGGGGGCACTCCGCTCGAGGTGGTGCTGGTCCGCATGGTGATGGCCAACGTCGGTTTTGGACTGTTCAACCTGATCCCGTGGCCGCCCCTGGACGGCTGGAAAATTCTGGGCGCGGCGCTGCCCGAGGCGATGACCGAGCAGATGCGCCGGATGGAAGCCAGGATGGGGATCTGGTCTCTGGTCGGACTGCTGGTGCTGATGTGGCTGGGTGGCCAGAAGTTGCTCTACGTGGCGAACCAAACCGTGCTCGGTTTTCTGTTGGGAGTGAAGTAATGGAAGCCGAAGACGTCAAATACAAGGTTCAACTGCCCTTTTTCGAAGGACCGCTCGACCTGCTGCTGAGCCTTGTCGAAGGCTCCGAACTCGACATCACCGAGGTCTCGCTGTCTCAGGTGACCGGCCAGTATCGGGAATACCTGGAGTTGCTGGGCAACCTCGATGTCGAGATCGAGAGCTCTTACCTGGTGGTGTTTGCTCAGCTTCTCGAGTTGAAGTCCCGGTTGCTGCTTCCTGTCATCGAACCCGAAGATGACGGTATGATGATGGGCTACGACGACGAGCCGGGCGAGGATGACCTGGTCGCCCGCCTGCGCGAGTACCAGCGCCTGAAGAAAGCCGCCAACTGGCTGGCTGACCGCGAATCTCAGAGCCTGGCTCGCTACCCCCACCCCAGCGGCCTGAGCGAACCCGAGAGCCCGTTGCTGAACGTTTCCCGACGCTCCTTGCACCTGGCGGCGCTGCGTATCCTGCGCCCCCGCAAGCCTTTCAAAGAGCCGATCGGCTACCGCAAAGTCGAGCTCTCTGTGCCCGAACGCGTCGAAGAGATCTGGAGCCATCTTCGTGGCGAACGCCGCCGGGTGACCTTTTCCGAACTGCTGCGTCGCGAAGGCGACCGTAAAGGGTTGGTCGTGGTCACCTTTCTGGCTCTGCTAGAGATGGCCCGACGCGACCGAGTCATTCTCTACCAGGACAACTATCGCAGCGAACTCGAGTGTGAGATGCGCGAAACCGCCGAATCCGCGTACCCCGTGGCTCCGGTCAGCTTGAATTAGAAAGAACACGCTATGTTTGGCAGAAGCAAAGACGAAATCGCCCCGGAAAAGGCCATCGAAGCCATGCTGTTTGCAGCCCCAGGAGCGCTTCACCTCGAAGAGATCGCCGAAGCCGGCGGCTGGGACACCGACGATACCGAGCGGTTCATCGACCGCCTTCGCCGCCAGTTGCGCGACCGCGCCCTGGAAGTGCGCAAAGTGGCCGGAGCCTACCAGATTATGACTCGTAGCGACGTGGCGCCGTACATCGAGCGGATCTTGCAGGTGCAGAACAAAAAACGCCTATCCCGGGCTCAGATGGAAGTGCTGGCCATCGTGGCCTACAAGCAGCCGGTGACTCGTGCCCAGCTCGAGGACGCCCGAGGCATCAACTCGGACCGCACCCTGGCCCAACTCGTCGACCTCGAGCTCGTGGCCCAGTCGGGACGCTCCGAGCTTCCCGGCCGCCCCTTCGAGTTCTCGACCACCGAGCTTTTCCTGGAGCATTTCGGACTGTCCGACGTCGGCCAACTTCCCGAGCTTGCCTGGGACGAAGCCGACGGCGACGTGCCCTCGTTCTCGCTGGAAGAGTCGATGGAAGAAGAGAAGCCGATCCGCTCTCGCGAGATGCAGGCGCTGGCCGAAGACATCAGCGGACCGTCTACGGGCCTGGCCCGTTTGCTGAGCAAAATCCGGGGAGACAACCCCAAAACCAGCCTCGAAGAGCTGGAGTTTTAGAAAAATTCGGAGACCCGGTTGACACCGGGTCGCCTGGCTGTCTATAATCCGACCGCTAGATTCCTCTGGAGGGCCCTCACGGGTTTTTCGGAGTCACGACCGGCAGGTCGCGACTCGTCACACAAGCCAAACACCGTAGACAGCGGGTGGAGCTCAGGCTCCTTAATCTCCCGCCGAGGTCCTCTGGAGATGTTCTCCCCCACAAAGGGAGTGCAAGCGGGCCCGTCTATGGTGGACGGGCCCACTTCGTTTCTGGCGGGCTCCCCAAAAAGGAGCAAGTTCTCCAAAATTTTAACGGAGGAACGCGATGAAAACTCATGCCGAACAGATGGAGCGCAAGGGCGAATTCCTGAATCAACTCAGGGATCGCCTGGAGCGCTCGAGTGTCGCGATCCTAACCGATTACCGTGGCGACGGGTCGGGAATGACCGTGAAAGAGATCTCCGCACTTCGCAAGAAGCTGCGTGCCGTTGGCGGCGAATACCGCGTCGTCAAAAACACCCTGGTAGCCAAGGCCGCCAAGGAACTCGGCTACGAGGGTCTGGACAGTCATCTCAAAGGCCCCATGGCCATTGCTTTCGGTTACGATGACCCGGCCGCGGTCGCTAAGACCGTCCTTGATTATGCCAACGAATTGAAGGCCAAGGGCGTTCCTAAGCCGCACGCCGGTTACATGAACGGTAAGGTTCTGGATCCGAAGGATCTCAAGGCCCTCGCCGATCTGCCGACACTGCCGCAACTGCAACAGCAGATTCTGGGACTGATGCTCTCCTCGCACCGCAACATCATGGGTGCGATGAACGGCAACAGTCGACAAGTCGTCCAGCTTCTCGAAGCTTGGCGCGTGAAACAAGAAGAAGGCGCCGCCCCCGCGGCAGCCGAGTAATCTCAAGGAGAAACAATCATGGCTAAAGTCGAGAAAGCTGACCTCATCGAGGCTATCTGCAATCTGACCCTGCTCGAAGCTGCCGACATCGTCAAGGAGCTCGAGGAGAAACTCGGTGTGTCCGCTGCCGCTCCCGTGGCCGTGGCCGCCCCGGCTGCTGGTGGTGGCGCTGCCGCCGCTGAAGAAGAGAAGACCGAGTTCAACGTCGAGCTCACCAACGCTGGCGGAAACAAGATCCCCGTGATCAAAGTCGTCCGCGCCGTCACCAACCTGGGCCTGAAAGAAGCCAAGGACCTGGTCGATGGAGCTCCCTCGATCCTCAAAGAAGCCGTCTCCAAGGACGAAGCTGCGAAGATCAAGGCTCAGTTCGAAGAAGTCGGCGCCCAGGTCACCATCAAGTAGCCTGAGCTTCCGCTCTTGGAAAAGGCGCCCCCTCTGGGGCGCCTTTTTCTGCTTCTGGACTCTCGGCTCTCCGGGAACTCTAGGTCTAGGGATGGGACTCGAGATGGCGAGTGAAGAGTTTCTCGATGACGGCGTACATCAACTGGGTGTCGGCCTGCTGCAGCCGGACCAGGTGGTCCATCGGCTCCTTGATCGAAGCCGGCCACTGGGTCATCATCTCGGTCAGGATGTTAAAATCGGTTTCTCGTTGCCGCAGCAACATCTCGACCTCTTCCGGCAGATCGCCGCGGAACGCCTTTTCCATCCAGGTCGTCAGTTCGGTCTTCTCCATAGTGAGCATATTGAATTGCCTCCTTGCTCATGACTGTATTCGTTCAAGGTAGTCCAGCTACGAAGACCTTCGGAGCCACTCTCGGATAGAACTCGCTTATCCCTCTCCCTACTCCCCATCCCCGGGCAGGGAGCGCTAGACGCTTGGGGAAGAAGGCGGGCCATGACAGCGCAATCCCGAAGCCGGCCCCGCATCCGTGTGGCCGTGGCCCTGTGTGAAGACGACCGCCTCCTTCTGGTCGAACACTCCAAAGGCGACCACAAGTACTGGCTGCTGCCGGGAGGCGGCCTCGAGTGGGGCGAGGGCGTCAAAGAGGCGGCTCGTCGGGAACTGCTCGAAGAGACCGGCGTGGAGGCCGAAATCGGTCACCTTCTGCTGGCCAGCGAGACGGTGGCGCCTGACGGCGCACGCCATCTGTTACACCTGGTGTTCAGCGCCCGACGCCTGGGCTGCGCTCCGACCGCTCTCCTGAAAGAAGAGCGGATCACCGACGTAGCCTGGATTCCGATCTCGCAGGTGGCCGACCTGACCTTCCATCCTCCCATCGGGCCCACGCTGGCGCAAATGGGCGCTACCGGGCTCTCTTATCGCGAGCAAGACACCGTCTTTCTCGGCAACCTCTGGATCGACTAGTAACGTCGCCGGCACGGCTTTCTTATCCAATCGGAAAGGATTCCCGAGCGGAGGGGGAAGACAAGTCGACATGCCTAGACTCCGAGAGTTCACCTCTCTCACCTTCCAGGAAGCCGTGAGCAGCACGGCGGCCCCTCTTCTGGTTCACTTCGGCACCGACTGGTGCGCCCCGTGCAAAAAGCTCGAGCGCCTCTTGCTGGAACTGGCGCCCGAATGGGGGGACAGCGTCGCGCTCGGTAAGGTCAACGTCGAAGATGAACCCGACCTGGCTCGCACCTACTCGGTGACCCGGAACCCCTCGCTTTGCCTATTTCGATCCGGTGTTCTGGTGGCCCGCCACGAAGGTCTGACCGGGAAACCGGAACTGCTAGAACTCGTCCACCAACCGGAGACCCCGCTAGCCGGCTAACCGGCCGCCACGCAGATCAGGCGATCGCCTTCGGCCAGGGTGTACTCCCTGGGGTTCAGCAGAACCTCACCGCTGCTTTTCTCGACCGCCATCAAAATGATCCCGTGCTCCGAGTGCATGGTGGCCAACGCGGTCGAGAACCCCGTGCCTACCAACTCCGAAGGGACCTCCATCGGCTGTAAGGTATTACCGGAAGTCGGCTTGAGCAACTCCTGCAGTAAATGGACGTTGGCCGAATACATGGCGGCCTGGGCTAGAAGATGACCGGCGATATTGCGGGTCACGATCACTTCGTTGACCCCGCCCATACGAAGGTGCGGTTCGCTCTGAGCGTTAGAAAGCTCGGCGCAGGTATGAACTCCCGGCTTGAGCTTTTCGATGGTCAGGGCGGCCAGAACGGTTCGAGCATCCGCGTCCTGGCGCGACCGGTTATGGGTTATCTCGGATACGATCACGGCCACGGCGCAGCGCTCGACGTTGCACTTCTTCAGCACTTCGACCCTGGTGAAATCTTCTTTGACCGAGCGCACTCGGCTAGGGAACGGCACATCGAGTTGGGGAAGCTCTTCCCGCTCGCTGATCACCACGATCTCGCGGTCGCGAAAGTCGGGGTGGTTCTGCAACTCGCCAACGACCGTCTCGACGCCGGCATTGAAGCCACATATCAAGATATGGTTCTCGAGATCCTCGAGCAAAATCTGCTGAAACACGGTACCCTCTCTCACTTTTTCAATCATGACCGCCGACACCGTACCGGTCAGCAGCGCAAAGAACGTCAGCCCGCTGAGCTGAACCAGGAGAATGACCACCCTCCCGCCCAGAGTCCCGGGAAATTCGGTGATCGGCTCGCCGGCCACCAGGGTAAACAGGGTCTCCCAGAACGAGCGCTCCAACAAACCCCAGCCGGCCCCACCCGCTACATGGAAATGGGCCAATCCCAGCGTTCCGAAAAGCGTCGCGAACAGCAGCAGGAGCACGATAAACAGATACTCTGTGACGCGCTTGCGAAACAGCCATTCGAACAGCCGGGTCTGCCGAGTCACCAGGTTAACCGCTCGGAACAGCCGCAAGAGGCGCAAAAGCCTCAGAAAACGCAAGGCGCGGAACAACGGAAGCACGGCCAGGATGTCGATCCAGTACTCCCTCAGAAAACGACGCTTGCGTCGACTGGCCTGGTAGCGAATCCCCAGTTCGAGCACAAAGATGGCGGTAATGATGTTGCTGACGAAGGCTAGCTTCTCGTGCGTCGGGTCGCCGATCGGGTGGGCGATCTCTAAGCAGAGCAGGACCACCGACACGATGATCAGCCCCAACACGGCCAGGTCAAAACCAGGACGCGCCACCAACCGTTCGGCCCACGACACACTCTCCCTCACCAATCCGGCTTCCTCCCCTGGCGCCTTACCTCCCCCTGATCAGGGCTGCAGGCAGGGATCCTCCCCTCCTCACGGCAACCCCAAGGACGATGATGCGCCGAATGATCCCGTTTCTCTGCCTGCTCACCTTATCGTGCCAGGCCCTGCCCGCCGCTCCCGGTAAGACCGACAAGAAGTTGGTCGTGGTTGTGGTTGTCGACCAGATGCGACAGGACCAGCTAGAACGCTACCGCTCGTTGTACCTGGGCCCGGAACAGGGAGGCCTGCGCCGACTTTCTCAGTTTGGCATCGAGCATCAGAGAGCTTTCCACGACCACTTCCCTACCCACACGGCCGTAGGCCACTCGGCGATTTCGACCGGGGCGCTCCCTTCGGTTCACGGCGTTGTCGGAAACCGCTGGAAGCGACTGGGCGACGGAAAGCTCAGTGACGCAGGCTGGGATCCCGACTCTCCTCTGGTCGGAGGCAAGAAGGGTAGCCCCGGCTACTCGCCTCGCGATCTGACGGCTCCAACCCTGGGCGACACCTTGAAAGAGGCCACGGGGGGGCAGTCCAAGGTGGTGGCCGTCGCCTTGAAAGACCGCACGGCCGTCCTGCTCGGCGGCACCTCGGCCGATGCTTCCCTGTGGTTCGATGAAGAGAGCGGGAACTGGGTGACCAGCCGTCACTACGCTCCCGACGGCAGCCTCCCGCCTTTCGTCGAAGAGTGGAACAGGGCCCATCACCCCGATCAGGACTTTGCCAAAGAGTGGACTCCCGAACTGCTTCCCACTCCCATCCCTGCTTCGATTTCGACAGGCTCGGAGGGCGTCGCTGCCTACTACGCGGGGCTGGGCGAAGCGTTTCCTCACAAGATTGACGGCGGGCACCCCGAAGGCCCCAGCGAAGACTTTTACGTGGCCTGGACTCACACTCCGTGGGGTCTGAGTTCGACCGTCGATCTAGCTTTGCAGTCGGTCGACTTCTACGAACTCGGCAAAGAGGGCCCCACCGACCTGCTGTACGTGGGCGTAGCCACCCTCGACCGCGTCGGACACTCTTTTGGACCCGACTCTCCCGAGGCGCTGGAGACCCTGCTTCAGATCGACCGCGAGATCGCCAAACTGCTCAGTGGACTGGAAAAGAAGGTCGGCTTGAGCAACTGCCTGGTGGTCCTGACCGCCGACCACGGCATCACCCCACTGGCCACCCGGCTCCAAGAGCTACGTACCAACGCCGCTCAGGTTCCTTCCACGCCGTTTCGGGCTCGACTCGAAGCGCGTCTGGCGAAACAATGGTCAGGCTACAAACTCGACATCACCGACCCCTATATCTTCGTCACGACAGCGCCTGGCAAAGAGGCGGACAAACCCGCTATGCTGGCCGCTCTGAAGGAAGAGATTCTGGCCACGGAGGGGATGCTGACGGTGCTCGACAGCGAGCTTCTGGCCAGGGGAGAACATCGCGGCACCTCCTGGGAAGACAAAGCCGCCCGCAGCCTGTTTCCCGGTCGCACCGGCGACCTCTCGATGGTTTGGAGGCCGAACTACCAGTTGGGATTCCAAAAGCCCGGAGGCACCAACCACGGCACCCCCTGGAACGACGACTCGCACGTTCCGCTTTTGATGTACGGCTGGTCGCAGCGCGGCGTCGACGGGCGAACCTGCTCGCCCCGTCAACTGGTCAGCACCATCTGCCTGACTCTGGGGCTAACCCCGCCCGGCGGCTGTGACGCGGACCCCCTGCCCTGGTCGGTCCCGACGCCCTAGCCGTTTAGCCGGAGAGGGAGAACTCTTCGACTTTGGCGTTGCAATCGGGACAAGTCTTAGCCTGCAACGGGATGCGGACCCCACAGGCCCCGCAAGGGCGGGTGGTCTTGTTCAGCTCCTGGTCCTGTTTGAGTAGCTGCAGCGCCTCGAGCAGGATGACCGGGTCGGGCTCCTTGAGATACTCTTCCAGCGCCTTACCCAGCCCCTTGATGACTTCAGGAGCGTCGCCCTCCTTAACCCCGTTGGCGAAGGTGTAAGCGGCGTAACGCGGCGCACCGCCGCGCAGCAGGTTCAGCAGCATCTGGGCCTCGGGCCAGTAAGGCGAGGCGCGCAGCTCTTCGATGCTCATGGTCTGATCGCGGAACTGCAGAAAAAGGTCTTCGAGGTTGTCTACCGTCTGCCAGAACTCGTCCTCGTTGTCCGGATAGGTCTCGAGCTGCTCCGAGAGCAGGCCGATCGCGTGATTGGCATCTTCCAACAGGCCTGGCGCCTCGGACGGCTCCAGCATCCAGCCGTCCTGACGAGCATCCCACATCTCGAGCAGCGCAGGCACAGCTTCTTCTCGCAGCAGGGTGATCAGTTCGTCGTCGTCAGGCTTGGCGCGCAACGAGGTGATCAGCTCTCCGATCACGGGGATCATCGAGCCCGCCTGCTCTTGATAGCGGCGCATCAGATTGGGGAGATGCTCGAGCAGTTCTCCCGCGCTCTTGATCTCGAAAACTGCTTCTTCCAGCACCGGGCCGGGGACCGCATCGGGGTGCTCGGCCAACATATGAAACCCTTTTTGGGCCCGCTGAAAACCGTCGATGGTGCCGCGGTTAAAGTCCTCGGGAAGGTCGGCGCGGGCCATCTGCCAGATCGAATGGAGCACGTCGACCGCCAGCGCCGCGTCGACTTCCCGCCGGTGGACGGCGTCGATGTGGGCCCGGCCCTGCAGGTGGGCGATAGACGCCTTGAGCAGACGGTCGATCGGCGCGCTCTGCACGAAGTACAACCGCTCGCGCTCGTTGTAAAACTTGTCGTGAGCGTCGAAGAACGCTACCGAGGCCTTGATCAGCTCTTCCAGCAGGTTCTCGCCCTTCAAGCTACGGCCGACCAGCCCGTCGAGTTGCTCGAGCAGATGGGGGACATTCTGCACCACCATCCCGTCCTCGTCGGACAGAGAGTAGTCGCTTTCCCGCTCGAAATAGGTCTCGAAGTCTTCCTTCCAGGTCTCCCAATCCTCGCCGAACTCGGCGGGATCGCGCTTATAAGCTACGGCGTCGATAAGCTGGCAGAGAAAAGAAGGCAAGTACTGCATAATTGATCCTCATTGGTGATCACTTGGGTTCATCCTTCTTCATCCCACTCCCAGTAGCGATGTCTAGATCTCTCCTGGGGACACCGCCTCGACCTGAGAAATCTGTTGCAAACGGCTGTCCCGCGCCAGTCGGCCGCTGAGCAGATGGAACCTCAAGGTCAAGGTCACTCCCGCGCAAGCCAGCCCCGCGAGCAGCCCAAGCCAGACGCCGAGATGGCGCAAGGGAGTATGAAGAGAAAGGTAGGTCGCCGTGCCCAGCCCCACCAACCAGTACGATAGGAAACCGATCAAGAGCGGAACTTTCACATCTTTCATACCGCGCAGCGCCCCGCTGGCCGTGACCTGGAGACCGTCGAAGATCTGGAAGACACCGGCGATCAGGAATAGTTGGGTGGCCATCTGGCGAACTTTCCCCGCGTCGCCGCTGGGGTCCCAGAAAACTCTGACCAGGGCGTCCGGGATCGCGGCAAAGACGATGGCGCTCAGCATCATACAGCCGGCGCCCACCGCCACTGCGGCAAGTCCAGCCAGCCGAACCCGCCGAAACTCTCCGGCGCCGATCGCCTGCCCAACTCGCGCCGCGCCCGCAAACGAGATTCCGAGCGGCACCATGAAGGTCGAAGAGGCGCAGGTGATCACGATCAGATGCGCGGCCGCCTCTTCCGCGCCCAGTTTACCCATCAGCAAGGCCGCCACCGCAAACAGCCCCACCTCCATCAGCAGGGAGCCGGCGACCGGCAAGCCGACGGCGAGGAACTCTCGCACCTCGACCGGGTCGGTTCGCAAGACGCCCGCCCGCAAAGATGCTCGCGCCTGAATCAGCAGCGCCAACGCCATGCACCAACTCACAACAGAGGTGGTCATCCCCACCCCCACGACTCCAAAGCTCGGCAGTCCCCAGGCCCCGAAAACCAGCCCATAGGCCACCAGAGCGTTCAGCCCGATCGCCAGGAAGGCGACCTGGAAAGCCAGTCGCGGACGCCCCGTGCTGTCGAAGTAGTTCTTGACGGCCAGGTAGATGAAAAAGCCCGGAAGTCCCAGCATGATGGAGCGCACGTAGACGGTGGCCAGATCGGCGACCTCCGGCGCGTACCCCAGCAGGGCGTAAAGTCGGTCGATGTTGTAGAGCGCTGCCCAGCTCAGCAGGCCGTAGATCACGGCACACCAGATCCCGACCCCCATGGGCCGGTCGGCGCGAGCGCGTCCGGCGCCGTGAGCCTGGGCCGACAGCGGACCTACCGCAGCAATCAGACCGATCCCGAAAGCCAGAAAAAAGCTGTACGAGGCCTGACCCACCGCCATAGCGGCCAGCGCCCCTTCGTGCAGGCGTCCCACGTAGGCCACGTCGGTGGTGGTCATAGCCAACTGGCTTAGCTGAGCCCCCGCCATCGGTAGCCCCAGCTTCAGCGTCGCTCGAATCTCTTGAAGAAAGCTAGACAAGGCACGAGGATAGCCGATATGTCGCCTCGCTGTCGACCGGCGCGGTGCTCGCCGCGCCTTTCCTCTGCCGGGGAGTTCGAAATTGGCATAAACATTGAAGAAAATCGCCTAGCATAAAGGTCCTGATCATGGAAAATCAGGGCTCCGGTTTACAAATCTGAAACATGTCGAGGCGGGGATAAGTATACTCTCAGATCGTGATCAACACCGCTGCCCAGATCGAGAGACTTCGCCACCAGTTGAGTGCTCGTAACATCGACGCCGGAACTCTGCGCGCCGCTCTGGCAGCCCGCGTTTCCGCCACCGAGGCGATGGAGAGCGAAGCCGCTGAAGCGCTCGCCTCCGTGAACGACGGCAACCTGAGCCAGGACAGCCTGGCCGGCTTCGAGGCTGACGACGTCGGCTACATCTCCCGCCCCAAGGGGATGGACCGCCTGCACAAGCGCGGCGTCGATGGCGAAGGCGTCACCGTGGCCGTGGTCGACAGCGGTGTCGCCCCTCACGCCGACTTCGGCGACCGTATCAAAGCTTTCAAAGATTTCGGCTCGCGCCGTCGCATCCCGCACGACCCCAAGGGTCACGGAACCCACGTCGCCGGCATCATCCTGGGCGATGGTGAGAAGGTCGACGGGGTCGCTCCTAAAGCCGACCTGGTGGCCTGCCGCATCACCTCCGAGAAAGAGGCCGTCAAGGCGGTCGACTGGGTGATCGCCAATAAGGACAAATACTCGATCGACGTGCTGAACCTGTCGCTGGGAATGCCCGCCAACTCGGACGCCAGCAAGGATGAACTGCGCCTGGCCGCAGAGCGCGCCGTGGCGGCTGGCCTGGTCGTCGTGGCCTCGGCCGGCAACGAAAGCCGCGGCGGGATCCACCCCTCTACCATAGCCTCTCCCGGCATCTCTCCCGACGTCATCACGGTGGGAGTGATTGACGACGGCGGCACGGCCTCGCACAAAGACGACAAAATCTGGGAAAAATCCAGCCAGGGCGCCCTGCTGGGCGGTAAGCCCGACCTGATCGCCGAGGGCACCTCGGTGGTTTCGGTGCTGGCTCCCGACTCGGCCTACTCCAACCAACTCGAGGGCCACGCCGACTACCTGTCGATCAGCGGCAGTTCGCAGGCCGCCCCCATGGTCTCGGGCGCTGCTGCCCTGCTGCTGCAGGTGAACCCGGCGCTGACCCACGCCGACATCAAGCACATCCTGACCGAGACGGCGGTCCCGATGGACGGCGTTCGTGCCAACACTCAGGGCGCCGGTCGCTTGAACCTGGAAGCTGCGGTCAAAGCCGCCGAAGCCCAGGGCAAAAAGCAGCGCAAAGCTTCCTGAGCCCTAGCTTGAGGCCAGCCCCTCGCCGGCCACGTAGCCGCTGGCCCAGGCGTTCTGGAAGTTGAAGCCGCCGGTGATGCCGTCGACATCCAGCAGTTCGCCCGCCACGTAAAGTCCGGGCACCTTGCGGCTCTCCATGCTGTACGGATCCAGTTCGGCCAACGGCAGGCCGCCCGCGGTCACGAACTCTTCCTTAAAAGCGCCCTTGCCAGAGACCGGAAGCACCAGCCGGCGCAGCGAATCGCCCAGTTTCTGCGAGGCCGCGGGCGGCAATTTGCGCCAGGTCGTGGTCTCTGCGATACCGGCCTGCGCCACCAGGCGCTGCCAGAGTCGCTTCGAGAGGGCGGGGAACGGAGATGCCGTGCTGACGCGCCCCTCCCCTCCCCCCTCCAGGGTTTGCCAGAGCTCCTCGTCCTCGACCTCGGGGAGCAGGTCGCAGATCAGTTCGCCCTTATAGCCGGTAGCGTGCAGCGCGCGCGCCGCGAAGGCCGACAGTTTCAGCACGGCGGGACCGCTGAGACCCCAGTGAGTGATCAGCAACGGCCCATCGCTCTCGAAGCCGCCCTCGAGATTCAGTCGAAGCCGCGTCTTCTCGACGGCGACTCCGGGCAGTCCGTCAATCACCGGATGCCGACAGCAGAAGGTGAACAGCGAAGGGATATCCGGCACCACCTTATGCCCCAGGTCGCCCAGCCATCCGGTCGCTTTCGACCCTCCACCGGTCGCCAGCAAAACCTTGCTAGCCAGCAGAGTGCTCTCCTCGCCGCAGCGCACCTCGAACAAGCCCGCTCCTCGCTTCTTGACCCGCTCGACCTTGACCCCGGTCTTCAGCTCTACGCCCCGCCTGCGGGCCTCGCCCAGCAGGCAGTCGATGATGGTCTGGGAGGAATCGGTGGTGGGGAACATGCGGCCGTCCCGCTCGGTCTTCAGAGCCACCCCGTGGTCGGCGAACCAGCGCACCGTATCCTCGGGCATGAAACGGCCCAGCACGGCCTCTAACCGGGGCCCTCCCCTGGGGTAGCAGCGCAGCAACCAGTCCAGGTCGTGACAGGCGTGGGTCACGTTGCAGCGGCCTCCCCCCGAAATCCCCACCTTGCGCAGCGGCTTCCCTGACCCTTCCAGCACCACCAGAGGCAGACCCGGCGAGCACTCCTTAGCCCGCAAGGCAGCGAAAATCCCGGCCGCTCCCGCGCCGATCACGATAGCATCATAGGTCCCAGACATACTGCCTAACATCGCGACAAAGCAAAAGAGACCCTTTCGGGTCTCTTTGCTGAGGCTATCGGCCTACCGGCCTTAAGCGGTGGGAGCGACCAGGTCCTTTTCCAGCGACTTCGCGGCGTTGACGCGGCCGTTGGAGACGGAGATGCCGGCCAGAGCCGGAACCGGGTCGGAGCCCTTGATGAGGCGCTCTTTCAGTTCGGCGTTAGAGGCTTCGGGGTAAGCGCTAGCGATGAGGCCGGCCACGCCAGAGACGTGGGGGGTAGCCATCGAGGTGCCGCTCTTGTTGCCGTACTTGCCGCCGGGGATGGTGGACCAGATCTGGGCGCCGGGAGCGGCCACGTCGACCGTGGTGGCGCCCCACTGCGAGAACGAAGCGCGGTCGTCGTTGCGGGTGGTGGCGGCGACAGCCACGATGTTGTCCAGGTCGTAGTTGGACGGGAAGTTGTCCCGCTTGTCGTTGTCGTAGTTCGAGTTACCGGCGGCGATGACGTGCAGCGCCGGGTTGGAAGCGAAGGCGTCGTAGATGGCCTGGCTGCGTCCGCCGCCGCCCCACGAGTTCGAGGTGATGGTGGCGCCCATCTTGGCCGAGTACATCAGGCCGCGCACGATGGCGTCGGTCGAGGTGCTGCCGCTGTCCGAGAAGATTTTGACGGCCATCATACGAGCGTTCTGCATCACGCCGGTGACGCCCTCACCGTTGTTGCCGACCGCGCCGATGGTTCCGGCGCAGTGGGTGCCGTGAGAGTGGCCGTCCATCGGGTTGCCGGTGTTCGCCTGAGCGTTGTAGCCGTAGACATCGTCGATCACGCCGTTACCGTCGTTGTCGATACCGTCGCCGGGGATCTCGCCCGGGTTGACCCACATGTTGGCCTTCAGGTCAGGGTGGTTGTAGTCGATGCCGGTGTCGATCACGGCGATCAGGGGGCCGTTGACGCTGTTGTCGCCGGTGGTGACTTCCCAGGCCTTGAGGGCGCTGATGTCGGCTCCGACCTTACCGCCGTCCTGACCGGTGTTGTTGAGACCCCAGAGCTTCTTGTCCAGGTCGTTGGGGGCTTCGGCTTCGCCGTGGTTCTGTACGTCGGCGAGGCGGATCACTTCGTTGCCTTCGGCGTAAGCGACGCGAGAGTCGCCCTGCATCGCGGCGATCGCTTCAGCGAGTTCGATGCCCTGGGGCAGCTGAAGGCGAACCAGTTCGCCTCCGAAAGATTTGAAAACGGATTCGGGCACGTCGAAGTGCTCGACCACGGTGGCGCCGTACTCGGAGGCGAAGTCGCCCATCAGTCCGGCTTCGACACCGCTGTTCAACTTGACGATCAGCTCGCCGGGAACGTACTCGGCGCCTTCCATGCTCTGGGCCACGGCAGCCACGGCCGAAGGGGCGACGTTGGCGATGCGGGCGGGCAGCGACGAGAACGAGGCGCTCTCGGCGGGAAGGGATGCGGTCTCCACGGCTTTGGCGGCGACGGGCTTGGCAGCGGCGTTGTAGTTACGCGGGGCGCTGATGGAGGCGAAGTTGCGGCTGGGGTCGAGGTTGATCATCGTTTTCTGGATTCTTTCTGTATATGGACCTGGAAGTTATCTTCTTTGTGTGGGGCTACCTTACCGCAGCATGCCGTCGAGATTGAGTCCAGAATGTTAACTGGCCACCGATCTCGTCGCCATGGCCCGGCCCGACAGCAGTATGGGTGGGGAGGCGACCCATCGTATAGGTCGGACACCTCCACCTTCGGCTAGGACGCACAAAGCTTGAAAGGTACAGTGATCGGTATGCTCGCCGCGTCACGAACCTCGACCCCCTCGCCGCGCCTCTCCTCGACCCTAACCTCTTCCCCGGCCACGCGCCTCCGGCGTTTTGCGGAAGCCTTTCGTCCGAGCCACGAAAAAGCGGCCTGTGTGGTACTGGACCAACTGGGGATTATGATCACCAACGGGCTGTCGCCCGGGATGGCGCTCGATTCGCTGGCCCGGCAGCAAGACGACCCGCGTTTTGCCGTCGTGCTCGACGACATCACGCGCCGCGTGCACTCGGGTTCGACCTTGTCGGCGGCCTTCGCCCGCTATCCCGACCACTTTCCCGCCAGCACCCTGGCGGTGATCCGGACGGGAGAGGAAGGCGGCGATATCGGAGGACGACTGCGCCGCGCGGCCGGGCTGATGTAGAACCAGATCGACTTTCGCCATAAGATCAAAGACGCCCTGACCTCTCCCCTGATCACCGCCGCGCTCTGCGGCACGGTGCTGTTCCTGGTGGTGAAGCTGGTCTTCCCCAAGTTCGTGGCGCTCTACGAGCAGATGGATCTGACCTTCCCCTTGATCTCTCGCCTGGTCTTCCTGGCCGTCGGTGCGCTGGACCACCCTTTGACCCTGGGCGGCTTGCTGGGGCTGTTCGTGGCCGCCGTGATGTACCGCGAAGAGTTGCGCCAGAAAGCTTTCGACGCCTTGCTCTGGTGTCCGTGGAGCCGACCGATCGTGGGGAAACTGCTGTGCGCCTCGCTCTGCGAGACCCTGGCCTACCTACATCGCGACGGCATCCCGGTGCATCGTTCGCTGCAGATGATCATCAACGCTACGCCCTTCGAATCTCATCGCGCCTCCTTGCGCGAGGCCCGTAAGGCGCTGACCATGTCGGGCAGTCTGTCCGGGGCGCTGGAGTCGATCAGCTATTTTCCGCCGATCTTCCACTCTATGTTAGTG
Source organism: Vulcanimicrobiota bacterium (assembly GCA_023447635.1). Classification (GTDB taxonomy): domain Bacteria; phylum Vulcanimicrobiota; class Xenobia; order Xenobiales; family JADMJV01; genus JAEXNA01. Next base: position 47,771 of record JAEXNA010000085.1, on the reverse strand, counting down.
GTGGGAGAGGAGAGCGGCAGTATGGAGCAGATGCTAGAGGCCAACAAACGCCTGATGGACGAGGAGATCGACAGCCTGATCGGCACCATCACCGCCCTGATAGAGCCGCTGGTCATCTGCGGGATGGGAATGGCTATGGCCGTCCTCTTCGTCGGGATGTTTCTGCCCATTTACGGCGTGCTGGCTAAGCTAGGCGGAGCCTGAGCTTCGCCTGACGGAAAACCCGAGCTTTGCTCTCCCCTGAGGGGATCCGGCGGAAGCCGAGCGAAAACGCGACCCGAATGGATGTCGAGGAGTTTTTGAGCTGGTTGGCGCTGACCGACCTGTCGGGTCACGAGCGCGGAGCCACGCGCGATATGCTCGAGCGCGTCTTTCAGGCGCTACCTGAAAAGAAGCGCTATGACGATCTGGCCGAGGCGCTGGAGCAGCATCTGGAAGACCCGGACTTCCAGCCCGAGAAGCTGGCCGAACTGCGCGACCGTTTCTCCCATCTGCTACCTCAGTCCCTGACCCCGCTCGAGATGGTCGAGGAAGGCCTCGAGCAGGTGGCCGGGTCGCTCGACGAGGAGGCCTACGGAAGCGATCGCCTGGACCGCTTCGAAGCGATCTTGCGCGGTCTGGACTCAGAGCCCGATGAAGCCAGGGGCCTGCGGTTGGAGGGGCGCCTGACGGCGCTGGAGGCCGAGTTTCGTGCTATCTGGACGGACTATTCCGCCATCGAAGTCGAAGAAGGCGAAGTCACGGCCGAATCGGTAGCCGGCCATCGCTACCTCGAAGACGCCTTCGCCAGCTGGTTCCAGGCCTTCGCCCAGAGCCGCGAGGGGGACCTGGACGAGGCCTGGGAGTCGGCCTGCGAGGGGAACCGGCTGTTGCTGGCCGTGTCGACCTGGAGCGACGGTCTGCGCGACCAGCCCAGCGCCAACATGGGCGAAGGCTGACCGCCCCGTTTTAAACGAAAGCGCCCAGGCCGGTGACCGCGCGGCCCACGATCAGGGCGTTCACTTCACGAGTCCCCTCATAGGAGTAAATCGCTTCGGCGTCGGCCACGAAGCGGCCCACGTGATGGTCGAGCAAGATACCGTTGCCGCCCAGCAGTTCGCGGGCCAGACCGACCGTTTCGCGCATCTTCACCGTGCAGACCATCTTGGCCAGCGAGGCGTGCTCTTCGTTGAACTGGCCGGCGTCCTGCATCTGCGACAGGCGGTAGACCAGAGTCTGCGACGAAGTGATATTGGCCAGCATCAGAGCCAGGCGGTCCTGCACCAGTTGGAAGCCGGCGATAGGGCGGTTGAACTGCTTGCGGTTCTTGGTGTAGTCCAGAGTCAGCTCGTAGGCACCTGCCATGTTACCGACGGCCTGCCAGGCCACACCGGCCCGGGTCATACGCAGCACTTTGGCCGTGTCGGCGAAGCTTTTGGCGCGCTGCAGTCGGTTGCTCTCGGGCACACGGCAGTCTTGCAGGGAGATCTCGGCGTTCTGGACCACCCGCAGCGCCATCTTGCCCGTCATCTTGCGCGGCTCGAAGCCGGGGGTGCCGCGTTCGACCAGGAACCCCTTGACCTGGCCGTCGTCCACGTCGCGGGCCCAGATCACGGTGACGTCGGCGAAGGTCGCGTTACCGATCCACTTCTTCATCCCGTTGAGGATCCAGCTGTCGCCGTCCCGCTTGGCGGTCGTCTCGAGCCCCTTGGAAACGTCCGAACCGTGGTCGGGCTCGGTCAGACCGAAGGCACCGATCAGCTCCATCTTGCGCATCTTCGGTAGCCAGCGGTCCTTCTGCTCATCGCTACCGCACAGATAGATCGAACCCATGGCCAGACCGCTGTGAACCCCAAAGAAGGTCGCGATAGAGCAGTCGATGCGGGCCAGTTCCTGGGTTAGGAAGCCGTCGAATAGCCAGCTTTCGCCGGGGCAGCCGTAGCCCTGGTAGGGGTTACCAGCAATTTCGAGCTCAGCCATATCCGGGATCAGAGCGTGAGGAAACTCTTCTCGGGTCCAGAACTCGTTGATGATCGGCTGCACGCGCTCGCGCATAAAAGCGCGCACCTGGCGCAGGCGGTCCTGCTGCTGGGGGGTCAGGGTCGACTCTAGCATGTAGAAGTCCGAGCGAGGATGAAGGATATCGGTCACGGGAGGCCTCTCTTGTCAAATCTTTGTCCCCACCCCTTGGACGCCACGGCGGGACTTTCCCTGCCTCCGAAGCAGCGGCGAGGGGCCCTGCCGTCGATGGAGAATGCTAGCCTATGCCGCAATCCGAATGCCCTCGCTGTGCCCAAACCCTGAACCCGACCCCGCTGGGCAGTCTCTGCTCGCGCTGCGAAGGCTGCTGGTTCGGCTTCGATCAGTTCGACAAAGTGCTGCGCCTCTCCGACCTTCAACTGGAAAGCTCGGATATCGAGCCGACCCTGCAGTGCGACACTCCTGGCGTCGCCTTGGAGCACACCATCAAGTGCCCCGACTGCTCCCTGCGCATGAAGCGCCACGTCTACATGGTCGACAGCGGTGTGCTGGTCGACATGTGTCGAGACCACGGGATGTGGCTCGATGACGGCGAGTTGACCAAGATCCGTCAGTACCTGGCCGCCACAGAGGGCCAGCCGACCCCTGCCGAGGAGGCCAGGCCGTCGCCCGTGGGGTTCTTCCGCCGCCTCTTTGGCGGCTCGGCCACCGCTTAGCTCTCGGCCGGCTTCTGCAGGGAGAGGACGAAGTTGGTCAGGTTCCAGATCTGCGCGTCGCTGAGCCGCTTCTTATAGATCCCGTGAGGCGGCGCCGGCACCCCGAAGGCGATGGAGCGAAACACCCCTCGAGCGTCGGCCCCATATTTATAGCGTAGCGGGTCGGAAAGGTTGGCCATGTTGTAGGCCGCCAGATTGCCCGTCCCTCGCTCCGGCGAACCGTCGATCTTATGACAGGCCGCGCAGGACGAAGCGTACAGCTCTTTACCCGACTGGACCGACTCGAGCGAGGAAGCGGTGACGGTCATAGCCAGCACCTCGTCTCGTCCGCTCATCGGAGCGGTCTGCTCGAGCGTTTTCGGCGAGGCTTGCCGCCGGGCCTGGCTGGGGTTGGGGGCTCGGGAGGACTCTTGAGGGAACCCCTCTCGGGCCTGCTGGTAGGCCTGGTCGCGTTCCGCCCTGGACGGCTGGGATGCCCCCTCCGACCTATCCCCATCCCCTCCCAAAAGACCACCTCCACCCTCCGACGAGGCCTCGCCCTTTGCCGCAGTCGAAGCCGCAACCCCTCTGATACCAGGGGTTGTCGAGGCGGCGGGCGGAGGCTCGGCGGGGTTCGAGCAGCCCCAGAGCAGGAGCAGAACAAGGAGCGATGAGGAGGCGTATGGGGTTGTCACTCGGCATCCTCCTGGATGCGGTCAATCGACCGTAGTCTGATAAATTCAACATATGAGCATCCAACGAGGTCTGTCAATCCGTGGCGCGGCGCTGGCGACCTCGATCTTGCTCACGCTGGTCCTGCTCTGTCTGGGGATCGGCTTCCTGACCTTTTGCCAGCACGACCTCTTCTTCCAACGCCAGCAGCAGGCCGACCGTCAGGCCCAAACACTGGCTCGGGCGGCCGTCGAGTACTACCAGTATCGGTATTACAGTGGCGCGGCGGTCGCCAACAGCGAAGTGGTCACGCGCGAGGTCGTACCCGACCTGGAAGAGATGGAAGTCGAACGGATGGATTTAGGCGACAGCTACTGGGCCCGTGGGCGTGTGCTCGACGGGCGGGGGAATGTGGTGGCCGAAAGAGTGATCTATGTTCCGTACGGGAGGTCCGTGAACAGTTATGATCAGAGGCTTTAGCTTCGGCAGACATCACGAACGAAGATATCCAAACTCGACCCTCGGGGTCACCTTGATAGAACTGCTGGTCACCGGCTCGCTCTTCGGACTGTTCACCGGCATGGTGGGCGGCGCCCTGGTGCTGGCCCAGCGAACCCAGGAGCAGGCGGTGGTCAAACTCGACGCCATCCGCCACGCTTCCCTGGCGGAAGATCTCCTGGCCCGGGACATCGAGGCAGCGCGGTTCTCGTCGCGAGTGACCCTGGACAACGCCCCGCTGCCCGCCGACGCACTACGCCCCACGGCTGACCAACCCCTGATGGTGGCTCGCCTGCGCCAGGATCCCGCCTCGACCTACGACGACGTCACCGAGGAGGTGGTGGCCGTCTACTGGTTCGAGCCGCACCCCGAGGAAGACGGCGTCGTCACGGCCGACTCTCCCCCTCCGAGCAAGCCGGGTCAACTTCGCCGAACCCTGTTCGAAGCGGCCAGCATGACGCCGGTCGATGGCGAGACCGAAGACGGTCGGGTGCTGGCCAGGAACGTTCGCGACTTTCAGGTCCTTAGCGACAGCAGTTCTGGCGTCGCCTTGACCAGGGCCGATCTGTGGGTCGACAGCCTGGGCCATCCGATCACCTGCTACGTGGCGTGTGAAGCGCCGCCGGGCATCAACTAGAAGGCAGCCGGGGGGAAGAGATGAGAAACCGACGGAGTTCGCTTTACGGGCTCAGCATGCCAGAACTGGCCGTGGCTGCCACTATCCTCTTTGTGGTTTCGACCGCTATCATGACGATGTTCGTCACCGGCCTGCGCCAAACCGCACAGGCCACCCAAAATCACGACCTCGAGAACCTGACGCGGCGCAAACTCGCCGAACTTCGCGTCCTTCCGTATCCTCAACTGGCGGCTCAGGCCGGCCTGGATCTGCCGTTCCCCTCGCCCCTGGACGACTACCGCTTCTCTATCGCCCTTTCTCCGGTCCCCGGAGAAGACCCGACTCGAACGGCGGTGGTCGAAGTCTCAGTCACTCACCCCGAGCACGGAACGCGGTCGGCCCGCACGGTTCGCTGCGACGTGGTGGTCGATCCGGGCCAGGCCGCCTTCGAAAAGTTCGGCTGCGTGCAGTGTCACTCGCTGCCTCAGGCCGGCTCTCCCACCGATCGCTATCGGGTACCGCTGGGGCCGATCATCCCTACCTCGACGATGGACTATCAAGGCCGAGGCATGCCTAACAACACGCCTTCCGAAGGCGACTGGCGCGCCTACATCGCGGATTCGATCCGCGACCCCGGCGCGGTCGACCCGTTCGCCGGGTCCAGCGAAGGGGCCGACCTGTCCTACACCACGATGGTGGGAGAGTTCTACATCGAGGGCCAGGACCCCGAGTTCGATCCCGACTCGACCGACCCGGTCGTAGCCTCGAACAGCATGAGTGCGGCCGAGGTCGACGCTATGGCCACCTGGTTGGCCCAGTTCCAGCCCTGAGGATCGCCCGGAGGATCGCCCGGAGGAGTTGACCCTCGGCAAGGGCAAAGCCCAGGCTATGCTTCTCCCCATCGACGCCTCCCAGACCGCCGTGATGGAGGCTCTCGGCAGCCTTCCCGAAGGAGGTCGCCTGGTTCTTTCTGCTCCCACTGGCAGCGGCAAGTCGACCCGCATCCCGGTCTGGTGCCGGGAGGCCGGCCTGGGCCCGGTGCTGGTGATCGAGCCGCGTCGACTGGCCTGCCGCACTCTGGCCGGCTGGGTGGCGACCGGCCAGGGAGAGCCGGTGGGCGGCCGGGTGGGCTATTCGATCCGCTACGAGCAGCGCTTCTCCGAAGCCACCGATCTGCTCTTCGTCACTCCAGGAGTCGCCCGACGGTTCCTCACCGAAGGTCGTCTGAACGACTTCGGAACGATCATCTTTGACGAATTCCATGAGCGCGGATGGGAAACCGACACCGTCATGGCGGCCCTCTCGTCGGGCTCATCCCCCCAGCGCCTGGTGCTGATGTCGGCCACTCTGGCGGCAGGTCGCCTGGCGGAGTTCTACGGAGCTCAGCGGATCGAGAGTTCTGGCCGCTCCTTTCCCGTCGAGATCAGCTATCTGCGAGAAGAAGGGGTGGTGGCGCCTTCCGCCCAGCGGCTGACCGAGCGCGTTGCCCGAGCCATCGAGCAGCACTGGGATAAGGAAGGAGGGACCCTGGTTTTCCTGCCCGGGCTGGCCAGCATGCGTGAGGTGCAGCAACGCCTCCCCCGCCTGCCGGTGCGCCTGCTGCATGGCACCTTTACCTCGCAGCGCCAGGACAGCGCCTTCTCTGACGACGCGCCGCGTATCGTATTGGCCACCAACGTGGCGGAAAGCTCTCTGACCGTCCCGGGCATCACCACGGTGATCGACAGCGGGCTCGAGAAGCGGCCGGTCCATCAGTCGGGCTACGTAGCCCTGGGTACCGTGGCGATCGCCCTTTCCTCGGCGGACCAGCGGGCGGGCCGGGCCGGACGCACCGCTCCCGGTCGCTGCCTTCGCATGTGGGACCCGTCGGCCAAGCTCCCCCCTCATCGGGCCCCCGACCTCGAGCGGATGGAACTCGATGAACTTCTGATGTTCCTGGCCGGCCTGCCCCAGGGGCTGCAAACTCCCCTGACCTGGCTGGACCCTCCTCCCGCCTTCGCCTGGGAACGGGCCCTGGAGCGGCTGAGGAGCTCGGGACTGGTGGGAGCCGACGGTCGAGCCTCCGAGTTAGGACGGCGGGCCGAGCGGCTGCCGGTCGAGACCGGCTGGGCCCGGGTGCTGGCGCTGGCTCCGCCCCATCTGCGGGCCGATCTGTGCGATTTGCACGCCTTTTCCGCGGGCCGTCGCAGCCTGCATCTTCCCTCCAGCAGTGAGGATCAGGCAGAGCGCAGGAAAGCTGACTTTGGCGAAGAGCCGTGGCGTCGAATCCTGAGCACTTTACGAACGGGCGACCCCTCCCGGCACGGGCTGGACGGCGAGGCGCTTTCCGAGGCGCGTCGCCTCTCCTCGGAGCTGCAGGCGCTGCTGGCCCAAGGGGAGGGCGAAGCGGGGTTGGAGCCGGCCCGGCCTGGGCCGCACCCTGAACTGGGGCTGTTTCTGGCCCAGGCCTGGCCAGAGCGCCACTTCGTACGGCGGGCTACTCGGGATGCCTGGGCCAACGGGCAGGTCGAGTGCCGTCTGCGTCGCGGCGAGGAGCTCCCCGAAGAGTGTGTGGCAGCTGCGATTCTGGGGGTGGAGCCGGTCATGGGGAGGGGCCTCAGGGTGGAGCTACGCGGCTCGGCGGCCCTCCCGATCTCGCTCTCGCTGCTCCGTCAGGCCGGCTACGGCGAGCCGGAACTGTCCAAAATCCGCTGGCGCGACGGCAAAGTCTGGGCCCGGGTAGCGCTGACCCACGTCGGCCGCGTGTTGGGCAACGAGGAACAAGAATTAACAGGCGCCTCTCTGCGCCAGGCGTTGCTGCAGCTCACCCGTCAAGGCTCCTGGAAGCGAGAACTGTGGGAGGCCTGGGAAGAACACGCCTACTACGCGGTCCTGGAGGCTCGCTTGGACGGGTCGCCCCCACCTCCGACCAGCGAAGAGCTCCTGCTGGCCCGGCTGATCACGCTGGGGCTGGAAAGCAGTGACGAACTGGACCTGCTCGACGACCGGGACCTGCTGCCTCCCGCCCCCGAAGAGGAGCTGAAGAAGGCTTACCCCCGTCTCTATCAGTATGGCGGAGTGAGCTACGACGTCGACTATCGCCCAGGCAAGGTCACCTTGACCTGGCGTAACGGGCCCAAGGGGGCCAAAATGAACGCCCAACACCTGCCGCGCTGGAACGGCTGGAAGGTCGACCTCGACGAGCGAGGCCGAGTCACGCCTTTGCGCTGAGAGGACTACCCCTGGGGGTCCCAGCGGTGGGGAGCGTCCAGTAAGGTCCTGGCCCTTTCGACCTGGCGCTGCACCGAGTCGTGACCGGCGCCGCCCTGATGGGCTCGCAGGGCTACCGCTCGCTCGACGTCGAGCACTTCCCAGGCGGCCTTGATCAGCGCCTGGTCGGACTCCTCTAGCTCCGAGAGGTCGCCCATGCTGCGCCCGGCCAGCTCGTGGGCCCGAGAGAACGGCAGCCCCTGGCGAACCAGATAGTCGGCAAGGTCGGTGACCAGTAGTCCGGGGTCGGCAGCCGCCGCCGCCATTTTGTCGCCCTGGAACTCGAGCGTCTCAATAGTTCCCTTCATCACGGCGAGGATGGCCGCCAGCTCTTCCCGGCTGCGGAAGACCGGCGGCTTGTCTTGCTGCAGGTCGCGGTTATAGGCCAGCGGCAGCGCTTTGAGGTTGGTGAGCAGGTCGATCAGGTTGCCCAGGAACAGGCCCGTCTTGCCCCGGACCAGCTCCGCCGGGTCGGGGTTCTTTTTCTGCGGCATCAGCGAAGAGCCGGTCGACCAGGCGTCGTCAAAACGCACGAAGGCGAACTCGGACGTGCTCCACAGCACCAGCTCTTCGGCCAGGCGAGAGAGGTGGGTCGCGCAAGTCGCGCACGCGAACAAGAACTCCAGGGCGAAGTCGCGGTCGCTGACCCCGTCCAGGCTGTTGTCGAGAGCCCTGGAGAAGCCCAGCAGCGAGGCGGTCTGCTCGGGCTGGACCGGCCAGGAGCTGCCGGCTAACGCGCCAGCTCCCAGCACGCAGCAGTCCGCCTCGTGATGGGCGCGGGCCAGTCGGCCACGGTCCCGCTCCAGAGCCCAGAAATGGGCCAGGAGATGGTGTGCCAACAGAACTGGCTGGGCCCGCTGAAGGTGAGTGTAGCCGGGCAAGATGGTCGTCGGCTCGGCCTCGGCCCGAGTGAGAAGAGCTGCCTGCAGCTCCTTGACCGCCAGAGAGAGCTCTTTGCAAGCTTCCATACAGTAGAGACGGAAGTCGGTCACGACTAGGTCGTTGCGGCTACGTCCGATGCGGATCGAGGACGCCAGTTCGCCGACGCGTTCTTTGAGCTGGCGCTCGACCCAGGAGTGAATGTCCTCGTCGTTGCCGGAAATTTCTCCCCCGGCGTCGAGCTCTTCCCCGATCGAGCGCAGGGCGGCCACCAGCTTCTCGCTGTCTTCAGGCTCAATCACCCCGCCGTTTGTCAGCATCAGGACGTGCGCTGTACAGGCGCGCAAGTCGTGATGAACGAGCCGGCGGTCGGAATCCAGACTGCGTCCAAACGCCTCGAATACGGGATCCGTCGGTTTTTTGAAGCGTCCGCCCCAGAGTTTCATGGCCGTCTCCTCGAAAGTTTGTTGGAGACAGATATGAACGAGGGAAGAAGAAAACCTGCCGAACGGTCGCAAGCTGTCCATAACTGTAACAGTTTTTTTACTTCCTTCGAGCCCAAGTCGGCTAGGCTAAAGGCTAAGATTAGGAGAGATTATGTTGATGACCTTATCTCCCGTTACGGGAGCGAACCGAACCTTAGCCGCCAACGCCCTTGCGTCCACGACTCCCGCTCCTGGGGCGTCCGAATCGAGCCGGGCCGTCCACGACCCGATCGACTCGGTCGAATTGGGCTCGAGCCAGGCGACCGCCGCGAGCACCGCTGTGCCCGAGCGAACCGAGGCCTACCGCAAGGAGTTGGGCGAGACCCTTTGGGCTCGCCACCAGGAAGGTCGTATCGACCTGCTGCCAGTTCAGGTCAGCGGGCGCAACGACGGGGCCGACGCGCGTTCCAACATCGCTGACACGGCGGTGGGACGCCAGGCTAAGCGCTCGTCCTACGGCAACGCTCCGGGCGGCCGAGTCGCCCTGTCGTTCCCGCTGCTCGAAGGGCTGAAGACCTTTTCCGAAGACTACACCTTCCGCATCACCGCCCTGGCCGGCGGGTCGCACTCGGCCCGCTCCCGTCACTATCTGGGGGTAAGCTTCGACATCGACACCCTCAACGGCCAGCGCCTGAGCAAGGATCATCCCGACTTTCGATCCTTCATGGCCCTGGCCCACGAGATGGGCGCCACCGAGGTGCTCGGTCCGGGGGACGCCGGCCACAATACCCATATCCACATCTCCTGGCCGCGCGACGCAGCAGGCTAAACAGGCTCGGGAAGCAACTGAACCGGGAAGACTCCCGACCCGTTTAGAGAACCTTCATCTTGCCGACGGAACGAAGTGTCGGGCTGAAGGTTCTAGAGGGCCGAGGGAGTATCTAAGGCGAGGGGCGGAACAGCCCCAGGCATCGCGCCCCGCAAGCACGGAGGATTCAGTTGAAAACGGTTTTGCTCGTCGACGACGAGGACGATATTCGAGAAGTGGCTCAGATGAGCCTGGAGATGACCGCGGGTTGGAAGATCGAAAGCGCCAACAACGGGGCCGCTGGCATCGAAAAGGCGCTGGAGGTGTCACCCGACGCCATCCTGCTCGACGTGATGATGCCCGACATGGACGGGCCGTCCACCTTTTTGAAGATGCGCGAGATCCCCGCGCTGTCGAACACCCCGGTGATCCTGTTGACCGCGAAAGTTCAGGCTGCCGACAAAGAACGGTTCAAGGAGATCGGCGTCAGCGGCGTGATCGCCAAACCGTTCGACCCCATGTCGTTAGCCGACCAGGTCAACGAAATTCTGCAGTGGTAAGTCACCGCTCGGCGACGTAGCTACGGACACAAAAAAAGGGACCCGCTCCGAGCGGGTCCCTTTTTGTGTCCGGCGGCCGTCTATTCTAGCGCGCGACGGTTTCGCCGCTGGCGACCCCGTTCGAGGCGCCGGGAGTATTCGCGGAGCCGTTTTCGACGTTTTCCAGTTGGCGTACGGCGATCGGCTCTTTCAGCACGACCCACTTGAACCAGAAGCGGAAGATGTCCCGGAAAGTGCGGGCGACGTGCTTGAGGCCACCGCCCTTGGCGGTACCCTTGAGGCGCGGGTGGAAGGTCACAGGGACCTCGCCGATACTGTACCCCAGGTAGTGAGCTTTGATCAGCAGCTCGGGCGAGACAAACGAACTCCGCCCCTCGATGCGGATCTGGTCGAACAGGGTGCGACGGTGGAACTGCACGGTCTGGTAGGCTCTCAGCTTGAGAGGGAACAGCGTACGAATCAAGGTCAGGTTCCCCAGAGTCAGCAGCTTCTGATAGGGGTTGTTGGCGGAAAGGTCCTTACGGCAGCCGCTGATCGAGTCGTAGGTATCGAGGTGGGGCAACACCCAGACCAGGTCTTCGGTGTTGAAGAAGGCGTCCACGGTGTTGTTGAACACCACCTCTTTGGTGGCGTGCTGGAAACCAACCTCGACGTTGGCCCCGTTACCGAGGTTGCGCCCCAGGCTGACCACTTTGACCCGTTCCGGGTAGCGGGCCACCCAGGCGTTGGCAAACTCTACCGTGCGGTCGGTAGAGCCGTCATCAACGAAAACGATCTCCCAATCTTCGGCCACGGCGGAAAGATCTTTGACAGATTTTTCCATGAACTCGTCGACGAGCTCTTCTTCGTTCAGGGCCGGAACGACCATTGATAGTGAAACCATGCAACCTCCAGGGGGCATTGAAAAATGTACCGCATTCTACCCGAATCGGGTCAAACTGCAAACCCCCTACTTTCCGACGGGTTTCGGAGGGCCTGAAGGTCGGCCTGGAACGCCCCCCGCCCTCTAGACGGGAGTGCGGACGAGCGAAGTCAAGCTGTCCCGGATATCGTCCTGCAGGTAGCCCAGGCCGTGAAGCTGCTCGGCCGCCTCGGCATAGTCCGAGAACAGATGGATCTTCGGATGGCTGGTGCGCGAACCGGCGTGGCTGTCGGAAATTTTGTGAATGAAGGCGCGCTCGATGACCGGCTCATCCGAGGCTAGCAGCGATTCGGCCAGAGCCATGTCGCCCTGCCCGCTGTCGCCGAAGAAGAGAAAGCGAAACTCCGGGTACATTTCGGTGTAGGAGGTCAGGGTGCGGGCTTTCTGCTCGGCCATTCGACGATGCCCGAAGAGCCCGCGAAGGGTGCCTGAGAGCACCGTCGGCTGCTCTAAGCCGTAACGACGAAGCTGGCGATGGGTCAGCCGTTCAAAAAGGGCGGCAACCAGTTCGGGGCGAGCCGTCAGGAAAATCGGTGGCAAAGACGAGAGCGCCGCGAAGAGTTCCAGCACCCCTTTGTACAAGCTCCCTTTGGGGTGACGGGGATCCTTGAGACTCGAGTAGAGAGTGTCGTCAATATCGCTGACCACGCGCAGCGGACGCTCTTTCAGGTTCTTCGGCACCTCGGCGGCATCCCGGAAATGCTTCAAGATATCGTAGCGAAGCTCCGGCGCGTCGATGTCCGAGGTCAGCAGACTGAGCAGATCGTGTCCCGCATCCGAGGTGTCGATACGAAGCTTCAGGTCGGTCAAGGCGGCGCCTCTCTCGGAGAGGAAAAGAGCTCGCAGAACCTTCTCTTCCCGAAACGAAGTAGGCCCATCCGCCAGCAGGTTGGCCAGCAGCGTCTTGCTTTCGAGGTTGAGCCCGCCGACCTGACGTTCGAGCAGGGTCAGCAGTTCGGCTCGAGAGTTCGACCCCCAGGAGCGCCAGTCCAGCGCCTTCATCAACCGCCGCAGATCCACGGCGTGAAGAACCTCCGCAAACTGCTCCGTCCCCAGGGGGCGCAAAAGCTCCAGAATTCGAGAACGCTCGGAAGACCCGACGCGTTTGTCCAGCATGGCCGCCAGGGTGGCGGTCGTCTCTGCAGTCATTTCTAAATCGCCTATCTCTGAGGAAGAAAAGTACGGTTGAGGCTCTTTCGAGCACCCGCGTCGAGTACCCAGCAGATAGCCCAGGCCAGCACGGCCAGCGCTACCATGGTTACCGGGGGGTAAATAATCTCGGCGCTGACCACCACCTGCGGAACCCCGACCACCATCACGGCAGCGAACGAGGCCATGAGCTGTCCCGAGATTTGCGAGCGCGTCTTGGCCTGGCCGGCAATAGAAGCGCCGACGTAAGCTCCCACCAGAGGTAGCAGCGCGCTCAAGAAAACGCCCATCGCTACCATCCCGTTGTTTAGCAAGACGCCGTTGCCGTTGAGTAAGAGCACGGCGAAAACTCCGGCAAACAACATGCCCAGGTCACGCCACTGCGCCCCGACCACGACGCGAAGCCAGCCGTTGAGAAAAGTGCCAGAGGACATTGGGGTCGAGCGGATGGTTTCGATGGTCGACCCTTCGACTTCTTCGGTGACGACCTGCGACATCCGGCTGGCGCTGCGATAGGCGCTACGGAGAACCACAGGAAAGAGCAGAAAGAGGAAGATCCAGGGAGCGTTGCTCAGGGAAGCGACCAGCGAGCAGAAGATGAAGCCTCCCAAAGTGATAGCCCGAAAGGCCGTGTCGCTGGCGTCCGAGCCGCGAAAACTTTCGCGGGCTACGATCGGGTTCTCGGCTAGAGTCCCAACTTTGCCCCCCTGGAACCTCAGCATACGACGAAAACGGATCTCGAGACTGGCCAGGCGGTCCTGATTCTCCAGCGCCCTGGTGGAGAGGGCTCGCGCAGCAACACAGAGGTAGAGGAAACCGAGGGCGAATCCGACCGCTCCCGGCTCACCACCGCAAGCCGCAAAGATCCCGGCCGGACCGACCGAGAGCGCTCCCGCCCCCAGAGCGAGTGGCACTTTGACCTGGCCACCGGGGGTGCTGCTCAGACAGGTGAAGGCGAGAACGGTGTACCCGATCCCAAGGCATGCCAGGATGTAGAGGACGATCGCCCAGGCCATAGACCCCGGCGAAACCTTCCCCAGGTGGGGAGAGAGCCAGAGACCACCGACCAGCAAACAAGGCGTGGCGACCGTAGCCCACCAGCGGACGCTGTACAGGACCAGCCCATCGAGAATTTTGCCCCCCGACATACCGGCGCAGATCATCTCGTCGAGAACTCTCTGGCGCGTCCAACTCTGCACGAACCTCAGCGCCCTGTTGAAACCGTAAAACGGTGCCACGGCCAGGCCCAGTGTCAAGGCCGCCACGGCTACCAACCAGACCAGAAAGAGCGCCAGCCCCCAGAGCGAGTTCAGCAGCCAGTACTGGTGCAGCCCCGGGAACAGCGACGGTAGCGCCAGCAGCAGTTTGCCGTTGAACCAGCTCAGTCCCAGAGCGGTCAGCAGGATAGCGGCGCAACGGGTCCCGGAGGGCCAATTCCGTCCTATGAGATAAGTGAGCGCGTCCATATCTCTCCTTTTCGGCACTCGGCTTCCGATCCCCTCAGAGCAGGGACGGGAGCTGAGAACGGAAGGCCGAGGGATCGCACGGAGAGTCAAGAACCCCTCTCTCGTGGAACGAAAACCTCAGCCCGCAGAGCAAGCGCCGGATCGGCCGCCCAGCCCTCTTTTCGTCGCGACGGTGTCGCTGTTTGGCTACCCGGGAGCGGGCCACTTCCTGGTGGGCCAAAAGAGACAGGGGATCGCCTACGCGGCCCTGTTCACCCTGACCACCCTGGGCGTGGTCTACGAACTCTGGGAACTGCTGCCCGAACTGCTCAAGCTGATGAAGCAGATGGTCGACATGCAGGAGGCGTTCACCATCCCCAGCATGCCCAACTTACCGCGCATGGCGCTTTGGATCGTGCTAAGCACCGGGTTCTGGGTCGCCGCCGCCGTCCACGCGGCGATACTGGCCAACGCTCTTCCCAAACCGATCGACGAGGAAGCGACCTTGGAAACGGCCTCCCCCACCGAAGCATCGAACCCAAAACTGTAGGCCTAGACCGGCCTAGACCGCCTCGAGCATCGCCGCCTGCGGCTGCATCAGTTCGTCGAGCGCGCCGAACAGTTGAGCGGGGGAGAACGGCTTGGGTAGAAAGCGGGCGTTGCCCGGCATCCGCTTGACGTCGAGCGCCGACGAGGGGCAGCCCGACATGAACAGGACCCTGCCGCTGGCCTGAGTCCGGTAGAACGCGCGAGCGATATCTGGTCCCTGCATCCCCGGCAGCGAGATGTCAGTGATCAAAACGTCAAAGCCGTCCCGCTGACCCATCAAGTCCACCGCGGCTTGCCCGGCCGCGACGGAGGTCACGGTGTACCCCTTGCCTTCCAACAGGCGGTGGACCAGGGCACGGATGGGCGCCTCGTCTTCTACCAGGAGCACGCTTCGCGTCGGCCTAGACTCAGGAACTGCGGCCACCGGCTCGACGGCGGGGGGCTCGGCGGGAAATACCGGCAGGCCTCGTCGTTCAGCGACGGGGAGCAAAATCTCGAAGGTGGTCGACCCGGGGCGAGAGTAAACCTGAACTTTGCCGCCGGCTTTCTCGACGATCACCGAGACCGTGGCCAGGCCTAGTCCGGTGCCCTTCCCTTTGACCTTGGTGGTAAAGTAGGGCTCGAAAACCTTTTCCTGAATCTCTTTAGGGATACCGGCGCCGTTGTCGCTGACCTTCAGCACCAGATACTCGCCAGGGGCCAACTCGTCGCGATTGCCCCGCTCGAGAACCCGGTTTTCCGTCTCGACCTTGACCAGCCCGTCGGTGCCCACCGCGTCTTTGGCGTTGACGACCAGGTTCAAGAGGACCTGGTCCAACTGTCCCTCCTCGATCAGCACCCGGTCGTGGGGCGCTCCCAGGGACGTTTCGAAGCGGATCCCTCCACGCAGCCCCTGGGTCAGTTTCCCCGTGTCGTCGACCAGGCTGTGGCAAGAGACGCCGAGCGGCTCTCCCTTACGACGAGAGTACAGCAGAAGCTGCCGAGTGATCCCGGCCGCTTTACGGGCCGCCAGAGAGATTTCATCGACGTGCCGACGCGCCGGGCTGCCCTTATCCAGGGCCGAATCGATAGCGTCGAGGTTCAGCATCATGATAGCCAGCAAGTTGTTGAAGTCGTGAGCTACTCCGCCGGCCAGACGGCTGAGCGCCTCGACCTTCTGAGACTGACCCGAACGCTCGGCCAGAGGCCGGAGCTCCTGGGGGCGCGCCGGCCCGGCGCCGACGTTCCGGAAGATCCCCATGGCCAGCGGTTTGCCGGCTTCGCCCGGCACGGCATGAAGCCGACCCTCCAACAGCATTCCGTTGGAGGTGCGCATGGCCAGGCGCGCCGCTCCGCCGCCGGCCAGCGCTTCTTGCAGAGCGCGAGCCGCCCCGCAGCGCTCTCCTTCGACGGCCAGAGCGAGCAGGTCGCTGCCCAACGGGATCTCACCCGCCGTCCAGTCCTGGAAAGAGCTGTTCGCGTAAACCAGACGCCCCTCTCCGTCGACGAGAACTAACGCGTCTGGCGTATCGAGTCCCACGACACCGACCAGGTGAAGCAGGTGCTCGTGGGTGACTTGCGAGCTTCGGCGACGCGACCACCAGGCAGGAACGGAGGCCGCCGCAGCTACCGCGCCCAGGGCGAGCAGACCGAACTCCGCGCCCGATCCCCCCCCCTCGACGCCAGGCTGAAGCGCTCTGGCTCCCAACAGCACGCCAAGGGCCAGGGCTATCGCCCAGGCCAGCAGCGACCGTCCAAAATTGAATTTCGACAAAGACCCCAGGTAGTTCATAGTGATAAGGAGCGAGAGTCCAGCGAGAGAAGTCGCTGGGAACTTGCTCTTAGTCCTTATCGGCCAGGAGGCACGAGATACGAATGGGGTATCCCGGGAGATATACCTGGTCAATTCTTACCATTCAGCTCGAGACGGCAAAAAAAAGAGGCGCTTCCGCGCCTCCTTTACCGCTGCAGAGCGTCTAGTAAATGTTGGTGTCGCGCTTGCTGCCGGTGTAGTCGATGTAGACGGCTTTGAGTTCGGTGAAGAACTCGACGCCTTCGGTGCTCATTTCGCGCGAGCCGACGCCGGTGGCCTTGACCCCACCAAAAGGCATCTGGGCCTCGCCGCCCATGGTGGGAGAGTTGACGTGGGTGATCCCCGTCTCGATGTGCTCGAGGAAGCGGAAGATCAGGTCCGAGTTCCGGCTATAGATCGATGACGACAGCCCGTACTGACAGTTGTTGGCTGCTTCCAGCGCCTCGTCGAAGGTCTTGACCCGGGTAATGGCAAGCACCGGCCCGAAGAGCTCTTCCTGGGCCAGGAAACTGTCGGGGTGAACCTCGTCGAACACCGTGGGAGGATAGAAGAAGCCCTTTTCCAGAGCGCCTTCCATGGCTCGACTTCCGCCCAAGATCAGTTTACCGCAAGCCGGGTCGTTCTTGGCCCGCTCGACGCCTTCATCCACGGAGTTCATCTGCTCCTGGTCCACGATGGGGCCCATGTCGACGTCTTTGCTCATACCGTCGCCCAGGCGGATCGCCTTGGCCCGGGCCAGAAGCTTCTCCACGAATTCGTCGGCGATGCCATCCTGCAAGACCGCGCGCGAGGTCGCGGTACAGCGCTGACCCGTGCTGCCAAAGGCGCCCTGGATGGTGGCGTCGACCGCCAGGTCGATATCGGCGTCGTTAAGCACCACGATCGGGTTCTTGCCGCCCATTTCGCAGGTCACCTTGACTCCGCGCTTGGCGCCGTCCAGGTACAGACGCTGGCCGATGTTGTTGCTGCCGGTGAAAGAGAGCGCCTTGACCTTGGGATGATTGACGATACAGTCTCCCACCGCGCTGCCGCGACCGATGGTCAGCTGCACCACGCCTTTGGGCAGGCCGGCTTCGTGCAGCATCTCCATGAGCAGACAGGCCGTCTTGGTCGTGTTCGAAGCGGGCTTGAAAACGATCGCGTTACCGGCCACCAGGGCGGGCACCATCTTCCAGACCGGGATCGCCACGGGGAAGTTCCAGGGGGTGATGATCCCCACCACGCCCAGCGGGACTCGAACGGTGTAGGCCAGGGTCGCAGCCATTTCGGACGGGACCGTCTTGCCGAGAAGGCGACGGCCTTCGCCAGCGGTGAACTCGACGATATTGATCGCCTTCTGCACCTCGCCCAGCGCTTCGTTGTACTTTTTCCCCTCTTCGGCCGTCAGCGCGGCGGCCAACTCTTCCTTGCGCTGTTCCAGGATGCGCTGGAACTTCCAGAGCACGTTGGCGCGGACCGGGGCGGGCGTGTCGCGCCAGGCGGGAAACGCTTTGTGCGCGTTCTCGATGGCCTGCTCGCACTGCTCGCGGGTCAGCATATAGCTGCGCCCGATCTCTTCCCCGGTGGCCGGGTTGATGTTCGGCTCGGATTTGGCGTCCTCGATGGACACGAAGGCGCCGTCGATGAACGACATGAACTCGTTATCGGCGCGGGTTCCCTGGGCTTTGGGTGGTGTTTCCAACATAAATCTTCCCCTGAGGCTAGAATTTTGATAAAAACCGCCAGAGGGATTCGTGGTTTCACGCCTCTGGTAGAGCCGATGGGTTCTCCTCCTTTCCGGAGGTGTCCTTTGAATCGGCTCCCTCCATAACGCCAATTGGAAGGTCCGGTCGAACCCCGGTTCGGAGATGATGTGATAGGCAAGCTGTTCAATCTGGTAAAGAAGCTGTTCTTCGCGGCCGTCTTCTTATCGATCGGTGTAGGGCTGATGGCTATCTGGCTAGGTCCGGCTCATCTGCCGAAAACCGTCGTCGGCGTGGCCAAAACGGTGCTGGCTCCCAAGAAAACCGCCTTTGGCGACAAGGATAGTCTCTACATCCTGCTCTGCGGGCTGGACTACAGCTACGACTCGCGGGCCCAGCGCCACACCAAAGACGCCCGCACCGATACCATCATGCTGGTGCGGGTCGAGCCGCGCGCCAAACAGCTTTCTATGATGAGCATCCCGCGCGACCTGCTGGTCGAAATTGCGGGAACCGGCGGCGCTTACGACAAGATCAACTCGGCCTACACGGTCGGTGGGATCCGGACCACCCGAAAAACCCTGGAGAACCTGCTCGGGCTAAAGATCGACCACCACATCGTGGTCAAGTCCGACGTCGTTGCCGACATGGTCGACGTTCTGGGCGGGGTCCCGGTCACCGTCGAAAAGCAGATGGACTACGACGACAACTGGGCCGGTCTTCACATCCATCTCAAACCCGGCGAGCAGGTCCTGAGCGGCGCTCAGACTGTGGGCTACCTGCGCTTCCGCAACGACGAAGAGGGCGACTTTGGACGCATCCGGCGCCAGCAGCAGTTCCTGACCGCGCTCATCAAGGAGTTAAAGAAGCCCTCACACCTCTTCGAGTATGACGACCTGGCCGAAGCCGTCTCGAAAAAGATGACCACCGATCTCACCATCGACCAGATGGCCTCGCTAGCCAACCTGTACCGAAATTTTCCCCTGGGCAGCATGGAGAAGGGCCGGCCCGAAGTCGCCGACTACTGGGAAAATGAGATCGCCTACCTCATCCCGGTCGAAGGAGAGCCGCAGGCCACCGTGCGCAAACTGTTCCCTCCCCTCCCCGACCCCAAGTTGGCCAAGATTCCCGTCGTCATCGAAGACTACCGAGAAGGTGAACGACGCCGCCTGGTTTTTACCAACCGCTTCCAAAACGGCGGTTTCGGCGATGTCTCGCTGGTGACTCCAGCGCGCCAGGGCAAAACGGTCGAGCGCACCTCACTCCTGATCACCGGCACCTCTCCCGCCGCCGAGAAAGCTCTGCCCAAGCTGTTTCCCTCCGTCCCGATCTTCAAGAAAGCGTCGGACGACCCGCCTAGCGTCACCCTGCGCCTGCGCGACGAGAATGACATTCTGTGAGTGTGACCGCGACCGAGAGCCTGGTCTATGGCCCCGGTCGCTGAACTCGACGCTCGGCACTGACAGACGGCCTCACAAAGAATAAGTGCCGGTCCCCGAGGGGAGCCGGCACTAGGAGGGCGTTCACTGGAAGGAACGTGGCGAGTTAGTCGCCGACACGGATGAGGATGTGTCGGTAGGGACGTTGCTCGCCATCGAGATAGGCGTAGCCCTCGAACCTGTTAGCGTCGACCTTGTCGAGTTCAAACTCGGCGACACCGTACTCATGCCAGTCGGAGTGAAAGCTCCAGTGGCTGCCGTCGTACTCATGGCCAAACGTGCGGAAACCGCTCTGCGGGAAGGTGCAGGGCGCCACATCGACCGCTCGCACCCCAAAGTCCGAACCTTCTTGCTCGAAGCTGAAAGTGGCGAGATAGACCGGTCGGCCATCAGCGATCACATACTGTTGCCAGGTTCCCGCTGGCGACTCGGCCGAGGTTCCCTGAGAGGAGAGATAGCTCGACCCGACATGGTAAGACCCGACGGAGACGAGGAGGAACAGAAGCGACACGATGAGGGGGCGCAGTCTTTGGCTCATATCACGAGTATAGAGACTTTTCATATCAACCTCAACCAGAGAACAGAGCCTGGGTTCCTAAAGTGACCAGAATTCAGCGCTCCATAATCTCGGACGCCAACTCGGCCAGCGGCGAACGTTCGCCCTTTTGCAGGGTGACGTGGGCCGCCATCTTCTGGC
Source organism: Vulcanimicrobiota bacterium (assembly GCA_023447635.1). Classification (GTDB taxonomy): domain Bacteria; phylum Vulcanimicrobiota; class Xenobia; order Xenobiales; family JADMJV01; genus JAEXNA01. The sequence goes on along the minus strand of JAEXNA010000085.1, from coordinate 27,735 downwards.
CGCGGAACCGCTCCACCACATGGGTCAACCCGTTCGAAGTCGAGTCCAGATACGGCGAATCGATCTGATAAGGGTCGCCGGTCAGCACCAGTTTGGTGCCGTGACCGGCTCGAGTGACGATCGTTTTGACCTCGTGGGGGGTCAGGTTCTGAGCCTCGTCCACGATGATGAACTGGTGCGGCAGGCTGCGTCCGCGGATGTAGGTCAGCGCCTTGATGTCGAGCACGTTGCTGTCGATCAGGTAATCCAGCTTCGAGGTGCCGCGATTCTTGCGGTCGCCTTCGTTGAGCAAAAATTCGAGATTGTCGAAAATCGGCTGCATCCAGGGGGTCAGCTTTTCCTGTTCGGTGCCGGGCAGGTAGCCGATGTCGCGACCCATCGGGACGACGGGACGATAGATAGAAAGACGACGGAACAGTTTGTCGTTGACCACCTTCTGCAAGCCCGCAGCGATCGCCAGAATGGTCTTTCCCGTACCCGCTTTGCCCGCCAGGGTGACCAGCGGAATATTGTCATCGAGCAGAAGTTCGACCGCGTAGCGCTGTTCTCGATTCAGAGGGCGGATACCCCAGATGTCGTGACGCGGGTCGCGCAGCAGTTCCAGATTGTCTCCGTCGTAGCGGGTAAGCGCGGTGATCGAGGGCGACTCGGCGCTGACCAACATCAGGAACTGGTTGGGGTAGAAGGTCTGCTCTTTGTCCTGAGACTTGCCCAGCGAGCCGTTCACCGAGACCGACTTTTCTTTGTACATCTGGTCGATGAACTCTTGCGGCACCACCACTTCGGCGTGGCCGGTGTACATCTCGTCGGGATCGACCAACTGGTCGGCTTTGTAGTCCTGGGCCAGCAGACCCAGCGCTTCAGCTTTGACCCGCATGTTGATGTCCTTGGTGACCAGGATCACCTTGCGGTCGGGAGCGCCCTTCTTAATTCCGAGAGCGGTGGCCAGGATGCAGTTGTCGGCCGTGTTCTCGAACCCTTTGGGAAGTAGCCCTTTGGTATCGCGCCCCAGTTCCGTCTCGACCTTCAGGCGACCGCCGTGGTCGAGTTCGACTCCCTCGAAAATCGGACCTCGGGCCCGCAGTTCGTCGAACAAGCCGATCACGTGGCGAGCGTTTCGGTTGATCTCCATCGAACCGCGTTTGAAGTTGTCCAACTCGTCGAGCACGACGACCGGAATAACCACCTGGTTGTCGCCGCCGAAGGAGTAGATCGCCTCGGGGCGATGCAGCAAAACACTGGTATCGAGAAGATAAACTTTAGACTCTCCGGTCATGATCACCTCAGGGATTGAATTTCTGGTAGAACTCCAGATATTTCTCGACTTCCCACCGACTGCCGATCACCAGCGGTATCCGCTCGTGAAGACTGCCAGGGGTCTGTTCCATAATGCGTGCTTTGCCGGTGGTGGCCATTCCACCCGCTTGCTCGGCGATGAATGCCAACGGAGAGGCTTCATAAAGCAGTCGCAGTTTAGGGCGAGGGTGGTCGGGATTCTTGTTATCCGTAGGGTACAGGAAGACGCCGCCAGCCAGAAGATTGCGGTGAAAATCCGCCACCAGTGAACCGATATAGCGCAGCGAATAGTCGCCCTTCTCCCGGTCTCCGGGAGCCTTGAGATAGTCGATGAAAGCCCGTGTGCCAGGGTCCCAATAGTTGTAGTTCCCCTCGTTGGCCGAGTAGGTCTTGCCCTTCTCGGGGCAGCGGATATTCTCATGGCTGAGCAGAAACTCTCCAACCGAAGGGTCCAGGGTGAAACCGTGAACGCCCTGCCCGGTGGTGTAGACCAGCATGGTGGACGAGCCGAAGATGCAGTAGCCCGCAGCCACTTGCTTGGTCCCGGGCTGCAGAGCGTCTTGCAGCGTTCCGTCTCCACCCGCAGGCGTGACCCGCTTGAATAAGGCAAAGATGGTTCCGATCGAGACGTTCTTATCGATGTTCGAAGAGCCATCGAGCGGGTCGAACACCAGCACGTAGTCGCCTTTGTCATAACGAGCCGGAATCTTGATCAGGTTTTCACACTCTTCGCTGGCCATGCAGCAGAGGTGACCTCCGTGGTCCATCGCTTTGAAGATCCGGTCGTCGGCGTAGCGGTCCAGTTTCATCACCGTCTCGCCGTGCACGTTGCTGTCGTCGGTCTCTCCCAGGATGTTTACCAGACCGGCTTTGCTCACTTCGCGAGCGATGATCTTGAAAGCCAGAGTCAGGTCGTGCAGCAGACTGGAGAAGGTCCCCGTCGACCCCGGATGCTTGGCCTGCTCCTCGATGATGTGTCGGGTCAAGGTGACCAACTTACCGCTCGACATACGCGCTCCTAGGGGAAAAGAGTGGTCCACTGCATCGTGGTGTGACACATTGCGTGAGGCGAGAAAGTTTTCCCTCCCCTCCAACCTCTCCATCGCAGTTCCCCCGGTTCCTCTAGGAGGATAGGAATTGCAGCCTTCTGGGATCTTGGCGAGACTATGTCTTGTGGTTATAGTTGAATCCGACTACCAGCGCCTGGGGGAAAGAAGCAATTGCTCTCTGTGGGGACAGGCCGCCCAGCGGTTAAGATCGCTGTATGAAAGGATCAGCCTTGTCGAAAGATTATTCCGCACTGCAAAACGAGATCGCCGGAGACATGAAAGCCGCCGAGGCTTCCGTCTCCTTGTCCGTCGGCGGGGGCTCCAAGAAAATCCGGCTCCCCAAAAGCGACCTGGCCGCGCTCATCCCTGATGGCGCCGTGCTCGAGGTGCAAGCCGTCAACTTTACCAAACTGCAAATGGGCGAGATCGTCTGCTGCGCCCACGGCCGCGACACGGTAGTTCGTCGCTTCGTGAAGCTCAAGATGACCAAGCAGGGAGAATATCTGCTCTTCGCTTATGACGGCTTCGGAAAGAAAGAAGCGCTACCCAAATCAGCCGTCATCGGCAAAGTCGTCAGCGTAACGGCTCAGGGCCAGACCTACGATCCCCACAAGCGAGAGAACCCCCTGTCTGCCTTCTGGGGCAAACTGACCGAGTACGGAACCCACAAAGCGTTCGGGCTTTTCGGCTAGACCGACCGGGCCTGGTGGCCTAGGCGAGGCCGTTTGGCCCGTGCTCGCCCAGGCGCAGGCTGCGCCCACGCGCCGTGCGGCGCTGGAACACCCGGTTCGCCTCGCGAAAAGCGTGATCCAGATCGTCGAGTTGGCCGCTGGCCACCTCGCGCAGACGTTCGAAGTCCGAATTCTCGTGAGCCGAGAAAAGGCAGAAACGGCACTGCCGAAACTCTCCCCAGCCGGCTTGCCGTTCGGTCACCTCTTCCATCGGACTACCGCAGACCAGGCAGAGTTGGTGGCGATGAAAGACCTGGAACAGATCGTCGCGACGACGAGGCGGCTCTTTGGCCCCCAGACTCAGCGACAGTCGCTCGAGAGTCAGCTCGTCACGGGCGTCAAGCTCCCGCAGACGCCGCATCAGGTGAGGCAAGGTGACGTCCAGAGCGTCGGCCAACTCGAGCAGAGTCGTATAGGGATGAAGTTTCTTACGTAGATCGAGCCTCACCTGAAGGGACTACGCGGTCGGCGGAAAGAATCTTTCTCGCCATGCATCGGCTGCCCGAATGCCCTGCGCCCAACGAGCTGCGGGAGGCCTTTTCCGCCCTGGACACCCTGGGCTATAGCGCGACCTCACGTCTTCCGCTGTTCACCGCGCGCCACTGGTCGCCGGCTCGCGAACGACGGGCCTTCCAGCGCTTCCGCGCGGGGGAGTGCAATATCGAAGAGGTCGCCGTGCCGCGCTGGTACTGGCGTCGACTCTCCCCTTCTCTGCACGACCTTTTCCGTCAGCTGACGCTGGGCCACAGGCGCCCAGGGTCTCCCTCCCCACCCGCCCTCCAGGCGCTGTGGGACGGACCCCTTCCGCGTTGGCGACTGCTTTCTCGCTTCGGTCGCTACGTTCTGCACAGCCGACCCGAAATCCAGGACGACTCCCTGGTCTACTTCGGCGACGACACGTTGTTCCTGATGGCGGGCGCTCGGCGACTCCTGGGTTTTCTACAGGGACCTCCCCTCCGGGTCCTCGACCTCTGCTGTGGTGGAGGAGGCGTAGGGCTGGGACTTTCCGTCTTCCCCGGAGAGTTGGTAGGCGTCGACATCCACCAGCCGGCCATACAGCTGGCCGAACTGGCCGCTCGGGCCCAGGGGTTGACGAACTACAGCTACGTTTGCTCCGAGGCCACATCCGTCCTCGACAGCAGGTACGACCTCATCGTCGGCAACCCACCGACCCTATCCCCCGAACTGGGAGGGCGCTCGACGCTCTACGCCACCGGCCCCGCCTCTCACTTTCTCGAACTGCTGAGCAGGCTGGTGGAAGCGCTGACCCCCCGCGGGAGAGCTCTGTTGACGGTCTTTAGCCGCGCCCTTGGGCGAGGCGCCCAGGCCGAAGACCCCCTGCGCCGAGACCTGGCCGGGCTACTGAATGGCCGGCGAAGCTATCGCTACTCGGTCCGTCGACAGTTTCCCCTGGAAGGCGGAGCCTGGCTACGCCACGTGGCGCTGGAGATTTTTCCTCACGACGATGCCACCGGGGAGTCCTTCGAGTCGCCGGCCGATCAGGGGCTTCAGCTACCCGCCCTGACCTGGCGGCGGGGGCCCTAGGGGAGACCACCCGGCCTCCCCCTCGGAGCAATGTCCTTCCTGGGCCAGCTTCCGAAGGTGATGCCAGACGTTGGCGCGAGCCGCGGGAAAGAGCCGCTCGTCGAGCCCGCGATAGATAACCCCGGTCAGAGCGTCGAGCGCGACCGGGGTCTCGACGCTTTGCAAAGTTCGCAGAACCTGCTCCTCCCGCTTCTGTCGATGGGCGATGGCCTGACCAAAAGGGTCGCTGCCCTGGCCGTAAGGCGGGCCGTGCGACGGGATCACCAGGTGGCAGTCCAGTGCCCGCATCCGAGCCAACGAATCCAAGTAGGCTACCAGGTCGCCGTTCGAGGATGGAATCACGATCGAAGAAAGACTACTGATCAGGTCCGCCGCCAGCAGGCAACGTCGCTCGGGGACCTCGACAGCCAGGTGCCCGGGAGCGTGGCCGGGAGTCCAGTGAGCCACCATGCTCAGACCTGGCTCGACCTCGAGACGCTCGCCGTCGTTCCAGTCGAGAGGGGTGGGAAAACTCTCAGGCAAGAGCGGGCGGGTGATCGGATGGCAGTAAAGCGGAAGGTCGGCCAGCCCTAGCGAGAGATATCCGGCCAGGTGGTCGGGATGGTGATGGGTAAGAACGACCCCGGCGATCTCGGCCCCGCTCGCCCGCCTGCGGTCGATCTCGTCGCGGAGCACCGCAGGGTCCTCCCCTCCAGGGTCGATCACATAGAGACGCTGCTCCCCCACCAGCAGAGCGTTGGTCCAAGCCGCCGGCGGCATGGCCGGTGAGCGCAGCGGAACAACGGTCACTCCCGAGGCCATCGGTAGGACCTCCTGGTCGGCCGGCGCGGGCCCGGCAAACGCCTCGGCCTCGTCCGGGAACGCCCGCTCTCCAGCTAGCACCGAGGCGAACAGGCGAAGCTGGCGCCAGGTGGGCGGAGCCAGCTGTAACAGCCCGCGGTCGCGCAACTCCAGCGCTTCTTCGACCTCGAACCAGCGCCCCTGGACCAACTCGGTGCCGTCGGCCACGGGTTCGACCCCTGAGGGGATTTCGGCCTGATAGACCAGGCAGTCGTAGCGAACCGGCGCATAGGCCGGAGTGATGGCTCGGGCCAGCGGCCCGAGCGGGGTCTCGAGTAAGAGCCCCGTCTCCTCTTCCAACTCGCGACGAGCCGCCTGCTCTGCCGACTCGGCGGCGTCGCACCCGCCGCCGGGGAAAACCCAGAATCCGGGCAGGAAACGAGTCGCGCCGCGCTGGCCCAGCCAGACCTGAGAGCCACGATGCAGCAGGACGGCGGCCGAGGGGCGAAACGCTTTACTCATCCCTGAGAGCCTACTCCCATTGAGGCCGATAGCCTTCGCGCGACAGGGTGTCGAAGCGGCGCTTCAAGCGGTCCATGAACTCGGCCTCATCGCCGCCCCAATAAAGATGCTCTCCCACGAACATGTCGCACACGAACGGGACGACCATGCCCTCGCCGCGCGGAAGAGCGCGCCCCAGTCCCTGGAGGAAGATAGGCACGATCGGAACGTCAGGGTGCCGCGCTGCCAGGATGGCGATGCCCCGTTTGAACCCGGTCATCTCTTCCGGCTCGCCGCGCGAGCCTTCCGGGAAGAAGATTACCGCCGAACCTTCGTCGAGGGCCTTATCGATCCCGGCGAGCGGGTCCGAATTCTCGCCACGGTCGGCTTTGTTGCGGAAGATAGGGACGATATTGAGCACGTTGTGGGAGAACCAGGTGCGGAACTTCCCCTTGAGCCAGTAGTCGGCGGCAGCCACCGGTCGCAGATGCCGGAGCAGCGACGAGGGGACCGCGATCATCAGGAGCAAGGTGTCGAGGTGAGAGTTGTGGTTGGCCACCAGAATGGCCGGCCCCTTACGAGGCAGCAGATTGCGCCGTCGGATGTTCACCCCGAGGTAAAGGAAGACCAGCGGCCGGACAAACAGGTTGAACCAGATAAAACGCGCGATACGAGCCAGCATACGGAAGCCCCCTTAGTGACAGATGTAGTAGACGTAGTGGAAAAACAGCGGCGCGGTATAGGTCAGGCTGTCGACCCGGTCGAGCACACCGCCGTGGCCAGGAAGCATCTGAGAGGTATCCTTGATCCCCAGGTCGCGCTTCACGGCCGAAACGCAGACGTCCCCGACAAAGCCGAAGAGGCCGATCCCCAGGCCGCCCAGGGCGCCCTGCCACAGGTTCAGAGGGGTCATCCAGGGGCTCAGGATGGTGGCCAGCAGAGTGGTCGTCAGCGCCCCTCCTACCAGACCTTCCCATGTCTTGTTAGGGCTGACGCTCGGGACCACGCGACGGGAGCCCAGCGTCTTGCCCCAGACGTACTGAGCCACGTCGTTGAGTTGGGTCAAAATGATCAGATACAGCACCAGCGCCGGCCCATCCCCATACGGATTGCCGGGAGCGGCCGGAAGCATCAGCAGAAAACCCAGGTGGGAGATCGAGAAGACCGTGGTCATCACGCCCCAGTGCAGGATCCCCGCAGCCTTGAGAAAGTTCTTGGTGTTGCCAGACAGCACCATGCGCAGCGGCACGAACAAGAACAGGTAGACCGGGACAAAGATGATGAACATGCCGTACCATTCCAGCGCTGCCCAAAGGTACTGAACCGGGATGGCCAGGTAGATATAGAACAGCACGTTCCGGTCGACTTTGCGGGTCGGCGCCAGAGTCAGGAACTCTTTCAGGGCCAAAAACGAGATAAAGGCAAAGAAGACCAGGGACGCGCCCGAGGACAATAGGATCGCCGAAGAGAGCAGGAGCACGATGATCCACCACGTGCGTAACCGCTGGACAATCTCGTCGAACTCTCCCGATCCCCCACGGGAATGGAGATAGTTCACGATAATGGTGGCGACCACCAGGATCAGGAACAGGCTGGCCAGGGCCCACAGGACAACCGGGTTGTCCACGGCCTTGAGATCCATGACGGAAGGAGGGTTAGTCCACAGGGAGTTCATCTGATTGCACCTCTTCGAGACTGCGGCCCACACGTCGAGCCACCGTGAGCGCGCCCAGCGCCACGCCCAACCAGAGCAGCGCGGTCAACCACAGAAACGGGTTGACCCCCTGCCCCAAAAGCAGACCGATAGCGCCCAACAGGAAAGCGCGATCGCTCTTCCCCATCGGACCGTCGTAGCGTCGGCTGGCGCCCTGACTGACGGCCACCACGCCCACGAACTCGGTCAGGAAAGCCATCCCGACGAACAGCGCGATGGCACTACCACAAAACTCCGGGCGCCAGGCTAACGGCAGGTAGACGAACGCATCGCTCAGCACGTCGCCGACCTCATTGAGGAAGCCGCCCAGCACGGACTTCTGCCCGTGCTCTCGAGCCAGCATCCCGTCGATGGCGTTGAGACCCATACGGACGAACAGTCCGATGGGGAGTAACAGCAGCACTCTGGGATCCGGAATCAGCCAGCAGGCCAGCCCTATCGCCAGAGAGAGAAACAGGGCCGCCGTCGTGACGCCGTTAGCCGTCACTCCGGCCTTAGCCAGCCCTCGCGTAAGAGGGCGCAACAGACCCTGAAATCGTCCTTTGAGTTCATAGATACTGGCCATGGCCAGCGCCGTTCGCCCCCCCTTCCTTGGATTACTGCTACCGTCTCGACCAACTGTAGGCTCCCTTCCAGGATTTCCCAGGTAGCTTAGCGCAAAGCGCCCGAATGGCGAAAAGGCGAGGACAGGTACGGCAGGCGCCGCTTAGCGGAGTGACCCTCGGACCGGACAAAAAGGGGCGGTTCTGGATTGAACTGCCCGGCACGGGGCGACCCCTGAACTTTCACAGCGGTATCCCCGGAGAGACGGTGCGGGCTCGGCGCGGCAAGCGTGGGCGTCGTGGCGAACAGGGCGACCTGTTACAGATCGAGCAAGCTCATCCGCTTCGCCGTCCGGTCGTTTGCTCTCATTTTGGGGTTTGCGGCGGTTGCACTATGCAGCAGATGCCCGAAGAGCACGCCCTGGAAGTCAAGACATCGCCCCTGTACGCCCAGTTAGCCGAGCGGTTCCCCGAGGCGGCAGCCCACCCACCGGTCGGTTCGCCCACCGCGTTTGCCTATCGCACCAAAGTCGAACTGAGCTTCTTGCGAGAATCCGACGGGGTGACCCGGCTGGGATTTCACCGACGCGGCCGCTTCGACAAACTCGTCGATGTTCATCGCTGCTGGCTGACCGCGCTTCCCGCCACCACGATCGCCTCCCTCCGAGAGTGGGCCCATCGTTACGACCTCAAGGGTTGGGATGGCCGTCACGGCGGGGGCGATCTGCGCTACCTGCTCTACCGCCGCTCCTCGAGTTCCAATCAGGATCTGCTGGCGCTGGTGGTGCAAACGACCGCCGACCTGACCGCTGAAGCCCGCCAGGAGCTGATCGACCGGCTTCAGCGGGCCGGGATCCGCGGCGCCCTTTTGCTCTGGCAGTCTGTCGTCACGGGCGCGGTGGTTCCGGAGCGGGAAGAGCCGCTGTACGGCCCTCAAAGCTGGACCGAGAAGCTGGGAGAGCTCGAGTTCGAACTGAACTGGCGCTCCTTTTATCAGGTCAACCCCCCTGCCTACCTTCGCCTGCTCGACACGATGAAGGCCTGGCGCCAGACCCCGACCGGTGGTCGCTTACTCGATCTTTTTTGTGGGGTCGGCTCTATCGGGCTCTACCTGGCCCGTCCCGGCGATTCTCTGACCGGGGTGGAACTGGTCGAGCAGGCCGTTCTCGATGCGAGAGTCAGCGCCAGCCGCAACGGTATCGAGGCGCGCTTCGAGGCCATGCCGGCCGAAAACTGGAGCCATCTCGAAACGGACCTTCTGCTGCTAGACCCCCCGCGCTCTGGCTGCCACCCGAAGCTGCTCAAGCTGCTCCGCGAGCGTCCGCCCTCCAAAGAGCTGTTTTACATCTCGTGTAACCCCCATCGACTGATGGAAGAGCTCGACGATCTCGACGCCTCTTATGAACTGCTCGCCTATCAGGCGTTCGACTTCTTTCCGCAGACCCACCACGTGGAATTGCTGCTGCACTTCCGTGCTCGCTCCTGAGTGGGCCGGCCTACTTCGTCGTCACGCTCGAGAGCAGCTGCATGAAGGCGACGGTGGGTTTCTCTTCGGACTGGGAGATGTCGCTGGCCAGGACCTGATAGTAGCGCTTTCTTTTCGGGTCGATCCGCAGTAGAGCCATCAGCCCCTTGGGCGGCGGGCGTCGTGAGACCCCCGCCCCCAGCACGAAGCGCTGGCCACCCGTACTCACCACCTGGGGCATATCGGCCAAGCTGACCCCCATGTCCGCAAGGATCGAAGCCACGGCCTGCTGCTGATAAGCTAGCAGCCGTCGCTCGTCCTCGAGACCAGGCGGGACATCTCCCAGAAACCAGCTGAAGACGGCGGCGCCTTTTTTGAACTTGGGATCGTCTTTGAAGTAGACCATCGCGTCCAGCTTGAAGTCGCCGTCGAGCGGGCCGGCGCCATCCTCGAGAAAGCTCCGGATCATTCGCGGGTCGCGAGTGACCAGCATCCCCTCGGGTAGGACGAAATTGAAGGCTGCCGTCTGGACCTTCTCGCCGGGCGGCAGCGGAGCGGACGCCTCGGCACCGGGGACCGAGACGGACGAAGAGTCGCCTATCTCTAACCCGACACCCACTTTGGGCTTCACCGCCAGGTGCACGTCGACGGTGTTGAACTGGGGGTCCTCACGGACCACCGCTCCGAGCGCTGCCGCGACCTGAGATAGCGAAACCAGAACGATCCCGCTCTCCGTCCGAGTCCGCACCAGTTTCCCCTGCACTCTGGCTCCGTCGGTTTCCAGGGTCGACTCGAAACCCAGGGTTCGCTGCAGCACGGCCAAGTCGACCCAGAGCGCCCCCGCCTCGCGGGAAACCACGCCTTCGAAAGGCTGATTACGAACATAGAGCTGCTGGGCGGCCAGAGGAGCGTGCAGAACCCAGAGGAGCGCCCCAACCCCGGCGAGCCCGCGCAAGGAAAAGCGACGAAGCGCCCGAGCGAAGAGTCTCATGTTGGCGCCCGTTCGTCGTCTCCGCGCGAATCCATTCCCAACATCGCTCCAGAGACGTCAGCCCACAGGAAAACGGATGAGGGAGACGAACCTTCTCTAGCTTGAACATCCCCTCGCAAAGCCGCTCCGTTCCGCCGACGCCCCAGCGCGCCAAGGCGGCTGGCTCGCCATCCCCTCTCGCAGACGAGCCCGCCCTTCCCTCCCCCCACGAGAGCTTTCAGGCCACTGCCGCAGCCGTTTCGGACGGCCCTTCCGAGGAAACAGAAGCGCTACCCGCCATCGTGATCGCAGCTTCGCCCGAAGTCGCGCCGCGGGACCTCGCGCGGTTGCGCTCGGTAGCCCACGACGCCATGCTCTATTTCCGGGAGAACTTCGGCCCGGTAGCTTCGGAACTGCGATTCGAGGTCGGCAAAGCCACCGATGCGCTGCGAACCGGCTACAATTTCGTCAATGACGCTATCTGCCTGCCCTATCTCGACTCTGTAAAGAATGCCGGCCTCGATTCGGACGACGTCATCAACCACGAGATCTTTCACGCCCTGCTGATCAAGGCGTATCCCGACCTACCTTCGCCCGAAGAGCTACCCACCGTCCGGCTGCACGAAGGGCTGGCCGACCTGTTTGCCCACCGCTTGAATCCCGACGCTCAGTTTGGCGAAGGCTACTACACCGAGAAGGACGCTGTGCGTCACTATCACACGGACCTGCGCATCAGCCTTTCATCGGGCTCTCATGCTCAGGGTAACGCGCTGACTTCGCTGCTGCTGTCGCAGGAGGTCGAAAATAGAGAAATCCGCTCGTTCCTGGAAGCTGGCGATTTTAGCCTGACGGGCTTAGAGGCGTCTTCGCCCGCGATGAAAGAGGCGCTACAGCGCGACGGGTCGCTGGCGGTGAATGAAACGGTCAGCGCTTACCCTCATTCTCCCAAAGGACGCTACTGGCTTGCCCCTGAGAAGCCGCTGGCCATCGCTTTCGAGCCGAACGAGAGCCTGCAAAAGGAGCATCCCGACTTTCGAGTGGTCTGGCTGGACAAGAGCGGATACCCATCACGCTCCTACACGTTCGAACCGACCGGAAACAACGCGTTTCTGGTCAGCGGCGCGCCCGAGGCCAACGCCGAAAAAGTGATCGCCCGCTTTTACGACGGCGATAAGGTCGTCGGATTCCGTCCCTTCTACTTCGGAGTTCGAGACGACCGACCGGGCGTTACACCGCCCGCCGAAGCGAACTAAAGGGGCACTACTCCCCGGAGCCGTTCAGACTTTCGGGATCGGCATCGGTCACCAGGATCATCGATCCGCCCACGATGTCGGGATGCGCTTCGCTCTGAATCTCGACCCGAATCAACTTGCTCCCGACCTGACCGGTGGGGGCGGTGTAGACGTAGTGGTAGCCATCGATGGCCGTGAGTTTCCCCTCTCCCACCACGGACCAGCGCAGCCGCTCTGGCTCCATCCCCCGGAAACCGGCCCGCAGCTGCACCTCGCCCCCCGGCCGCACCACGATGGCGGGAGGATCGATGGCGATCTGCACATCGCGGTTGTTCATGCGGGTTGCCACGTCCAGGTCAGAGAACGCCTCGGGCGCCTCCTTCACCTCTTCGACCAGCGGCTGAAACTTCTCCCAGGCTCGCCAGCCGCCATACTGCACGTGAATGTAAGGGGCCGACTGGGCCAGGGGTTGACCTTCCGCATCGCAAGCGAAAGCGGTCAGCGTGTAGACGTTGCGAGGAAGATCTTTAAACGAAAGCCGCTCTTCCCCAGCCGCTCGATCGAGCAGCCACTCTCTTACCGGCTCGTCGTTCGTCATCTGATCGTGGCGATAGAGACGAACCTTCAGATGCTCGCCCCCGATCGGACGCAAGTCGAAACGCAAGGTCGCCCGTTGACCGATCGCCAGTTCGCACAGACGAACTTTCTCGTTGAGATAGACGGTCGGAGTCAACGGCAGGGCGCCCACCGGCAGGGTCCAGAGCAAGGCGAGGAGGAGCAACTTTCGTTTCATGGCCACGGTTTAACTTCCCTCACCCGTCCGGGGTTCCTGGCCCCAGGCAGAGGATTCCCCGAGAACGGCAAAGTAAAGTGGCCTCTGGCGTTTGGCGCTGCCCCTAGCTGGGGAAGTGCTCCAGGCCTGGGGTCGCAAACCCCAGCCAAACGGGGGAACGGCGCAAGCCCGGCAGCGAAAGGCCGCCGATTTCGAATGGAGAAGATGATGAAAGTTTTTCTGGCTAAACCGCGCGGGTTCTGCGCTGGCGTGGATCGCGCCATCGATGTAGTAGAGATCGCCCTGGACATCTACGGACCGCCGGTCTACGTCCGCCACGAGATCGTGCACAACGATCACGTCGTCAACGATCTGCGCGGCAAAGGCGCCATCTTCCTCGACGACGTGACCGAGATCCCTGAAGGCGCGGTCACCATCTTCTCCGCCCACGGCGTCTCGCCGTCGATCCGTACTCAGGCCGCGGGACGCAACCTCAAGGTGATCGACGCGACCTGTCCCCTGGTGACCAAAGTGCACCTGGAAGCGATCCGGTATGCAAAGAAGGGTTATCAGATTGTCTTGATCGGTCACCGGAACCACGTGGAAGTGGAAGGCACTATGGGAGAGGCTCCTCAAGCCATGGTTCTGGTCGAGGCTCCGGAGGACGTCGCGAAACTCGAGTTCCCCGACGACGCCAAGATCGTCTACCTGACTCAGACCACTCTTTCCATCGATGACACCCAGGCGGTGATCGACGCCCTGCGCGCTCGCTTCCCCGGCATCGAGTCGCCCCCTAAGGACGACATCTGCTACGCCACCACCAACCGCCAGGCTGCGGTCAAAGAGATGACCGACAAGTGCGAGATGATCCTGGTGATCGGTTCGCCGACCTCCTCGAACTCGAACCGCCTCGTCGAGGTCGCTCAGAGCCGCGGCTGCCGCTCGCACCTGATCAACGACAGCGGCCAGTTGAGGGTCGAGATGTTCGAAGGTATCAAGCGCCTGGGCATCACCGCTGGCGCCAGCGCCCCCGAACACCTCGTCCAAGATGTCGTCCGCTGGCTGGAAAAGAACTTTAGCATCGAGTTCTGCGACCTCGACGTGATCGAGGAAGACGTGCAGTTCACCCTTCCTAAAGAGCTTTCCGCCATGCGGAAAGAGCTGACCCCCTCCAGCTAACCCGTGACACGCAAAGAGAAAGCTCAGCGGATCCTCGAACAACTCGAGGAGCTGTTCCCGCATCCCCCGATTCCGCTGGACCACACCGACCCTTACACCCTGCTGCTCGCCGTCTTGCTCAGCGCCCAGACGACCGACAAGAAGGTCAACGAGGTCACTCCGGCGTTGTTCGCCCGTGCGGCTACGCCCGGGGCGATGAGCGCCCTTCCGGTGGAAGAGATTCGCGAACTGATCCGACAGATCGGCCTGGCTCCTACCAAAGCAGCCAACATCTCGAAGTTATCGACGATCCTGGTCGAGCAGTACGGAGGCGAGACGCCGCGCACCCTCGAGGAGCTGGAGAGCCTTCCCGGCGTGGGCCACAAGACGGCCTCGGTCGTCATGGCCCAGGCCTTCGGATTTCCCGCTTTTCCGGTCGACACCCATATCCACCGGCTCGCCGAGCGCTGGGGGCTGTCCAACGGCAAAAACGTTGTTCAGACGGAAAAAGACCTCAAGGCCGTGTTCCCTCGAGAAACCTGGGCCAAGCTGCACTTGCAGATCATCTATTTTGGCCGCCAGTACTGCCCCGCGCTTTACCACAAACTCGAAGACTGCCCCATCTGCTCCTGGGCCTCGAGCAAAAAACAGCGCGGACTTGAAGACAAAAGGAATCTCGAGATCCGTAAGCGCCCAGCCAAGGTCGCTCCCACCTAACGGAGTCGTCACCCGCTTCTCCGCAACGCGACCCCATACCGGGATAACACCCCTGGTCTCCCCCCGCCCCATCCCAGGGCCTCCAATTGTCGTTGATTCGTACTCCTGCACAGGACCTCCACAGGAGTAGAAGAAGGTCATGCCCTCTGTCTCTTCTGAGAGCAGAAGAATCAATACAAGGGATATCAATTGTTAAACTATACACGAAGACTCCTATTTCTGTTGGCCGCCGCCCTCCTGATCGTGGGCTGCGGAGACAGCAGAGAAGAGTATGTCTACACCGGCACCGCGCCGACCCCCAACACGGGCTCTCTGACCTACAACTTCACCCAACCTCTGGCCCAGGCAGCCTACGGCGTTCCCGCCGGCACCGAAGCGATCCGCTTCGAACTGTTCACCGGCGATGCCGGAAGTGGCGACCAGGTGGTCGACGAGACCCGCACCTACGCGGATAGCATCACCCTCACCAACGTACCCGCCTCGGTGCGCTCGAGCGTCCTGACCTTCCTGGGCGCGAACGGCGTTCCGCTGACGGTCGTAACCGTCGCCAGCCCCGTGACCGTCCTGCAGAACACTGTGGTCGACTTCACCGGCGCCGTCGCCGAAGCGGTCACCTTCGAAGAGCTGAACGTAACCCCCGCCAGCCTGCAGTTGGCCCTGAACCAGACCGCCAACCTGGCGGTTCTGGCAAGCTTCAGCAACGGAGCGACCGTTAACCTGGCCGGCAGCAACACCACCGCCGACGGAACCGTCAGCTACGAGGTCGAACCCGCCGGCATCGCCAGCGTCAGCGCCTCTGGCCAGGTGCGCGGCGAAGCCCAAGGCAACGCCACCGTCACCGTGACCGTGACCCTGGGCGACACCGCTATCGTCGACACTGTCGCCGTCAGCGTAGGCAACCCTCCCGTGGGCGCCTACACCGGTCTGCAAGTCCAGCCCGCCAGCAGCACGCTGTTAGTCAACGAGACCGCCACCCTGACGGTGAACGGAATCGACGCGAACAACCAGACGGCGACCCTGACGGCTGCCGACTTCGAAGCCGTGAGCAGCGACCCCGCCGTAGCCACCGTCAACGAGACCGGCGGTACCCTGGTAGTCCAGAGCACCGGTATCGGCAACGCCACCATCACCGTGACCTACACGGGCGACAACGCCGCTGGCGGCGCGACCCTGAACGCCACTTCGACCGTGACCGTAATCGCGGGAAGCGACAGCAACTTCGACACCTTCAACACCGGCGAGATCGACGGACAAACCGGCTACTCTAACGATGGCGGCATGACCGCTGTCATCGCTAACGTCAACCGCACGGGAGCCGCTTTTGCCGACTTCGGCACCCGGGCTCTGCGAGTTGAAGGCGGCGCCACGGAGAACGCCTTCAACGCCGCTCTTCAGACCCCGCCGCTGGCCGTTCCTGTTGGAGAGACCGGTGCCGCCCCCCTTAACGTGACGCGGAACAACACTTTCGACGCCTCCTTCGATTTCACCACCTCTAGCGAAGCCTATCAGGAGGGGCTGCGGATCAACATCGGTCCTAGCGACGACGACGAAGGCCGCCAGAGCGTGATCCGCCTGGTCGACAACGTGACCGGAACTGATGTCGTGCTGTTCAACTACGAACGAACCGGCCCTAACACCGGAGCGTTCACTGATGGAGAAACCATCGCCAGCAATTTGAGCCGCACCACACCGCACAACATACGCATTGTCTGGAAAGCCGTAGATGGACCTGGAGACATCGAGGCCAACGACGAGCTGACCATTTACGTTGATGGAGCTACTGTTCACACCGGCACCGGCTGGGAAGACTACTTCAGGAACACTCCGGTACTGGCCTCGCCGACCCTCGTCGACCGCCTGCTCTTCCAGATCCGTCCGGGCATGGAAAGTGTTTCCCCTACGGCTGCCTTCCTGTTCAACAACATCCGCGTGACCTCTAGCAACACCTAGAGTCTCGTCCGACGACGCGAAAGAGCCCCGGTCTCGTCAGAGACCGGGGCTCTTTTCTTTCTCCCATCCAGGTCCAGTCTCATGACCGGACTGGGCACGCCCTCACTCGTACTGGCGGGGGCGCTCCTGGCGCTTCTTGCCGCGGCTGCGGCTGCGATTGGGCGACAGCTTCTCGCTCTGCTCGCGGATCGATTTCAGCTCTTTCTTGACCTCCAGCCGCTTGACCGCTGAAGGACGCAGGTCCGGCTCGGCCCGCTCGTCTTCGTCGTCGAGATAGACCGAGCGTGGGGTAAAGTCGAACTCTGCTCCACCGATACGGACGACGTCGCCCGGCTTGGCGCCAGCCCGAATCAACCCTTCTTGAACGCCCCAGCCTTCCAGGCGGCGCATCAAGAACTGCACCGCTTCGTCCTCGTTGAGGTCGGTCATGGCCAGCTGGATCTCGACCTTCTGGCCCTGCACGACGAAGGCGTCGTCCTCCTGATGGATGGTAAATTCCAGAGAGCGACGGTCCGGCAGCGGGAACACCTCGACGGCTTCCGGCCGAGGGGCGTTCTGCAGCTCCTCGAACACGGCCGCTTTGAACTCTTCCAGCCCCACGCCCAGACCGGCAGAGATCTCCAAGAGCGGACGCGACGCTTTGCGGCAGACTTCGCGAAGCGCTTCCAGCGCCTCGGCGCAGCCTTCTTCGTCGACCTTATTGACCACCAGTAGCTCTGGCTTGAGCGAGAGTTGAAGGTCGTACTCCTTGAGCTCCTTACGGATGATACTGTATCCGGCCAGAGGCTCTTTGGGGTCGAGCTGGGTCAGGTCCAGCACGTGGACGAGCAAGCGAGTGCGCGCCACGTGGCGCAGGAACTTATGACCCAGGCCGATCCCTGAAGCGGCGCCCTCGATCAGACCTGGCAAGTCGGCGATCACCGCACTTCGCGTCGGCGACAGGTAAACCATACCTAGAATCGGGTTCAGCGTCGTAAAAGCGTAAGAGCCGATCTTGGGGTCAGCCTTGCTGATAGCCCCGAGCAGCGTCGACTTCCCGGCGTTGGGGAAGCCGATCAGTCCGACCTCGGCCAGCATACGCAGATCCAGGTGCAGCCAGTGCTCCTCGCCCGGCTCGCCGAGTTCGAAGAAGCGGGGCGCCTGCCTTTCCGAGGTCGCAAAGTGCTGGTTGCCGCGGCCGCCTCGGCCGCCGCGGGCGATCACCACACGCTCGCCATGCTGGGTGAAATCGGCGATGACCAAGCCGTCGTCGCGCAGGGAGACGCGCGTCCCGACCGGCACCCGCATCACCAGGTCCTCGGCGGTCGATCCGCTCTTGCGAGAGCCGGTGCCGTGCCCCCCGCGTTCGGCCCGAAAGTGAGCCTTCTTATTGAACTCGAGCAGCGTATGCAGGTTCTCGTCGGCCTCCATGATGACGTGGCCGCCGTGGCCGCCATCCCCCCCGTCGGGGCCGCCTTGAGGGGCGTATTTTTCCCGTCGGAAGGAGCGCGCTCCGCGCCCTCCGTCGCCAGCTTTGACGAATATGTTGACCTGATCCTTGAACACTGAGACCTCGAAAATTCTCAAAAAATGAGAAAAGCACCCCTAACGCGGTGCTCTTCTCGCTTACGGTTGAAGAAGGGAAGCTTAAGCTTCGGCTTCCTCGGCGACCACCGAGATGAGGGCCTTGTTAGCCTTATTCTCGAACTTCACCACGCCGTCGACGGTAGCGAACAGGGTGTGGTCGCGACCGGCCATGACGTTCTCACCGGGGTAGAACTTGTTGCCGCGCTGGCGCACCAGGATGCTGCCGGCGGAAACGACCTGACCACCGTAACGCTTCACGCCCAGGCGCTTGGCGTTGGAATCGCGACCGTTCTTGGTCGATCCCATTCCCTTTTTGTGGGCGAACCGGGTTAAATCCATCCAAATCATCGTTGAAACTCCATTAGTGGGCGCTGTTGCCTTAGACACGGCGCGGCCACGGTTTTGACGTAGGTGCCATATTATAGCTATCTGCCTTCGGAATGCAACCCCCATGGCCGGGACCGGCTCCAAATACTGATCCCTGCCCTGTGGGAAGCCCGTTATAGCCTCTTGAGTCCGGTCAGGAGAAAATTGAAGGCGACCCAAATCCCCTTCATATTTCGATAGCCGCCCACCAGAATCACTGTCGTTAGGAAGAAGAAAAAGAAGAGCAACTGATAGGGAGTCCAGTCGGTGTACTTATACGCCAGAAGCAAACCTATCAGGGCCGGGATGGTGGTCAGGAAATAGCCTACCGCGATCACGCCAAGATCATCGCCCGCGTGGGGCTGCAGCTTGACGTTACAGACGGGGCAGCGTTTGCGGATTCCGAAGAAGCTCTCGAACATCAGACCTTGCTCACAGCGAGGGCAGTAAGTTCTAGCGCCTACCCAGAACAGCTTCTTGAGCCACCAGAAGAAGATGCCCCCGGCTCCGTTGGGTTTTTGCGGAATCACGATTTCGGTTTCGGACACGTCACTCACATTCCGCCGACCCCGGAATTGCCCCCCTTCGCCTGGTCGGCAAGGGGCCGGCACCCTTCTCTTACCCCATTAGGGCATATTCCAACCACCAGGAACCCCCTTCTCGGTGGTGAAGCGGCCCCTCTCGGAGAAGCCCACTTCAAGGGCGGCCGGGACAGTTTCCGCCGCAGAAAGGTCAGCTTCCCAGGATGGACCACATCGTCAAAGCCCTAGGGGTCATCAACAGCTTTCGTATCGACGGGCTTTCGGGCCAGGCGAACCCTACCTCGGGCGCCCGCCTGAATCTCGAGGCCAGTCTCGACGGCCTCAAGCTGACCGCAGCCGACGGCTCGGACCCCGGTATCACCATCTCGCTGGCCGGTTTCGGACTCCACCGCCTGGCCCTACCCAACAAACAGGACCCGGCGGTCTCGGTCGATCCGTACGCCCGTCGCTTGCGCGTCGACCTCGACGATCGCTTCTTTGCCCGCGCGGCGGAATTCGCTGGCGAGCCGGTGATTGCCGAAATGCACCAGGCGATCAACCGGGTCGAGTTGTCCGAAGTGCGCAAACAGATCCGGCTGACCAGCGCCAAAGTGGCTCACGTCGATGTCGATCTCGAGCAACTGACCCTCAACCACGATCAGGAAGAACTCATCCGGATCAAAGACCTGTCCCTTTCGATTCTGGACTGGGACACCAAAAAGCCGCCCGCTGTCGCCCAGCGCGAGGCGATCGTGGTGCTCAGAAAGATGCGCCTCGAAGTCGAGCAGCGTTTCTTCGAACGGATCTTGCAAGCGGTTCGAAAGAAGATCCCCCCGGTCGTGGAAAAGCTCGACATCGAACTTCCTGGTCCCGTCATGGTGGTCGACGCTCGGGCCCGAGTCAAAGTCCCCGTCTCCTTCCGAGTCGACCTGCGCCTGGAGACGGAGAACGATATGTTCGGCATCTACTTCGACCGATTCTACCTGCCGGGAACCAACATGAAGCTCCCTGGCTTTACCCGCACCGCGCTGCTGGGACTGTTCCGCACCTTTGTCGAAAAGAAGCTCAAGGGGCTGGTTGAGACGTCGAACGAATCGATGAGAATCAACCCCTGGGGCAAGGTGCCGATCGACCTGCGAAAACGGGTCGAGACCTTCGCCGTAGAAGAACGACGCATCGTCCTGCAGTTCGCCCCTCCGGCCGACGATCCCGGTCGCGCCGCCGAACGGGCTCAGGGGTACGAGCGAGCGGCGGTCGGCCCCGCCGAGCCGGTGCTGGCGCCCGGACCTTCACTCTAGGACGACCAGGGAGCTTATCGATGATCGATCTATGGAATCTGTACCCCAACTTCCCCGCTGACGAGGGGGCGCCCCGCTGGGCCAAACTGTTCGCGGGACTGCTGCTCGGTGGCGCCAGCGTGGCGGTCGCTTTGGCCGTGCTCCGCTCTTCCCGCCAGCAGCCCGAGGAAGAAGCCGCGCCCCCCATCGCCCCCGAAAAGGAGCCCGTCGTGAGTGAACCGGATTGGAAAAACTCCGAAGTCGCCTTGAAAGTCGACGGAATCGAACTGTTCGGGCTAACCCACCTGGGCAAAACCCGGAGGAACAACCAGGACACCTTTCGCCTCTACCCCCTTCCCGAGCTAGGTTCGGACTACGCCCTTCTCCTGGTATGTGACGGGATGGGTGGACACGCCGGCGGCGAAGTCGCGTCGGAACTGGCCGCAAGCCTGATAGCCGGGGTGGTGAGAAAACAAAAGGGCAATCAGCCCAAGAGCCTTTACGAAGGGCTCAGCGAGGCGCTGCATCGCGCCGACGCCGCCATCGAGCAGCGCGCCAGCAAGGAGCGGGAGCTACACGGTATGGGTACCACAGCCGTTGCCGCCGTAGTCAATCAAGACGGTTTTGTTCATTGCTACATCGGCGATTCCCGGCTCTACCAGATCGACGGTAAAGAGATCTCGTACATGACCCGAGACCATTCGGTCGTGCGCCTGCTCCTGGAAGAGGGGATCATCTCCGAAGCCGAGGTCAAGGATCATCCTTTCCGCTCTCAACTGACGTCGAGCCTGGGGGGCGGCAAAGAGGCCAACCGGCTGACCGTCGAGCCGAAATGGCGCGAAGACGAAGCGCCTTACCGGGTGTGGAGTACGGGAAGCTGGCTTCTGCTGTGCAGTGACGGCCTGAACTCGGAGCTGAGCAACGACGAAATCGAAGCCACCCTTACCTCTAGCGCCTCGCCTAAAGAGGCGGCCCAGGCGCTTCTCAAGCGGACTCTGGAAACCGACGCCAAGGATAACGTCACCATCGTGGTCGCTCGAAAGGCCTGAGACGAGCTGCCTCCAGAAACAAAGAAAGCCGCCCTCTGGGCGGCTTTTTTGTCTGCTGGAAAAATTAGACTTTGATTTTACCCGTCTCGTCGATACGGGTGGGGTCCAGAATACCGATGTAGGGAAGGTTACGATAGAACGACAGGTAGTCCAGCCCGTAGCCCACCACGAAGTGGTCCTCGATGGCAAAACCGACGTAGTCGATCGGCATCTCGATCTTGCGTCGCGCGGCCTTGGAAAGCAGCGAGCAGATCTTCAGTGACTTGGGCTCGCGCATCAGCAGGGAGCGGCGAAGGTAGTCCAGGGTCAAACCAGTGTCCACGATATCTTCGACGATCAGGACGTGACGGCCACGGATGCTCTCTTCCATGTCCTTGACCATCTTGACCACGCCGCTGGACTTGGTCGCTTCGCCGTAGGACGAGATGCTGATGAAGTCCCAGGCAACCCGGAAATTGAGGTGCTTGGAAAGGTCGGTCAGAAAGTTGGTCGCTCCCTTGAGCACGCACAGCATCACCAGCTCTTCGCCCGCGTAATCGCGGTTCAGCTCGGCGCCTAGTTCGGCGATGCGGTTCTGAAGGGTCTCCTGGTCGAGGAGAATGCTCGAAAGCTCTTGAGGAACGTTGTCGGTCTGGTGCATGCCCGCCGCATTTGCGGACCTGCATTCGAATCCTCCCGGAGCACGAGAGATTATCCTACCGGGCTAAGCAGTGCAACGAGACTAGACTCGGAAAGCGCGATGAAGGCCAGCCCTACCAAAATCGCCCTCCAGGCCCGCTCTTTCTTGGGCGACATCTGCATCGCGCCGATCATCAGAAGGACGGAGACCGACTGCAACATCAGCATCTGCACCTCGGTAGGCCCAAACTTGGCGCCGACCCGTCCGCTGACGACGTTATAGCCCCAGATGCAGCCCACAAAAACGCAGAACATCAGGAAATTCAGAGCGGATAGATATGGAGCACGGTAGCGCACGTTGGGGACGTTCCCTTTCGCGCATGCCTCTCCTACCGAAAAATGAAAATTTATCAATTTTATCTCTCAGCAGATCGCATCCCGCTCGCGGAATCGGTCTACGCGTCTTCGCGCTCGAAGCGACGCTCGGCGTATTCGCTCTGGCTGGCCGACAGCGCAGCCGCACCGGTCGAGCGGACCGACTCGAAAAGATCGCCCTCTTCGTGCTGCCCCACTCGGAAGTGGAAGCCGTCTCCGTTACGGTACAGCTTGCCCTGCCCGTCACCTTCGCCGGGACGGTTGTCGATATACTTATCAAAAAATCCGCCTAGCACGTTGGTCAGGGTGCCAGGAGGACGCTGGGTGAAGCGGATCAGCGCGTCGCCCTTGTCTTTGGACATCACCGGCAGTCCTAGCTCTTTCGCGTGAATGATCCCTTTGAGAGAGAGCGACTCGCTGCTCCCCTGAATGGCGGGCATCGACTGTTGGCTCTCGTTCACCAGATTGAATCCGATCACGGCGCGACCGACCCCGTGCTCCTTCATGCGCTGCAGATAGTTGTCCATCTGCGGCATGAATTTGCCGTACAGCTCCCGGTTATGAGCGTCGACCATATCCAGGTTCCCGGTGTCGAAGTTCAGGGTATCCAGGCCGACCCATTCCCCCGTTTCAGGGTCCCGGGTTCGGGTGTGCGAAGGCAGCACGACCATAGTGCGATCGCCTTCCCGGTCGGCCGAACTCAAGGAGAGGTTGTCGACGATACCGCCGTCTTGCATCTGCAGACGCGAGCGCAACACCGTGCCGTCTTCCTGAGGCTGGGCCGCCAGGACCTGAGGCGACTGGAAGAAGCCCGGCACGGCCGCCGAGGCTACCAGGACGCCGACGACGTCGACATTGGGCGTCCCTTCGGAGCTCCAGGTCATGCGGCCGTCGCTATCCAGGTGCTCGCGGAGCGGATGCCCCTCAGGCATGTCGCTGTTGACCAGCGTCGTGATCATTTTCAGATTGTGCGGCAGGTCGCGGAACAGGATGGGGCGCCCTTCGATGCCTAGCTTATCCGAGAGCAGCTTGGAGAAGGTCTGGTACATCTTCTGGGTCGAGAACAGCCCGTTCCGGTCGACTCCGCGCACCTTCGGATCGACCCCGCCCATCATCCAGACAGCATCGCCGTTGAACGAGGTAAAGTCGACCGACTCCAGCACCCCGCGCAGCTCTTCGGGTCCATAGCCGGCGGCCAGCAAAATGGCCATCAGCGAGCCGGCCGAGGTGCCGATAAATTCATCGATCTCGTAGCCGTTGGCCGAGTTGGCAAAGGCGCTCTCGAACTGCTTCAGGCACTCGACGTAGGCAAACCCACGCCCACCGCCGCCCTCGAACACCTGGCTGACCTTCAAGGGGTTCGGGTCGTCCGGATTGCCCATGCGCACGGGCGTCGTCGAAGTTTGGCGCAACGGAGAGATAGCGCTGTTGGAGGCCGGAGGGATAAAGAATTCGCTCACCGCAAACGGATGGGTCTCGAAGTCGCCGGAGAGCCGAGTCATGATCTGGTCCACCTCGCCGTAGCGATGGTCCATGTCGTACAAGAACGCCAGCAGTTGCCCGTGCCGTCTCGCTTCCTGGGCGTTGGCTTCGCGCGGCTTCGCGTCGGCGAACTCGCGCAGAGCTTTGAGACCTTCGCGCAGTTCCGCCTTTGAGACGCTACCGTCGAGGACTTTGGCGATGTCGAGGCCAGCGTAAGCCGGGCCGACCGCCTCGCGCAGCCGCTCTTCTCGAGCCGCCATCCGGGGCAGCTCTCTTTGTGCCTGCTCGTTGAGTCCATCGAGCAGGGCTCGACGCTCGGCGATGCCTAACCCGTCCAAAGTGTGGTCGAGAACCTCTTTGAGCGCCACCGCGCGGTCGTAGGGACGATGCCTCATCTGCAAATCGTTACGACCGCCCATCTCGGTCAGCAGCGGAGCATCGGGCGGAGACACCGCATCGTAACCAGGACTGCCCGGCTCTCGCAGATTCAGCGCGAACATGCTGGCCGGCAGGTCCTTCAGCATCTCGATGCGATGACCGCGAGGCAGTTCGCGCAGCAGCTTGATCCAATGCGTCTGGACGCCGCTCAGAACATCGCGGTCCAGCGACACCAACGAGTCGATCCAGGCGCCCTCGCCCTTCTTTTGACGAATGTCGGCCAACTGGGACGGAATCTCGCGCACCCGCTCGAGCGCGGGCCACGGTCCGATACCTTCCTTGCCGTCGAGCCAGGGCGGGGTCAGCACTTCTTTGAATCGCTTCAGCTGCTTGTCCAGCTTCTTGTCGCCCTTGGCCAGATACGGCGCCAATTCGGTCGAAGTCGACTCCAGGCGGGTGGCTAGCCAGGCGAAGTACATCCCGGACTCGGTGAAGCCGTCTCCCAGCGAGTTGTTACGCTCGCCCAGCGAGGCCAGAGTGCGCTTGGCCACAAACTCGGTCCCGGTAAAGGTGCTGTAATCGCCGTCCACGTCGACAAAGACGGGCAGTAAACCCTTCTTGGCTTCGACTTCGAGGCGGTCCCAGATCAGGCTGCGCTGGTCCTCTTTAGGAAACGGATTGACCGCCGGACGGTCGGGAGAGTTCCACAGCCCGGTGACGGAGTCGGCGTCGGCCTGAAACTTCTCGCCCAGGAAGACGAAGGCTGCGCGCTGTTCCCCACCGTTACGGAAAGGCTCCTTGGCCAGTTCGGCCAGATAAGGAGCGATCGTCTTGCCACCGTCGGGATGCGCAACCGGCTCCATCGCCTGATAGAAATGCTGCTCTACCGACAGGAGGTCGGTGGGAGAAAGACCCTGGGAGGCCTCGGCGGGACCCGAGGCGGCCTCTAGCAGGGTTCCCAGACTCTTGACATAGGCTTCCGGACGACGCTCCCTCAGGTAATCTAGCGGCGCCAGCGCGGACTTTCCGGTCATGACCGACTCGAAATCCGCGAGATGCTTAGCGATGATGGTGTGGCCCAGGGTGGGACCTACCGCGAGCGCCAATTGGACGCCAGTGATCCAGCTGCTGACCGTCTGGGCTGCGCGGGAGAAGAAGCCTTTTTTCTTGACCCCGGCCATCTGGCGCAGGTCCTGAAGGCTCTGCCCCTCGAGTTGATGAGCCGAAAGCTTGCCCAGGGGGTCCGCGATCTGCAGGCCGTCGACAGGCTCGCTGGGAGCGACATACTCTACTCGGGGCGAGACCGTCGCCGGAGCCATGGGCGAGGGAGGTGGAGTAAGAGGAAGCCCCCCTCCAGAGATCACGGTCATGAGCGCCCTCCCGCCAAGCCCACCTGGCGGTGTCCCGCTAGCCAACCGATGTTCCCACAAACTACCACGTTTCGAGTCTACCCGATCCCCAAATAGGAAAGATTACGAAAATGAAAACAGGACACCCAGTAGCTCCATCGTGACGTCGGAATGGAAGTCCCAACCCGCTCGCGTCAACCGATAGCGCTCTCCGTCGCACTCCCACCAATGCTTCGGAAGCCTGCAAAAGAACTCTTCGAGCTGCGCTTCGGAGAACCCTGGGAACCGAGCGTGCAATTCCTTCAAGGAGACCCCTTCGGCCACCCTGAGCCCCATCATCAGCGCATCCTTGAGGGCGCCGTCGTTGCTGCGCCGCTCGGCGAAGCTGATCGGAGTACGACCTTCCGCCAAAGCCTTCTGATAGTAGAGAGGCGGCTTGATCCGCTCTCGCCTCCAACCGTCGTGGTACGAGACAGCGCCGCAACCCACGCCCAGATACGAGGCATCCGTCCAGTAGAGAAGATTGTGCTGACTCTCCCGCCCAGGAAGAGCCCAGTTGCTCACTTCGTAGCGGCGAAAGCCGGCCGCCGTGAGAATGGCGATCATCTCGTCGTCCATCTCTTCCCGAATCTCGTCTTCGGGCAGCTCCAGAAGCCCCTGGGCCAACTGCCGTTCGAGCCTGGTCGAAGGCTCGATGGTCAGACTGTAGATGGAAAGGTGCTCCGGCTCTAAAGCCAGAGCGCGATGCAGGCTCTCCCTCCACTGTTCCATCGTCTGCTGAGGGAAGCCGTAGATCAAGTCCAGGGAGAGGTTGCCAAAGCCGGCCCGGCGGGCGGCCCGGAAGGTGGTCTCGATATCTTCGGCGCTGTGCACTCGCCCGACCAGTTCGAGCAGTTCGGGCTGGAACGCCTGAGCCCCCAGCGAGAGTCGATTCCAGCCGTTGGCCAGCAGGGTTTCGAAGCCCCGCTCGTCCATGGTTCCGGGGTTCACCTCCAGGGTGTTCTCCAGGTCGTCCGTCCACGTGAAACGGTCGTCAAGCGCCTTCTGGACCTCGACCAGAAAGGGCAGCGGCATCATCGAGGGGGTTCCTCCGCCCCAGAACACGGTCCGGATCCTGGCCGCCGGCAAGGACGCTACGTCCGCCATCAGGGCGCGGTGATAGTCCTGGTAAGCCTGGTCGGCTGACGCCGGCACCAGGTGGGCGTTGAAATCGCAGTAAGTGCAGCGTTGACGACAATAGGGAAAGTGGACATAAAGGCCCAGGGGGGGGCCTCCGGCAAGACTCCTGGCACAGTCGTCGAACGACATAGGTTGTGACCTCACTACAAAGATACGCCGGAGGCGTGCTGCTGACCGCACTGCTGTCTCCGCTGCTCGCAGGCTGCGAGTCCCATCCCCCTTCTCCCCCAGCCTCCCAGGTGAAACCTCCCCCAGGCATGGCTTATGTCCCGGGTGGAGACTTCACCACCGGCTCCGAGAAGAACTCCTTCGAGCCTGACATCGGCCCGCTCCGTAAGGTCTACGTCGGGCCCTTCTTCATCGACAAGACCGAAGTGAGCAACGCTGAAGTCAAAAAGGTCTGGCCCGAGCACGTGGTGATGCCGGGGCAGGGCGACAAGCCGGCTACGGCACTCTCTTTCAACCAGACGGTCGACGTGTTGTCGCGCATGGGGAAACGGCTTCCGTCCTCGTTAGAGTGGGAAAAAGCCGCGCGGGGCGAGGATGCCCGGATCTACCCCTGGGGCAACGAGGCCAGCTTTACCGGACGGGCTCACGTGGGGAAGCCGGGGGCGCATCCCGGTCACGGCGAGAAAGGGCATACTTCTTGCTCGTGGGGCGACCTGGTTGCGGTCGCTTCGAACCCGGCCGGCGCCTCGCCCTATGGCCTTCTCAACACGGTCGGAAACGCGTTCGAGTGGGTCGGCGACGAGCCCACCGCGCAGCGACCCTACCACATGATTCGTGGCGGCGCGTTTGGCTACCCCAACCACTACAATCGACTGGACAGCGTAACCTACGAGCAGCCCGGGGCAACCTGAAACGAGGTCGGATTTCGCGGGGCGAAGTCTTACCCCTGAGCGCTCTCCTCAGGTTTCCAGTAGAGAGCAAACGACCTTTCCCACGGCCGGCGCGGCCGAGCCCGGGAAACGACATCGGCCAGGCCGCTGAGGCGACCTGGCCGATGTGTTTCCGTAAGCCAAGTAGCTAGTTAAGATGGACGGACCAGCCTGCCTCTAAACGTGGATTACTTCCGAAGAGGCAGAGCCACATGTGATACTAAGATCACAAAAACGAGGAGGCTGTCCGTCCATGGCTATTCTAACCAAGATTC
>JAEXNA010000067.1 GCA_023447635.1 Vulcanimicrobiota bacterium | reverse complement strand
ACGGTGGCGGCTATGGCGGCGGTTTCGGCGGCGGCCAGCAGATGCAGCAGATGATGCAGATGCAACAGATGATGCAAATGATGCAAATGATGCAGATGGGCGGCGGTTTCGGCGGCGGCTTTGGTGGTGGCTTCGGCAACCAGACCAATATCAACGTCAACTTCGGCAACCAGGGTATGCCGATGTTCCCCGCTTTCTAGTTCCCAAGCTAGAGCGCTCTTCGAGAACGGCCTCCTCAAGCAGGGGGCCGTTTTTCTTTGGTCAAAGGCGACCCCATGTCAGAGAGCAACGGATTTTCCAAGAACGCCAGCCTTTACGCCTCGTCTTCCGCCCACGCCGAGACGGGCGACCTGGATCTCGCCCTGCAAGTGCTGGGCGACCCGGACAGCCTGGAAGTGCTCGACGTCGCGACGGGGACCGGGCATACCGCGTTCTTTTTCGCCGACCTCGACGCGAACGTCTTCGGCGTCGACATCAACGACGAAATGCTGGCGGTGGCTCAGGAAGAAGCCGACCGTCAGACCTTATCCGTGCGCTTCCTGAAAGGCTTTGCCAACGACTTGCCGTTCGACGACGCCTCGTTCGACCTGGTGACCACCCGTCTGGCGGCGCACCATTTCGAGTCGCCGGCCGACTTTCTCGACGACGCCTTCCGCGTGCTTCGCCCCGGTGGGCGCCTGCTGGTGATTGACAACGTGGTCCCGGAAGGCGAAGCCGGAGAGTGGATCAACGCATTCGAGAAGCGCCGCGATCCCTCGCACCAGGCTTGCCTGACTCAGCAGGGTTGGAACGACCTGCTGCAGCAGCGCGGGTTCGCCGTCGGCGACCTGCAGGAGTACCCCAAGACTCTCGACTTCAACGCCTGGCTCGAGCGGATGTCGATCGTAGGCGACGATGCCGACACATTCTGGAACGACCTGCAAGGCGCGTCCCAGGAAGTGAGGTCGTTCCTCGCCCCCCGAAGCGAAGGGGAGAAACGCGTCTTTACCCTGCACCGTCTGATCGCCGTCGCCGCCCGACCCCGCGACTAGGTCCGGACGCGGTCCGGCTCGTGGATTGGTGAGCTTGAGCTCACTCTCGGGTGAGCCGGCTCGTGGATTGGTGAGCTTGAGCTCGCTCTTTGGTGAGCCGGCTCGTGGATTGGTGAGCCTGAGCTCACTCTGCGGTGAGCCGGCTCGTGGAATGGTGAGCTTGGGCTCGCTCTGCGGTGAGCCGGCTCGTGGGGCGGGGAGCCGGGCCGGGCTAGGACGAGGTTAGCAGGACAGGTCTTCGCTGTCGAACTGCTGCAAGCCGCGCGAGGCGAGTTCCAGGCTCTTGACCGAGGCGTACGGGTTGTCGCCGATCTCCATCGCTTCTACGAAGTAGCGCGCGGCGATCTCGTCCCGGCCCAGAGCCAGCGACTGCCAGCCCAGCACCAGATAGGTCGCGCTGCGGTCCGGAGCCAGCTCCATCGTCGAGCGCCACTGCTGGTCGGCCAGATGCCAGAAACCCCGCTCGCTAAGGATCAGCGCACGAACGTTGCCGGCGATCACCGCAGCCGGGTCATCCTTCAAGCAGGCTTCGGCCATCTCTAGCGCGGCATCGTCGCGGCCCAGCAGGTAGTTCAGGTACGACACCACTTCGGCCAGCGCCGGATAGAAGCCCCAGTCGGCGTTCAGACGCCAGAAAACCTCGAGAGCGGCTTCCAGATTCTCGTCGCAGGAGAACAGCAAGGTCAGATAACGCATCGCGTCGTCTTTCTCGACCGTGAACAAGCTCATCCCCTTCAGCGACATGCGCGCGCTGTGGAAGTCGAGATGCATGATCTGTTCAATCCAGTAAGACAGGTCTTCGAAAAGCTCCTGACTGTGACGCTTGCGCTTGCGATGCTTGAGCAGCACGGCAGGCCAGTCGCCCTCTCGCAACAGTTCGGCCACTTCGGCCACGAAGCTGCCTTCGAACAAGAACGGCTCGTGCCCGTCGGGGAAGTCGAAGGGGCTGACAAAAGGGAAGATTGGCAGCGGATTGCCGTCGTCGTCGAACACGAACGACGCCTCGAAATCGAACCAGTTGTTCGAAGAGCCCAACTCCTGGGCCTCTTTGTGCAGCCGAACGGCGCTGTCGTAGTCGCCCTGGGCGACGGCTTGCCATGAGCGGGCAAACAGATACCAGGCGTCTTCGCCCGTGCCGATCAGCGGAGTCGCGAACTCGACCGCTTGATCGAAGCGCCGTTCCATCACCAGGAAGTGAACAAAAGAAGCGCGGAACACCGGCTCTTCCAGGCAAGCCTCGAACGGCTCCGCGAAGTACATCAAAAGCTCATCGTCCATCTGACGTCACCTCCTCGGCGAATTGCCCGGTGACGTCGTCCATACCCAGGCGGATTCCACTCACCATTTCTTTCTTCTCTGTCGGCATGAAATCTCATTTCTCACGTTTTGCGGTTTCATGCAACCCCCACACCCCCTTCGGGTTCCCCAACCCGAAGGAGGAACAAGCTAGCCAGCCCCTTCGTCAGTGAGCGCAGAGTTGAGTTTCCACGCTGACGTGCCGCAGGGCGGACAGGTGGCTCAACTTGGCCCGGTAGGCGTTGGCCGGCAAAGGCTGGTGGGCTACCACCGAAACGATAGCGCCATATTTCCCGGGCGCCAGTTTCCAAACATGCAGATCGCAGATCACCGCGTCCTCGTCCTCCACGGCCTTGCGGATCTTCTCCAACAGTTCCGGCGGAGCTTCCGCGTCCAGCAGCGCCAGGGCCGTGCCTTTGAGCAGCCCGTAAGACCAGGTCGAGATCACGAAAGCGCCCAGCAAGGCCACGGCCGGGTCGGCCCAGGTCCAGCCGTAGGAGCGCGCCAAGAGCAGAGCCACGATAGCCAGCACCGATGTCAGCGCATCGGCCAGCACGTGAAGATAGGCGGCCCGCAGGTTGTTGTCCTGGCCGCCGTCGCCCGGCTCTCGCCCACCCCCGTGAGCGTGGGAATGACTATGAGAGTGAGAGTGGCTATGAGAGTGGGCGTGCCCCCCCTCTCCGCCCTGCTGGAGCAGCAGCGCCGAGGCCAGGTTCACCACCAGACCCACCACCGCCACGATGATCGCCTCGCGGTAAGCGATAGGGGCCGGGGTGACCAGGCGCTGAACTGCCTCGCCCGCGATGACCAGCGCCGTCAACCCCAGGGCGACCGCGCTGGCAAAGCCTGCCAGATCACCAAACTTGCCCGTGCCGAAGGTGAAACGCGGATCGTCCTGCCAGCGTCGCGCCACGTAGTAAGCCAGCGCGCTGATCCCCAGCGCGGCTGCGTGGGTCCCCATGTGCCAACCGTCGGCCAGCAGCGCCATCGACCCGTAAACCGTACCCGCCACAATCTCCGTGACCATAGTCACCACGGTCAAAACGATGACCAGATGTAAGCGGCGACTGTTGCGGTCGTGATCCTCGCCCAGATAGTTGTGACGGTGCCCATAATGTTCGGGATGCTCGTGATGCATAAAATATCTCCTAGAAAAATCAAAGATGGATGTCGTCGAAGGAAGAGGCTTCCTCCAGCGGTTCCAGATGGGTCAGCACCGAGGCGCCCAGCGCCTCGCCGATGCGCGCCTCGACCTCGTCGGCCAGTTGGTGCCCGCGCGAGACCGTCCACTGTCCGGGCACCAGCAGATGCAGAGAGATGAACACTCGCGCTCCCGACGTTCGGCTGCGCAGGGCGTGATAGGTTACCCCGTGGCTTTCGCAGTAGCCGTCCAGGATAGCCAGCACCTGGTCCTGCTTTTCCTTGGGCAGCGACTCGTCCATCAACCCCGCCACGCACTGTTTCAGCAGGCGCAGCCCGATCACGAACAGCATCAAGCAGAGCAGAATGGCGATAGCAGGGTCCAGCCAGGGCAAACCAGTCGTATAGACCAGCCCCACACCGACCAGCACGGCCACCGAGGTCCAGACGTCGGACATCAGATGTTCGGCCTCGCCCAGTAGCGCCGCCGAGCGCGACGAGCGCCCGGCGGAAATCAGCAGACGAGCGGTGACCACGTTGATCAGTCCCGCCACGACGGACAGCGTCAGGCCCAGGGGGCCGGCCTCCAGCACGGCCGGATTTTGAAGCCGGTCGACCGCCGCGGCCAGAATCCCCGCGCCGGCCAGAATGATCAGCGTCCCCTGCACGCCGTTGGCAAAGTATTCGGCCTTGTCGTGGCCGTGGGGGTGGTCGTCGTCAGGTGGGGCCTTGGCGATGCGGACCAGCACAACCAGCAGAATCGAGGTCACCAGATTGACGATCGACTCCATGGCGTCGCCAAACAGGCCCACGGAGCCCGTGAGGTAGGCTGCGTAAAACTTGACGGAGAGCGTTGCGAGCGCCGCCACGACGGTGAGGTAGGTGTACCTCATCGGGAGGAGAGAATCAGACATAGATGCGCCTTTCGCCAGGGCCCGCAATGGCGGGTCCTGGTCCTACGTAAAGAGGGATACCGTAGGAGACTCAGGCCAGAGGCGGTGGTCGGGGAGAAAGAGAGGGGGTGACGTAGAGCGGGTCGTGATAGACCAGGTCCGGGGCCTCACGAACCTCTAACACCAGGAGCGGAGGGGCCAGCAGGCTGCGCCAGCTCTGCAGACAGGGGACCAGGATGACCGCGGTCGAGGCGCCATCGCCGCCTGAAGGCGAGGTCGAATACGACGCTTCGCCCAGTTCGCGGTGATGATGTCCGTGCAGGTAGTCGTGCCCGTACCAGGCGTGGGCCAGGCCCAGCATCAGCAGGAGCACGAGAAGTATGCGACGGGTAGGGCCGGTCACGTCCCAACCATAGAGGGTGGGGGCGCCCCGGTCAAGGGCGCCCCCACCGACGGCCTAGACCCTGGCGGCGGCGACGTGGTTGACGGTCTTCTCGACCAGCAGCAAGAACGCCTGAATCGTCTTCTGCAGATGAGGGATCGGGGTGTCCTCTTCCTTGCAGTGCGACAGCCCGTTCGAAGAGTAGGCAAACATCATCACCGTCGGCATATGGGGCACCATCTCGGCCGCGTCGTGCAGCGGCCCCGAAGGCAAGCGCGGCGCCTCGCCCGTGATCTCGGACACCGCCTCGCCGGCCAGATTCATCAGATCCTCGTCGAACGGACGCGGCTCGATCTGCCACAGTTTGTGCCACTCGACCGTACAGTTGTTCTCCCGCGCGTGACGCTCGGAAGCCTCGCGCGCCTCTTTGTACATCGAAGCCAGAGTGTCCGCGAACAGCGAACGCTGGTCGATCGAAATCGTGGTCACGCCGGGCACCGCCGTCACGATGCAGGGGAACACCTCGACCTGACCGATAGTGCAGACCGCGTTGACTTCCGGCGTGCTGTGACGCAGCCCGATCTCGCGAACCTCTAGAGCGGTCGCGGCCGCGGCCAGGAACGAATCCTTGCGATGAGGGATCGGGGTACTGCCCGAGTGCGCCGCCTGACCGGTAAACACCATGCGATGGCGCTCCACTCCAAAAGTCCCGATCACCACTCCCGTCGACTGCCCTGCCGCCTCCAACACCGGTCCCTGCTCGATGTGCAGCTCCAGGTAAGCCTTGGCGGGGATCGCCTTCAGCTCCTCATGAGCCTTCAGCATGGAGTTGATCTCAACCCCGTTCTCGCGCAGGGCGTCCTCCCACCGGATCCCGTCCTTGTCTTTGAGTTCCCGGATGTCCTCGATGTCGAGCGTCCCGCCCGCCGCCGCCGAACCCAGCAGGCTGCGTCCGAAGCGCGCCCCCTCCTCGTCGGCCCAGTCCACCACCTTCAGAGTCACCGGGAACGACCCGCCTGCGGCTTTGGCGCGACGCAGCGCCTCTAACCCCACGACCACGCCCAGGCAGCCGTCCAACCAGCCGCCGTTATAGACGCTGTCGAGGTGGCTGCCGATGATGACGGTCTCCTCCGACTGCCCCTTGAGCGTGGCCCAACCGTTGCCCGCGCTATCCTTCTCGAAGGTCAGGTCCAGCTCGGCCAGCTTTTTGCTGAACCACTCGCGGGCCGTTCTCCACACCGGTCCCCAGCAGATCCGCTGAGCGCCATCGGCGTTCGAGGTAAGCTCGGCAAGCTCTTTGAGATCGGCGATGACGCGATCGGCGCTTTCGGGCAAAGACATGGTGAGGGGCCTCCTGACAGAAATTGAAGCCCCTAAGTTTTCCCAAGCAGCAGAAAGCTCCTACCCGAACTCCCGGGCAGGTAGGAGGCAGAGCGTTGGGAACCTATCGGGGTGGCTTGTCCTGTCTGCTCCGGCCCCGTCGCCCCCGAAGACGTCTACTGCGCCGCCTGCGGTTCGCCCCAGCGCCAACTCGAGGTGCACACCGGCGAGGGCGGACGCTTTCAGATCGGGGTGTTTCCGGAAGAAGTGGCCGAAACGACCCTGAGGCTGACGCCGACCGGCCACGGCGAGATCGCCATCCGCTGGGAGTTAGAGCGCGACTCGCGCGAGATCACCTGGCTGCGCCTGCCCCAAACCGAGGATAGCCTGCCCTGCGGGCGCGATTCGCTGCAGCGGGTGCTGGCCTACGGCGCTCGGCTGCCCGAAGGCACCTCGCACGTGGCGCATCTGCGCCTGCATCACACCACCCGGCAGGGCTCTCGTCTGGCCAACGACCGGTTGTGGGATCGCTGGTGCTGGGACCTCTCCAAAGTCTCGGTCGAAGTGCTCAAGAAAAGCCCGGCCTACCTGACCTCCAACAGCACCTCCCGAGATCTGGGGCGGCTCTCGCAGGTCGCCTTGCTGCCGATTCCTCAGCTGTTCCGTCTAGGCAACGGAGGCGACGCCGAACTGCATCTTGTCCTGGCCTCGAGCAGCCGTTTTCTGCGTCTTGGCCAGTCGCACATGACCCTGGCCGCCGGCGAGACGAAGGCGCTGCAGGCGGAACTGCATCTGCTGGACCTGGAGGTCGGCCAGGAGCATGAGTGCTCGCTGACCATCACCTCGGAAGAAGAAGGCGCCACCTTTACCTTCACCGTCCGCTTCGAACTCCAACATCCCCGCCTGGAACTTCCGGTGCTGGGGGTCGACTTCGGCACCTCGTCCTCCAAGGTCGCTCTGCTGGGCGACGGGCAGATCCAGCAGGTGCGTCTGGACGGCAAGGACCTCTTCCCCTCCCACCTGTACCTGTACCCTGACGGCCGGATGATTATTGGAGAGGAAGCGGGCGAGTTCCGGGGCGAGCCCAACTATCTGCGCAACCTGAAGTCGCTGATGGGCGGCGACACCCACTGGGTCGAGGTGATGGACCCCAACAGCGGAGAGCGCACTCGGCACGACCTGCACGCCCTGATCGCGGGCTTTCTGAGGCGCCTCTTCCGCAAAACCAGGGACAGCGCCGACTTCGAGAAGTTTGTCGGTAAAGGCGTCAACGCCGAAGATATCCGCCTGGTGCTGACCATCCCGGCGGGTACTTCAGTTGACGCCCGGTCCGAGACCGAGCGCGTGATGAAGCGTATTCTCGAGCGTCTGGGCTTTGCCGAGGTGTCCATTCTGGTCGAGCCCACGGCGGTGTCGTTCCTGTACGCGGCCGAAGACCCGGAGATGGTGGAGGGGAAGCGGATCCTGGTCTTCGACTGCGGAGCCGGAACCACCGACGTCTCGCTGCTGAAGGTGCGTCTGGCCCGCGATCCCGACGAGGGGTTCTTCTTCCGTCAGTTCGAGATTCTGGGCGAGGCGGGCGAGATGATCGGCGGCAACCTGTTCGACGTGGCGCTTTACGATCGTCTGGTCTTGAACCTGGGGTCGAAGTCGCAAGCGTCTCTGCGCCAACTCTTGTGGCAGCAGCAGAACGGCAACACGGGCGCGCTGCTGCCTCCCGACGATTTCCCCGGACGGCGCAAGTTGCGCTCTCAGCATCTGTTGGAGGCGATCCGCCAGACTAAGGAAGAGCTTTCCGCTCAGTGGTCGTCGCCTCAGGCCGAGTTTTTCGTCAAGTGCCCGCAGGCGCTGGACCCCTCCGAACCGCTGGCTCTGGACCGCCCCACGCTGGTCAAGACGCTGCGGCCGTTCTTCGATAAGCTGGACGCTCTGTGCGCTCGGGTTTTGAGAGGCGCCCAGTTAGAGGACGATGACGTGGATCGCGTCTACCTGGTGGGAGGCAGTTCGTTCTTGCCGCCGCTGAAAGCCCTGCTGACTCGTATGTTCGGGGCCGACCGGATCATCACCGACAGCGCGCGCCTGACCTCGATCTCGCGCGGCGCCGTCGCCTCTGCCTCGACCAGAATCCGGAAGGTCCTGACGGTGGACTATCTGCTGCGGGTGCCGGGACTGCCGGACCAGGTGCTGGTGGGAGCGGGCGCTATCTACCCTACGAAGGAGAAGTCGCGCGTGTTCCTGGCGCCGTCGGCCCCGCCGTTCCTGGTCAAGTTCCAGGTGGTGCGTCGGCACGGCGAACTGTCGGGCGCTGTGCGGGAAGAGCCGTTGGGAGAGCTCAATGTGCGCGTGGACGCCGGGCCCTCGCGAGAGATCGGGCTGCGCTACGAGGTCGACCTTTACGGCGATCTGACCATCGCCGCCGAGTATCGCCACGGCGGTGAGGTTCTGACCTTCCCGGTGACCTATCCCAGGCCGCCTAAGGATTAGCCAGAGAGATCTTGATGATGATGGGGACCAGGAACGGAAAGAGCAGTCCCCACACGGCGAAGAAGCCGGTGAAGATCTTGACCGTTTTGGACGGCTCGTCCCCTGTTTTTCCAGCGGCCTTGTCGACCTTGCCCCGGGTGCCGCAGCGAGGGCAGCGATGTTCGCCGTCGCGCGTCCGAGAGAGTCGAGGCCACCCGCATTCGAAGCAGCTCATGAGGTCTATCTTCGGGTCCCGGCCGATGGCCCCCTCTGCCGCGCCTCTTTGAAGAGGGCCGGGCTGGCTTTTTGGGAAAGAGCCGTCTATGTCCCCTCCAGCGGTTGTCGCCAGCGAATGCCCTCACTGCAGTTGCGGCCTGTCTCACCCCGACCAGGCGTTCTGCACCCGCTGCGGGCTGGCTCTGAAGCAGCCCTGTCCCAACTGCGCGGCCTCTCTGGCCACGCCCAAAGACGACTTCTGCGAGTGCGGCCAATGTCGCACCTCGTTCTGGGGCTGCCCCGAGTGCGGGCGCCTCTACCACCTGGACCGCACCTCATGCCTGAACGGCTACTGCCCCAGGAAAGGCGTGTTCTGGACTTCGGCTTTTGGCGGCGACGTGTGGGATGCGCGGCGGGGACATCGGGCTTTGCCGTCTCCCGACCCGGGTGAAGCAGACCCGCCTTCGCCGCTGCCGGGCTGGCTGGTAGCGGGCAACCGCGAGCGTCGCTACGCCTCCTTGCACCACTCGGGGCTGCTGATCTCGGTCTGCGAGTCGGGCATGCTCGAGATGTGGGCCGAGCGCGGGGCGCCGCGCGGCGACCGCGAGGGTGGAGAGTTCGGCGAGGAGAGCGTCTGCCTGGTGCGCCTGGACCTGGGCGAGCCGGCGGGCGGGCCTCCGCTTCTGCATCGGGGGCATCTGGTGGTGCTGGGCACCTCCTCGCTGTGCCTGCTCGAGATGACCTCGAATCCGTCCTTAAGCAGCCGACTCGAGCTTCCGGAAACCCAGGGGCCGCTGCGGGCGGTCAGCCTGGGAGAGACCCTGCTGGTGGCCGGGCCGGAGGGGCTGTGGGAGGTCGAGGTCGAGACGCGCACGGTGCGCCACCACCTGCCGCGCCCGCTGTCGTCCAAGTGCGATCCGGTGGCTGGAGGAGACGGGACGGCGCTGCTGGCCACGGGGCAGGAGTATCTGCTGTACAAGGCCGGGGGAGAGGTGGTCGAGGTCGCCCGAGGCGAGTTCACCGCGTCCGCCGAATGGCTACTTTACGCCGACCGCTTCTTGTTGGTCTGGCGCAACCAGTTGGCCTATCTTCAGGACGGTTCGCTAAGGCTGACCGAACTGCCCGGGGCGGTCGTGGCTCGTCCGACCTACGACGCCGAGCACGACCGGTTGACCGTGCTGCTGTCCGACGGCACCATCCGCACCTGTAGCCCAACCGGCGAGCGGTTCTCCTTTCTGTGCGAGATGCCGGGCGTGCCGACGACACCCGCGCTACGGTTGGGCGACAAGGTTTATTACGGCAGCGATGGGCGCTACCTGTGCCGGGACGAGGAGGCGATCTTGCCTCGCTTGAACTCGGCCCCCTGGGGCGAGCTTTCCTACGCCAACGGGCGGATGTTCGGGATTACGAAAGAGGGCGGGCTTTTCGCTTTTTGCCTGTGAGGTACGCGATGCGTGGATGTGACTGGAATCTGAAGGCGCTGTTGGCGCTGCTAGTGTGGGTGGGGCTGGGCTTCGGCGGTCCGGCCCGGGCCGACGATGGCGAGGCGTACACCCGCGTGTTGGACCGCTTGACTTCGGTCGAGCACTTTTCCGACCGCCCGGTGACCTTTATCATCGGCTTCGACACCACCAAGAGTATGTCGGTCGAGTTCGATCGGGCCAAGCGGGTGACCCAGCTGGTGCTCTCGCGCTACGGGGCGCCCGGCGACCAGATCTATGTTTTCGGTTTCGCCAATAAGCCTGCGGTTCTGCCCGGCACGGCGGCTCCGAAAGAGATTCCCGCTGCGGGTAGCGATTCGGTCCTGGCCACGCTGAACGAAGGGATCCTCAGTCTGCCCCGCTCGTCCGAATTCGGCACGGTGTTTGGTCGAGCCAAACTGTTTGCTCTGGAGAAGGCCAAAGAGTACGGCGGCAAGCGCAACGTCGTGGTGATGCTGTTCTCGGACAACAACTCCGAGTTAGAGATGGGAACCGACGAGCGCAAGAAACTCGAGGCTCTAGAGTCGGCTTCGACCACTTCGGCCGAGAC
This sequence comes from Vulcanimicrobiota bacterium, assembly GCA_023447635.1. Taxonomy (GTDB): domain Bacteria; phylum Vulcanimicrobiota; class Xenobia; order Xenobiales; family JADMJV01; genus JAEXNA01. The sequence continues at coordinate 9,624 of JAEXNA010000067.1, read as the reverse complement.
GATTCCGCTACTTTCTCAGGGCGTTTCTCCACTCTGGATGACGCTGTACGCCAACAAATTTCCTGATTCGACGCCGCTGGCAGGGCCGGATGGAGAGACAGGGCTGGAGAGCCCGCGTCTGGCCTGGGCGGCGCGTCGCATGGGCAGCCAGGTGCTGGAGTTTATCGAGCCTTCCAACCCGCGTATCACAACGCTACCGGCGGCGGTGTCGGTGCAGTTCCTGGGGCCGACCCAGCCCAAGGAGGCGACGCTCACGGTGGACGGCAAGTCGGCCCAGAAGGCGACTTTTGATGACGGTCGCGCCTCCTGGACCTTGACCGATCTGGCGCCGGGCAGCCGTTTGCTGTTTGCCCAGGCGGTGCTGCCCGACGGGAAGGTTCGCACGGCCGAACTTTCGGTCACGGTGGCGCTGGGCGCTTCGACGCCGGGGCCCGGACCTGGACCTGGAGCGACCGGCGGGCCTGGTCCCGGACCGGGGCCTGCGGCGGGCGGGACGCCGGCCGGGCCGCCGTCGCCGGGGCCGACTCCCGGGCCGGGCGAGGAGGGGGGAGGGTCGTTCGCGCCCTTGCTGGCCTTGCTGGTGCTAGCGGCGATCGGAGGCGGCGTGTTCCTGATGAGCACGCGCCCCGCGCGGATTCGCGTTATCGGTCCGCGCGGCGAAGAATCGTACGTGCTGGCCAAGGGGCAGACCCTGCGCCTGGGCGGGACGGCCAGGGTCGAGGGCGAGCAGATCTTCTCGGACGCTGCGCTGTCGGAGACGGTGGCGGAGGTGGCCTCGACGGGCTTCGGTAAGGCGCGGGTGGCTCCGAATCCCGGTCTGAAGGACGGCACGGTCGAGGTCGAGACGGACGAGGGCGCGACGGTCACGGAGAGCGGCGAGACGCTGCTGACCTCGGCCACGATCACCTGGACGTCGGCGAGAGGGGCCAAGGAGGTCTTCAGCGTGGTCAACGAGAGCGGCTCGTCCCGCTCGACGTCGGGCTCGGACGGCGGGCACTTCGCGGGCGGCGCGGCCGGAGCGAGCGACGACGACGGCGGCGACTGGCGCTCGTAGGGCGTTTTCTCGGGGTCTGCGCTTGCTCGGGGCTATGCGCTGGCGATTCGCGGGTTGGAGTCGTGAACATGGGCGGGCTGGTGCTGTGAATCCGAGGCCCGAAGTCGGCGGGAGGGAGGCTCAGGGCGCTAGAGAAATCTTTTCTGGGCGGGTCGCTCCGGAAATCTTCGGAGTATCGCGTTGAGCGGAGAACTCTATGGCTACTGACCCCACCACCCTGACGCCCCCGGTCCCCGTACCGGACCCGCCCGAGCCCGTGCTGGCTCAAAAGGCGAGCGGAGAGTTTGTCTACCGCATCGTCGGCGCGGCGGCTTTCGCGCATCTGCTCAACGACATGATTCAGGCGGTGCTGCCCGCCATCTACCCGATGCTCAAAGATCAGTACGAGCTGAGCTTCACTCAGATCGGGCTGATCGCGCTGTGCTATCAGATCACCGCCTCGCTTTTACAACCTTGGATCGGGTTGTACACCGACAAGCACCCCAAGCCGCTCTTGCTGCCCTGCGGCATGGTGTTCACGCTGTTCGGCATCGGCATGCTGGGCCTGTCCGGCAGCTACCCCATGCTGCTGTTGGCCGCCATCACCGTGGGGATCGGGTCGGCGGTGTTCCACCCCGAAGCGTCGCGGGCGGCGCGCTCGGCCTCGGGGGGGCGCTTTGGTACGGCGCAGTCGACCTTTCAGGTGGGGGGCAACTCGGGCTCGGCCATCAGTCCGCTAGTGGTGGCCGCGTTCGTCGTCCCGCATGGGCAGACCGCCGTGGCGCTGTTTATGATTCCGGCAGCCCTGGCCATCGCCGTGCTGACCTACATCACCCACTGGATTTTGCATCACGGTCACGCCAGCGCCCAGAAGTTGGCCGGGCAGGCCGGGGTGGGGTTAGAGGGGCACGAGGTCAAGCGCGCGGTCGCGGTCATCTCGATCCTGATGTTCGCCAAGTTCGTCTACATCGCGTCGTTCACGAACTACTTCACTTTCTACCTGATTCAGCGCTTCAATCTGACCACTCAGCAGAGCCAGATTTACCTCTTCATCTTCCTGGCAGCGGTGGCTCTCGGCACCTTCGCCGGCGGCCCGGTGGGCGACCGCATCGGACGCAAAGCCGTGATCTGGGTCTCGTTCCTGGGCGTCGCCCCGTTCGCGCTGGCGCTTCCCTACGCCAATCTGCCCATGACCGCCGTCTTCGCCATCGCCGTAGGTCTGGTCATGTCGTCGGCCTTTGCCGCCCTGGTGGTCTACGCTCAGGAAGCCGTCCCCGGCCGGGTCGGGATGGTCTCGGGGCTGATGTTCGGACTGATGTTCGGCATCGGCGGCATCGCGGCGGCAGGCCTGGGCAAACTGGCCGACACCTACGGCATCATCTGGGTCTATAACGTCACCTCGTACCTGCCGCTGCTGGGCCTGGCCACGGCGTTTTTGCCCGACACCCGTAAGAAGAAGAGCTGATCCCGCCGCCTCCCGTCGACTTTGCGGTAGGCCGCCGTGTCCTTTGGTGCTCGATTTGGACACCATGGTGTCCAAACCGAGCACCGAAGCTTTTGCCCGGCGCCGCGACCTTCTCCACCCTCCACCCTGGCCTTCGCCCAGAGCGACTTGGGGAGTAGCGCCGCCCTGGTTGGCGGTATATGCACAATGCACCGCGCAAAAGTTGCCCGCTGATATAGAGGACAGACTGCGCAGGGGGGTCGAAAACGAGCCGACTCTTCGAAGGTTACCTTCGAGAGACGCCCGGCCTGGCCCGGTGGAGAGGAGAATCGATGTTGCCGCTACTGTTCGCTCAAGAACCGTCGCCCGCCACCCATCACGTTCTGAAAACGATGACGGGCTGGAATTTCGACTGGCAAGCCATCAAAAGCGTGCTGGGGAATTACGATAGCTCCTTATACTGGTTGGCCATCGTGATCGTCGCCATCATCGTGCTGGGCACCCAACTGGTGTTCTTCCCGCTCTTCTACCGCGTCTTCAAGATGCAGGCGACGTCGGCCATGCGGCTGTCCTACCTGTTCTCGCTGTTCGTAGCCATGGTGTTGTTTCATTGGTGGCTGTGGCACTGGATCTTCTTCGCCATGACCAAGAACTACTGGATCTGGCTGTTGTGGTGCCTCTTCTCGTTGGCATGGCTTGCCATGATTGTCTGGACGCCCAAACGGAGGCTGGAAGCTTGACCGCATTTTATCCCACACTCGTGATCGGCATCGGCGGAACCGGAAAGTCCGCCATGCTCGACGTGCGCCAGCGCCTGGTTTCGCGCTTCGGCAGCTTCAAGGACCTGCGCACCATCGGCTTCCTGGCACTCGACACCGACGACGCCCTGGACGAAGAGTCGATCGCTCGCGATCCGCTGAGCGAAGCGCTGGCCTTTTCGGCCTCCGAGCATCTGCATCTGACCATCTCGGAAAACAAGATGGCGGATATCCGCGCCAACCTGAACACCCACCACCCGGCGTTGGCCAAATGGCTGGATAAAGAGTCGCTGATCCATCCTAGCGTGGTGGCCGGCGCGGGTCAGATCCGCCAGATCGGCCGCCTAGCGCTGCTCAGCAACATCGACAAAGTGCTGCCGGCCATCAACGATTCGCTGACCTTCATCACCTCGGCCGACGCTCGACGCTCGACCCTGGAGTATCTTAAAGACTCGGGGATGACCGACGTCGAGATCAAAGAGAAGCCGCTGCGCATCTTTACCGTCGGTTCGCTGATCGGCGGTACCGGTTCGGGCATGTTCCTGGACCTGGGCTACCTCTTGCGCGAAGATACCATCCGCGTGATGACCGCCGGACAGCGCCCCATCTCGACCGGCATCTTCGCCGTGCCGCTGGCCGGCCGCACTCGTTCCGGCGTGGACACGCGCGCCTCGGCCTACGCCGCCCTGCGCGAACTGAACCACTTCAGCGACAACTCGACCACCTACTCCATCGAGTATCCGGACGGCAGACGCTTCGAGACGCCCGAACCGCCCTTCGACTTCACCTTCCTGGTCTCGACCCAGAGCGGTCGCAGCACGCTCGACGGACCGCGCTCGCTGGTCTCCATGATCGGGCGGCGGATCGTGCTCGAAGCGACCTCGGAGTTCACCCAGAAGATCTCCTCGAACCGCGACAACATCCGCAAACACCTGGTCGCCACCGACGAGCGCGGCTGTAACCAGAACTTCTTCACCTTCGGCCTCTCTTCCATCGAAGTGCCGCTGCGCAACTTCTCGACCGCCATGGGCGCCCGCTTCATGGCCGACACCATCGCGGAACTGCGTTCTGGCAAATACCACGGCGCCACCGCCAACTTTACTCTGGACCCCAACTACCTGCGCGACTTCCTCAAGGAGCAGCGCCTGGATGAAGCCGGACTCAAGCGTCGCCTGCTGGCCGCCGAGGATGAACGGCAGACCCTGCCCGAGACCTTCTTCGCCACCCTCGACGAACTCAAAGAGTTGCACGGCAAGCCCGTCCTTGGTCGCCTGGCCGAACTCGAGCGCGAGATGGCCGGGACCCTGCAGTTGGCGCAGGGCGAGGGAGGCAAGGCCGGTGGAGCCGCCGAGCGGATCACCCGCAACGCCGCCCGCCTGAAAGAGCAGGCGCTGCCGCTGCTCGTCGAGCTGATCGATAAGCTCATGCGCTCGCCCGACAAGCGACTGATCTCGGCGAAAGCCGTGGTCGACAGCCTGCGCGACACCTTCGAAAAACTCAAAGACCGCTGCCACGCCCGCTCCGGCGAACTGGCAGGTCGGGTCAAAAAGGGGCAAGCGGCGCTCAAGCGCCATCGCCGCGAACTCGAGCAGATCATCGACGACCCGCTGGTCCGCTTCTCGTTCTGGGGCAAGACCGCGTTCCGCGAAGCGTACACCGGCCGCTACGCCCGCGACGCCAAGATCCTGTGGGACATGAACTTTGAAGAGGTGCTGCTGCAGCCCCATCTGCTGGTCAGCGTGATCGAAACGCTGCTGGGCAAACTGGGCGAACTGCAAAGCCGGGTCAACGCCTTCGATCTTTTCCTGGACAAACTGGGCCAGGAGTACACGGCGCTGGCTGTCCAGGCGGCGGGCACCTCGATCCCGATCAACGGCAAGTGGGTCAAGAGCCTGACCGGTCAGGAGTCCGAGCACGAGGACCCCGTCGACATCGCCTACCAGAGCATCACGAGGGGCAAGCTGCGGGAACTGACCGGACGCTTCCTCGAGGCCGAAGTGGCCGAATACGTCAAAGCCTCGCAGGCCGAATCGCACAGCGGCGAAGCCGGCCTGTTCGGCATGGAGCGACGCGGCGTGGCGCTGCAGAATCTGCGTCGCGAACTGTGGAACCTGGCCACCCGCGAAATGACCACGCTGGGCCGCCTGGAAGACACCGACGTGGTCAAGGCGTTCATGCAAGAGCAGCAGGCCAACGAAAGCTTCCAGCAGATCTCGCGCCTGTCGGCTCCGTTTCTGGAACTCGACCGCAGCGACTCGAAGTTCGAAGACCATCCCGGCAAAGAGCAGACCATGGTCGGCTTCGCCGGGGCGGGCTCGGGCGGCTCGGCCGCCCAGCAGCGCTTCCGCGAGCTGTGCGACACCCACATCGACGGCATCGCCGGGCACCACGACGAACGTCTGGTGCCGCTGTCCAACAGCTACCAGGTGATCTTCTACCGCGAGTACGGCGCCTTCCCGCTGCGCCTCTGGACCCACCTGAACGCGCTGCAGCAAGCTTACGAGCGCCAGCTAGAAAAGTCCCGACTGCCGGTGCACATCGGCGGTCGCCCGGAAAGCTTCTTGCCTATCGTCAAGGCGGCTCGCGAAGACACCGACCGTCTGGCTACTCGTTATCTGATCGCCAGCATTCCCGAAATCGGCGTGATGGATCCTGATCCCGAGTCGGGCGGCACGCGCCTGGACTTTACCGTTGACGGCATCCGTCAGGTGGTGCGCTTCTCGGGCTCGCTGGACACTATCGCCGGTCGTCTCTACGACAGCGAGGCCGACGGCGTGCCCGCCTATATCGAGAGCCAGCTTTCCAAGAAGCGCAACGAGCTGGGCGATCAAGAGTTCGTCTCACGCCTGCTGGTCTTCCGTAACAGCCTCTACGACAAGGGGCTCAGCACGGAGGCGCGGGACCGTCAGCTGGCGCTGCTGGACAGCTACCTTTCCAGCGATCGCGGTTTGCAAGAGGCGCGCAAGGCGGCGGGCGCCGCTCTGCCCACGCCGGCTCCAACCGCGCCTGCTCCAACCCCTGCCTCCCCGGCAACCACTCCCACTGCAGCGCTGCCTCCCATCCCCGCCCCGGCCAGCGGCCACTCCATCCCCGACCAGATCCGCAAGCTGGGCGAGCTCAAAGACCAGGGGTTGCTGACCGAAGAAGAGTTCGCCAGCAAGAAGAAAGAGCTGCTCGACAGGCTATAGCTTCCCGTTTAGGGCATTCGAACTATAAAGGACAGCGCGGTAGCCGCCGATAGGGGAGTACATACTCTCCGGGCTGGTCCGACGGCCCCCGCAAATTCCAAGCTGAAGGTAGTCCTGTCTCCATGAGAAGTTTCCGCCCCCGCAAAGGCCGCGTCTCCGCATTCGTGTTCGCCCTGACTCTGGGCGTGCTGGCCGCCCAGCCCGCCCTGGCCCAGGAAGGGCCCGCCGCCGCGCAGGAGATCACAGCCGCGGCCCCTCAGCTAGCTCAGGAGTCCGTCGACCCTGCCTCCCCTGAGGGACTCCGTCGCGAGGCCGAAGCCAGGTTCGAAGCGAGCGACCGTAAAGGCGCCATCGTACTGTACCAGTCGCTGGTGCAGCAGCAGCCCGACAACTACGACGCCTGGATGCGCCTGGGCCGCCTGCTGGGCTGGGAGAGCCGCTACGACGACGCCCTGGCCGCCTACAACAAGGCGCTGGAGCTTTCGCCCGGCAACAAGGACACCCGCCTGGAGATCGCTCAAGTCTACGCCTGGAAAGGCGACACCAAGCGCAGCCTGGAGCTGTACCAGGAAGTCGTCAACGAAGAGCCGGGCAACCGCGACGCCCGCCTGGGGTTGGCCCGTACCCTGGCATGGTCCAACCGCTTCCGCGAGTCGGGCGACCTGTACCGCTCCATGATCAGCTCGAACGGCGGCGACATCGAGGCCCGCCTGGGCATGGCTCAGGTGACGAGTTGGGACGACCGCTTTGACGAGGCGCTGGTCGCCTACCGCGAGGTGCTGGCCAAGGAGCCGGACAACCTGGAGGCCCGCCTGGGCGAGGCTCGGGTGATCGGTTGGAGGGGAGACCAGCGCGAGGCCGTCGCGCTCTATCGCGGCATCGTCAAGGATCATCCAGAGTCATCGGAAGCCCATCAGGGCCTGGGAGAGGCGCGCGCCTGGCAGGGGATGGACGGCGAGGCGCTGGACGAACTGCGCACGGCCGTCAAACTCGATCCCAACAACAGCGAGGCCCGCGAGTCACTGACCGCGTTGGAAACGGCGCACAAAGTTGAACTGGCTCCGATGGGCACGGTGGCCCGCGACAGCGATACCAACGAACTGTCGCTGGCCGGCACCGACCTGTCGTTCGACGCCAATCCTCAGAACCGGGTGCGCCTGACCTACCGCCACTTCGGCACCTATAACGAGAAGGCCGATGCTACCGGTCACGCCGACCTGTTCATCGCCGGTCTGACCAGCCGGATCTCTCCCGAGGTGACGCTGCGCACCAGCATCGGGACGGCCTCGCTGAACTCTCAGGGGAACCCGTACGACCAGCAGCCGGTGGGAGCGATCAGCGTGCAGTTCCAGCCCACCCCCAAGCACAGCTTCAACGTTGGCTACTCGCGCGACGTGCTGCTGGAGACGCCGCAGTTGATCCAGAACAGCCTGGCGGTGGACACTATCGACGCGGGCTACAACGGCTCGCTGGGCGGCGGCAACAACGTCAGCGTGGGCTACTCGCGCTCGACCTACTCGGACAAGAATACCAGCAATCTGTATCAGGCTTCGTTTGCCCATACCGTGCTGAAGAACTGGCCGATGCTGAAGGTGGGATACAATCAGAAGTTCATCGAGTACGACCGCCAGACGTTCAACGGCTACTTCAGCCCGCCCACCTTCCAGCAAGGCGAGGCGTTCGTAGAGCTTGACCAGCACGACCCGAAAGAACGCTGGATCTACTGGCTGGGCGCGGGCGCGGGCTACCAGAAGATCTACGGCGAGTCGTCGCAGTTTGTCTACCGCGTCAGCGCCGGCATCGGCCGCCGCATCGGCGACTGGGGCTCCATCGAACTGGGCGGCCTGACCAGCAACTCGGCCATCTCGTCGGTGGCGGGCTACCGCTACAACGCCGGCACGCTACGCATGAACATGCGCTTCTAGGGTCTTTCGGGGCTCAATCGCACTTCCGAGCCGCTGTCGTACTGGCGTTCCCACAACTTCATACGCCCTTCCCGGTCCACCAGCAGGACGCTGGCCGAGACGGAGCCGTAGGATGAGCCCAGGGACGGGATGCGGATGGACGAGAGGCGTAGCTCGATCTCGGGAGAGACGCCGGTGCTGGGGAGTTCTCCGACGCTAGCGGGCGTCTCGTCGGCCAGCAGGGCGAACAGCGCCCCGACGTCGGGCTCGTCTTGCTCCAGGAGAAGCGCCAGTTCAGCCTTCCCCCGCTCGACCTTGGGCCACGGCGTGTCCAGCAGAGCGTTCGACAGCCCGTGCAGGCCGGGCTCTAACCGGCTGAACCCCGCCGAGCCCCGGTTGCTGTAGTGGGTCAGTTTGTTCCAGGGGCCGAAGATCAGGTTGAAGCCCGCGTACTCCCCTCCCCGGGCTTTCAGGAAGGCGGAAAAATCGGCGTCCTCTTCGGCCAGATAGCGGCGCACCAGGTCGCCCCGCGAGGCGCCCTCCTGCCGCGGCTCCGGCGGCTCGCGGTAGTTGGTGAGCAGGGCCAGACGCCCGCGCTCGCTCACTCCCATCCAACTCCCTCCGGCCACCAGGTCTTGCCCGGCGTAGATAGCGGGCTCCCCACTCCACCGATGTAAAGGCCGGGTAGGACGAGCCAGCGCTTCGTCGCGGTTGGCCAGCACGATCAGCGGATAGGTCGGGTGGCGGTCGACGGCCAGGAAGGCGATACACATGCGTCTGGCCTTCTGAGCTCGACCGGCCGCCTCCCCCTGAAGGGGAAGTCACGGCAAAGGGGTATGCTCCCGCCCGATGGAGAGCCTTCGCACCCTCTTGCTGCCCTTCTTTCAGGGCGAGTTTGCCGCCGTCAGCGCCGCCATGCTCTGGTCGGTCTCGGTGATTCTGCTACGCGTTTCCGGCCTGAGCCTGGCGCCTGTTCCGCTGACCTTTTTCAAGAGTCTGGTCGCGCTGGGCTGCTTCGGCCTGACCATCCTGGCCCAGGGTCTGCCGCTGCTGCCGGACCTGGGGCAGGGCGCTTACCTGCGCCTGGTGGTCAGCGCGATTCTGGGCATCGCCCTTGCCGACACCCTGTTTCTGGCCGCGCTCAACCGGCTGGGCGCCAGCCTGCAGGCGCTGGCCGACTGCATCTACGCCCCTTCGGTGGCGGCCGTCGGGTTCTTGATGTTTGGAGAGGCGTTGACGGGCCGGGAGATCCTGGGCGGGACCCTGGTGCTGGCCGGGGTGGCGGTGGGAGTAGGAC
>JAEXNA010000056.1 GCA_023447635.1 Vulcanimicrobiota bacterium | reverse complement strand
CCCCCCCCCCCCCCCCCCCCCCCCCCCCCCCGCTTCCGGGTTCGGCCCGTCCGGCCAGCCGGACCCGAAGGGTGCGCACCCGATCCAGGAACGGCCCTACCGGCTTCTCGACCTTGATTTTGCTCTGGCCGTCATAGCTCAGGCGCAACCGCTCGGGCCGGGAGCCCAGGCTGACGCCATCGTCGAACAGCACCTCGGTCGAGCCGGGCGCTCCCGGAACCACGGTCACCTCGAGCGCTTCGACGGGCGCTTCGTCGACGTACTGCTGCGGGGCCTGAGTAGCGACCAGCGAGCCTGCCCGGTAAAACAGCGGCAGGCTGTCCAGCCCGGCTTCCACGATAATGATGCGGCCGCCCTTATGGACGGTGCCGGTGGCCGGTTCGAACCATTCGCCCAGGGGAAGGTAGACCTTCTGAAAGCGCTGCCCGGCCGTGATCACGGGAGCGGCCATCAAGCTGGGACCCACCATGAACTGATGCTGCCACTCGGCGGCGTGAGCGGTCGTATCGCCGGGGAACTCGAGCCAGACCGGTCGCAGTAAAGGCAGCCCTGTGGCGCTCGAGCGATGCAGTTCCGAATACAGATAGGGCAGCAGAGCGTAGCGACGCTCGATCGCTTCCCGACAGCGGCGCTCGGTCTCTTCACCGAACGACCACGGCTCCTGGTCGGGCGTGTCGTGGTGGGTGTGACTACGGAAAAAGGGCGACAGCGAAGCGGCTTGCATCCAGCGGGTGTAGAGTTCGGGCGAGGGGCTGCCGATGAAACCGCCCACGTCGCAACCGACGAAGGGGACCCCGGATAGTCCCAGGCCCAGGTTGGTGCGGATGGAGAGCGACAGGTCTTCCCAGGTCGAGGAGTTGTCGCCGGTCCAGACCGCGCTGTAGCGCTGAATTCCAGCCCATCCGGCGCGCGCTACCACGAAGGGGCGCTTGCCGGGCTCGTCGGCCAGCAGCCCTTCGTAGGTCGCCTGGGCCATGAGCAGCCCGTAGACGTTGTGCAGCGACTTGATCCCTTCGACCACGAACGGCATCTCTCGACCCCAAAGGGCCGGTTCGTTCATGTCGTTCCAGAACCCGTCGACGCCCATCTGACGGAAACGCGCGTTCTGCGCTCCCCACCATTCTCTGGTCGCCGGCTTGCGGAAGTCGGGGAAGTGGCACCAACCTGGCCAGACCTGGCCTTCGAACAGCGTGCCGTCGAGGAACTTCAAGAAATGGTCGTCGCTCAGGCCGGTCTCGTACATCGCGTAGCCCGGCTCGATTTTGACCCCGGGATCGATGATGGTCACCGTTTTGAACCCCTGACCCTGCAGGTCGGCCAGAAGCTCGTAAGGGTTGGGGAACCACTCGGGGCGCCAGGTGAATACCTTATACGCGTCCATGTGGTGGATGTCGAAATAGATGACGTCGGACGGGATCTTCCGCTGGCGAAGCTCTTTGGCCACGTCGCGGATTTCGTACTCGGGGTAGTAACTCCAACGGCACTGCTGGTAGCCGAGCGCCCATTTCGGAGGCATCGCCATGCGACCGGTCAGGGCGGTGTAGCGGCTGATCACGTCCTTGACGGTGGGCCCCAGGAAGACGTAGTAGCGCAGGGCGCCGGAGTCGGCTCCGAACTCGATCAGCCGGCGGTTACCGGCGCCCAGATTGAAGGTCGAGCGGTGGCTGTTGGCCAGGAATACACCAAACGCTTTGCCGCCGCTCAGGCCGCTGAAGAAGGGGATACCGCAATACAGCGGGTCGGTATCGTCGCGATAGGCGGGGATATCCGAGTTCCAGTTGGTCCAGAAACGCCCGCGCTTGTCGACCGAGCCGCTTTTTTCTCCCAGTCCGTAGAACTTGTGGTCGGGCTCGAGCACTTTCCAGGTGCGTACCTCGTTGCCGCTCCAGCCGTGCCCAAAGGCGGGGTCGTCGGCCAGCGCCACCGAGCCGTCAGGACGGCGGAAGGTCAGGCGCAGAGGCGACTTCTGGATCTCCACGCTGCCGGCCTCGCTGCTGGCCACCAGGCTAGGGCCGCTCTCGTCGACCGTCACCGCCACGCCTTCGGGAGGGGTCAGCGTGAGAGGGACCTCCTGGCTCTTGTCCAGGCAAACCTCGATCACGCCCCTTTGAAGAAAGGTCAGGTGGAGGGGGCGGTTGGAGGTCGTCAGGGTCAGGCGTGACCCCTGCACCTGGTGGCTCTGGTAGTCTCCAAGGAATTCGTAGGCGTCCGCCAGGGCGGGCAGGCAGAGAAGAAGGAGCCAGCCGAGAAGAGCGAGCGATAGGCGTAGAGGGCGTGTCATGGCGGCGCCCCTTCGCAGGGCGGGGGGAGGGGGCCTTCGAGGCGTGCTCATGTTGCCGCTTTGTAAAGAACAGTTTACAGAACGGCAATAGTTGTCATCAAATCACGCCGAAATAGGACTTGCCGGTATGCTATCCTTAGGGAAAGAGAACAGAACCGACCCGCACGATAAGGAGACCTCGAAATGCCCACCGCGCTTGTCCTCACCCTTCAGCAAACCAACGCTTTCCCTCCGCTGGCCCCTCTCAACTACGGCGGCCTGCCCCGTCCTCTGACCGTCCGCTCGGCCTTCGCCTAAAATTTTGTCTCCATAGAAAAAAGCCGGCCCGAGAGCCGGCTTTTTTCGTTAGACGGGGCGTCCGTCTACCAACCGACGCGCACTTCTCCGGTGGTGCCGTAGCAGTAGTCGATCTTCAGCACATCGAGGGTGATGGTCTCTTTCTGGCCGTTGGCAAACCGAACGTAACCCGCGTTGGGACCGCTCATGGGGGAGTCCATGACCAACCAGTTCAGGGTGCTGGGCGGTTCATACTGCGCGTGCACCATCCAGCGTCCAGGCTGATATTCGACCAGTTGGTACGTGATCGCCGTGTTCATGGTGGCTCCAAAGCTAGCCGCTCGTAGGAGCAGGCTGGCGTCGTTCACGCGCTCGATCTGAGCGAAGGCGGGAGCGATGAGCAGCAGGGTCGCGGCGAGCAGTCGAAGGAGAACTTTGCGCATGGCGGCCGATTCGCCCCGAGAAGGGCGGGTCCCTGGACGGACCCGCCCCTCAGGGAGCTGCAAGGCGCTAAAATCTCCAGTTGACGTGGAAGCGAGCGCGATGGCCGGGCGCGAGGCTCGGACCCGTACCGCTGTTTTGACGGGGAAACCGACCCCCAGGTCTAGCGATAGGTGGCCCGTTTTGTTCGCAAGGTCAGGGCGAAGCGGTCGAATCCTGCCCGCTACCGTCGGAGGTGCGATTGCCCGAGAGTTCGCACGGTTCGACGATGGCGATGTCTCCACCGGCATTGCCGAACGCTTCGCAGTCACGCACCGCAGCGGCAGGGCCGGCCAGCAAACCGCCGGCCGGTTCGTCCTGGCCGTTGTGGTGAGCCTCGCAGCGAAGCAGCGTGCCCGGACCGTCCAGGCGAAGACCCAGTCCGCGACACTCGTAGACCACGACCCCCTCCAGGTGGCAGGGTAGGTCGCGAGAGCCGTAGGCGTAGACGCCCTCTTCGCATTCTCTCACGGTACAGCTCTCGATCCGGCTGCCTGCGGCCACCTCCAACCCCAGGAAACAGGCCTCGGCTGCGCAGTGCGATAGCTGCGCCGACTCGCCGGCCTTGATGCCGAAGGCTCCGCCCCGGACCTGGCAGCGGGTGGCTAGCAGACCGCGTCCTCCAACAAAAAGCCCTCCGCTAACCACCAGGTCCTCCAGCACGCAGTGGTCGGCGTGGATATGCGGCTCCGGGGCTAGAGCGACGCCGCCGGCCTCGACCGCTCCGCCGCGCAACGAGAACTCGGCAGCGTTGAGCAGAATGGCAACGTCGGCCTTGCTACGGAGGGTGAATCCTTGAAGATCGACGGTGACGGCAGGGGCCGAGATGCGCAGGCTATAGTCGCCTGCCGGCCCTTCGAGGTCGGCTTCGAGATGGTACTGTCCGCCCTCGGTAAGTTCGGCTGGTAAGGAGGTGATAGCTCTCGACATCGGGTTAGCCTTCGGTGGAGTCGTCGGGCCGCCACTCCATATCAATGACCCAGACGCCGTTCTCCTTGACCATCATCAAAGGATCGACCTGACCTTTCTCGTTGGCCACGGAGACCTTGGCCCGGTTTCCGGTGATGGTCTCGCCCTGCACCACGAAGCCTTTGACGTCCCTGGCCGTCTCGGCCAGCACTTCAGCCTGTTCGGCGGCCGGGGCGTCCTCGAGCGGAGCGTAGGTGTGGCTCCAGAATTCGGCCGAGAAGTAAGGTTTGACCTGAGTCAGAGTCTTTGCCTTGGGTAACGCGGCCAGATAGGCTTTGACCCTGGCAGCCGGGCCGTCCTGGGCCACGGCGGGGGTTAGGACAGCGCAGCAGAAGACGAGAAGCGCGGCGATCTGACGGATTTTCATAAGGGCTCCTTGAGGGGTCGAATTGGGTTAGGACCCCGTCCTTCCCGCTCCTTCCACGAGCGCCCCGAACTCCCCGTTTTCTCTTTCCCGCTGCAGAGAACAAGCTTCAACGATCGGGACAGGGAGAATCGTGGTCACGGTCGAAGCGTCCGAGACAGCAGGAAGGATAGAAGCAGCAAGATGATTCAGCTCACCACCCCCAGCGCCGGCTACGGCAACGTCACGGACCTGAAAAGTTTGCGCAAGCAGCGCGACATCAAGGCCGTCGAGCAGGAGAAGTATGACGGCGCCCGTTCGATTGTCGACCGCGTCGAAGCCCGCATCGAAGACGTCGCTAAGCTAGGCAAGACGAAGCATAACCAGAGTCTGAACACCGAACAGGTGGTGCTAGACCAGTATCGCTCGGGGGTAAAGTTCGCGGCTTCCATGGCTGGCCACATCGCGGTCTACGCCTTCTCCTTCAGCCTGGCCGGAATGGAGCGCCCGATGGGCACCGAAGCCGTGCTCAACCGTAACGAGCAGGGCCAGGTGACCTCGTTCGAGGCCGTCGATCAGACTCGCGGCCGCGGTTACGACTCGACCACCTCTTACGCCAAGTCGACCGCCGACGACGGGTCGACCACCTACTACATCAGCGAGCGCCAGCAGAAGGACAAAATGCCCGGTAAGCCGTTGCTCAAAGCCACCACCGTGAAGATGGACGCCAACGGCACCCTGTTCATCGACGAGTCGACTCGCGGCCTGAAATAGACCCAGGGTGACCTGAAAGGTCGTGGACCGTTCCTTCGGGAAGGGTCCACTCTTCATGTTGGGGAGATTTTTGGACCGATCCGTGTTCTGGGCCGCGCCGGGCTGGCTGCGGGGCTATCGGCTAGACTTCCCGCTGCACAGCTTTTTTTATCGCGGGGTCGAAGTCTGGTATGTTCCGGGCGCCGACGACGGCCCCACCGTCATGTTCTGCCACGGCAACTCCGGCAACCTGCGCTTCCCCGCAGCGCGGGGAGAGCGCTTCCGGGCGCTGCACCAGGCGGGAGCGCACCTCTGGGCCTTTGACTACCGCGGATTCGGCCGCAGTCCCGGGCAATGCAGCGAACAGGCGGTTTACGAGGACGCCGTGGCGGTGCACGGGTTGGCCCGTCGCTACCACCCCGAAGGCCGGCCTTTTATCCTTTTCGGACGCTCTCTTGGAGGCGCCGTGGCCACCTACCTGGCTACCGAGGTCGAGCCGCCCGATATGCTGATTCTGGAGTCGACCTTTACCTCGGTAGCGGATGTGGCGACCGGCTATAGCCATCGCTGGTTCGCGGACCAGATCAGCTACCGTTTCGACAGCGCCGCGCGGTTTCCACGGCTGAAGGCGCCGCTTCGTATGATCCACGGCAACGCCGACCGGGTCGTTCCCTACCGCCTCGGTCGGGAGCTTTACCGTCTTTACAACGGCGAGAGTCGGGAGTTCATCACGGTGCCAGGGGCCGGGCACAACGACTTGCCCAAGCTGGCCGGACCGGCCTACGCCTTGACCTTGCGCCGCTGGCTCGGCGAGACTAGGTAGAGTAAGGACGGGGGGCGAACTTTTTCAGGTGTTCGAAGATGTCTACCAACTGTGGCTGGCCAGTCTGAAGCTGCAGCCGACTCCGTTTGCTCAAGTTCGCAGCAGCGTGGGCTTCGCGGATTCGGCGCTGATCTTTGTCTGCGCCGCCATGTCCAGAGGTCTCTCGGACGCCGGGATCATGATGATCAACAGGGTCAACGGGCGCCAGTTTGTGCGCGGACTGCTCGGCAACACCCTGGCGCTGGCTGTGGCCGCGTTGATCTGGGCTGCCTGCATCTGGCTGGCCTTTCGATGGCCGATCCGAAACGCGGTACCGTACCGAGATGTGCTGGGTCTGGTATTGGTGAGCTACGCCCCTATGGTGTTCGGCGTCTTCTCTATCGTGCCTCACGCCGGTCTGTTTTGGGACGGCCTGCTCCGGGTCTGGATGTTGGTCATCACGATTGCCGGGTTGAACCTGTATCATCAGGTGCCGCTCCTTCAGGCCGTGGCCGCCTCGGGAGTCGGTTGGCTGTTTTTTCACCTGCTGGGCGAACTGTTCGGGAGTCGGGTCGAAAAGCTGCGCTTACGTCTGCTTGGTCGAGACCACTGGGTACGCCCCAGCGATGCGGTCCAACAGTTGCTGGCTCGAAAGATGGAGGGACGATGACCTGGCTCCTGGACCACCTGTGGCACCTCTCTTCGATCCTGGGCCTGATCGTGCTGGCTTTTGCCCTTTGCGCTCCCTTCGAAGCTTTGCGCTGGTGGGCGCAAGACGTCTCCCTGACCCTGCCCACTTTCCCGCCGCGCCGGGAGGTGCCGGTCACGGAGGGGGAATGCTTCGTCGTCTATCTGACGGGTATCGGCGGCTCGGGCGATGGACTCGCCCGCCGGGAGCAGGGGTTCGTGGACCGAGTTCAGGCTCGGGTTCCCGAGGCAGTGATGGTCACGGATGTGTTCCCTTTTTCGGTCACCAACAACCCGCTGACGGGAGAGCGGACTCTGGCCTGGCTCTGGTCGTTCCTGCATCGCGCTCGACTGCAGGCCAAGAGCCTGTTCTTCGAGTTCTGGATCGGGGCGCGCAACGTCTGCCAGGTCGCCGTCTGTTCCGACCCCCGCTACGGCCCGATTTACAACCTGGGGATCGCTCGTGAAGTCTATGAAAGTCTGCTGCGGCACGGCTACGACCCGCGCAGCCGCGCCAACATCTTTCTGGTTGGCTACAGCGGTGGGGCCCAGGTGGCGCTGGGAGCGGCCTGCTACCTGACTCGACTGCGCTCGAGGGTCACCGTGATCACCGTGGGTGGGGTCTTCTCGAGCATTCCCGGGATTCGCCTGGCCCACCATCTGCACTGCCTGACGGGCTCTCGAGATCGCACCATCGGCCTGGGGCCGCTGCTCTTCCCGGGGCGCTGGCGCATCGCCGGCGGTTCCATCTGGAACCAGGCGCGCCGTGAGGGGAAGGTCACCATCACCGAGTTAGGGCCAATGATCCACTCAGGTCGAGGCGACTATTTTACTCAGTCCGTCACCCTGGCCGACGGGACGACCTACGCGGACCACACGGCCAACGTGGTGGCGGAGATCATCAAGGAGAGCGAACGCCATCCTGGAGGACCGGACTACCGCGAGTTCGAGTCGCTCGACGAGATCGATCTCGAGATCTGATCAGAACAGGTCGAGTTCGAGATCGGCCAGGCCCAGGTGACGGCAGACGCTGTTGAATACGGCGGCGTCGTCGGCAAACCCGTGGGGCGAGCCGAGATCCGGCTCGGCATCGTCGCTTTCCAAGAAGTAGTATACGGCGGCCTGGGCGTGCGGTAAGGCCGTGTCCGAGCATTCTCGAACCAGCCGCAGGAGCCCCCGGGCCAGATCGGTCGAGGTCGCCAGATCCAGCGGAGCGGACTGCGCGTGCGCCTCTCCGATGGTCTCCAGGTAGCTGCGAACTTTGGCCAGCAAAAGCTCCCTTGTCAGAGTTCTCTTGCTTAGAAAGGTCAGGTAGGAGGCCCAGGTGTCCGGTGGCAGACCAACCGGCAGAGCGTGAGGGGCGGGAGGTTGAAAATTCGAGGGGAGGTGGAAGTCCGGTTCGCCCCCGTCCCGGTGTCCCCAGCAGAGATAGACCGGCTGCTCGGGACAGAGGATGGCGGTTACGTTGAGCCCGATGGCTCCCCAGCCTACCTCGGCCAGCAGCAGTAGATCCTGGACCTTGAGCGAGAGAGAGCAACTCCACCAGTCGTGGCCGAGTTCGGAAGTGAGCTCGGCGCTGGCCGGGGTAAGCACCTGTTGGCGTTCTCGGTAGGCGCTGAAGGCCGCACACCACCAGGCGCCGTAGGGGCTGACGTTGAGTTCGAGGTAGCGACCGTCCGGCGCTCTGAGGAAGAGCTCGGCAACCTCCTGTTCCCAGAGCCCCTCCACAAATTCTCCGGGAGTTCGGGAGGCGTCGGCCTGGGGTGCCTTATCGACCCAGAACGAAAAACGTAGGACTTCCCCATCGTACTGCAGCCGGAAGCGTGCCGCGTGCTCGACCGGCTGACCGAACCAGTCGCGGTCGAGCGGGAACCAGTCTTCCCCCCAGGGCAGATGTGCCTTCATGAGGTTCATTTTATGGGCTTCGGCGGGGAATCCTTGAAAGACGGTGGAAATTCGTAGGAGGGTAAGAGTCGAGTGCGAAGGGGGGGACCCATGAAAACAATCATGGTGATCGATGATGACCAGCAGATCCGCGAGCTGGTCGAACTGTCGCTCAAGATCACCTCGGGCTGGAAGGTTATCGAAGCCACCTCTGGCTACCAGGCGGTAGAACGCTTAAAGATCGAGCGGCCCGACGCTATTCTGCTGGATTATCACATGCCGGAACTCAACGGCCTGGACACTCTGAAGCTGATCCGGGAGACGCCTGAGAACCGATCGATCCCGGTCATCGCCTACACCGGGGACCCTAGAGCGCTCGATAAGAACAACCTACCCGAGGGGCTCTCTGGTGTTCTGCTCAAGCCTTTTGCTCCCGACTCCTTAGCCCGTCGCATCGCCGAACTGCTCTAAGTCCAGGGCGATCTAAGGTAGGGGAGGGGGAAGCTCCGAGGGCAGCGGCGGCGGCTGGTTGGGTGCCGCGTGGGGAGAGATCAGCAGGTGCTTTCTGACCTTGGCCAGGCCGACGGCCCAGAAAATCCCCATCAGCGGAAGTACCGTGAGTTGAACCAGCGGTACCTGCACGGAGAGAACGAAGTCGTAGAGGCCGTGCGAGAAGGTGGCGACCGCCAGCCCTTTGAGGACCAGTTTCCGACGTTCGGCCACGGTCGGGGCAAATTTCGAGAGCCCGACGTAGTAACCCATAAACACGGCGAAGAGGGCGTGGGCCGGCACGCTTAAGACCGCCCGCAGGACACCCACGACGTAGCCGCCTTCGAGCACGTACAGCAAGTTTTCCAGGATCGCGAACCCCAAAGAAGCGGCGACGCAGTAAACGATCCCGTCGAACGGTTCGTCGAGTTCGGGGTCGTGATAGATTTCGTAGCGGACCACGGCCAGTTTGCAGAGCTCTTCCGAGAGCCCGACTACCACAAACATGTGGAGAGCCAGGGCCAGCAGGCCGCCTTCCTGGGGAAGCATCTTGCCGCCGACCAGTTCGAGGATAACGGCAGGGATGGCGGATAAGGCGCCCAGTCCCATCACGGCCAGCACTTTCCCGGGCGGCTCGGGCTCGTGATGATCCTTCTTGAAGAAGTACATCATCAAGAAGATGCCCGGGGCCAGGGCCAGAATGGTCAGATTATCCACGGTTTAGAGAGTTGGCTTAGCCCTACCAGTTCCCCTCTCTACAGGGACGGACCTCAGTCCTCTCCGGGTCCTAGCTGTCGGGTTTCGACGAGATGGGGCGGGGCGCCGTTTTTGACCAGGAAAACATGCACCTTGGAACTGCCGTCCGGCGCGTAGTTACGCACTTCCTTACGCACCAGCGTGGGGACAAATCCCTGCGGATCGTAAAACTCGGTGACGGTCTCGGTCGAACTTAGCTTTTGTCGAGAGACCAGTTGGCGAGTGTCGGGGTCGATCTGGGGGCTTTTCACGACTTCGAAGAACTCGGCCCGGGCGAAGCCGCCAGTTTCGGGCTGATAGATCCAGTAGTAGTACGGGACGGCCGAGCCGCCCGTTTGGTACTGCATCATGCGAAGGTCGGCGTAGCCGTCGAAGTTGACGTCTTCGACGATCAGGGCGTCCGCTTCCGAGTTGGCGGGCAACATCGACTCGAACTCGTCGAGCATGCTGACCCCTCCCCCTGGGGCCACCACCTGGATTCCGTAGGCCGTGTAAGCGGTCCCGTCCTCGTCCTTGTCGCCAAAGACCTGGAAGACGTAGGGCTGAGTGTTCTCGACCACGGGGGCTGCGATCTCGAAGAGCATCACGGGGTCGGCGGGAGAGGCGGTCGACAGTAGGAGAAGGGGCAGAATACAACGGGCCGGTTTGAACATATCTCAAGAGGGATTGGCGCAGCCGGCCTGGACTCCTGGCAGAGGAAAAGGTTTCGCAGGGTCACTCCGCCAAATGAGGGGGGTGTCCGACCAATATTTGCGTTCCAAGGCCGAAGAGATCGGCCGAGAACTGAGCCGACTGCGTCGACGGATCGACGTCGAATCCGGCGACTCGCACCTTGAACCTGAAGAAACCGAAGTGCTGGCCGTGTGTCGCCGGGTAGAGCCGGCCCTACAGTACGACTTGATTTCCCGCGAGTTTTTCCCTGGCGTCATCGTCAAAGTCAGCGATCCCAAGAGCAAGCGGTTCTGCTTGATCCCGCCCGATGATGAGCCCACCAAAGTCGAGTCGCCTGGGCGCAAGAAGTATCTTTTCAACGTCGAGATGAGTCTCACGCAGGCCGTCGAGGTCGAAGCCGAGGACCTGCTCGAGGCGCATGACCTGGCGTTTTCCGAAATGGAAGAGCTTAGCATCGGCGAATGTGACGAGGTTTCCGCTACCTTTCACAGCCTGACCGACGAGTTCGGACCGGGGTTCTCCCTGAACTGACGCCGGCGTAGCGCAAGTCGCGCTCCGCACTTCATGAAGAAAGCCTCGTCCTGGGACGAGGCTTTCTTCATTGAGTGGAATAAGAATTTAAAACGTGAGGCGGGCCCAGTGGTCGGGATCTTCTCCCAAACTCTCGCCGTTGGCCATCTGGAACTGGTGAAGGTTCAGTGTCACGGCGTGGGGCCGATCATGGGAAAGTTTTTCGGGTTTTCGTCCGGCGCTGCGCATCAGCCGACTGAAGGTACCGGACGAGTCGAGCGTCGAGGAGGCTTCCTCGGTGGGGATCGTCCAGGCGCCCTTTTCCTGGCGAGAGCTTCGTGCCACGGAGAGAACCGTCAGATTGGAGTAGAGGCTCGTGGGATGGTTCGACCTTTCCCCATCCGATTCAAAGTCGTCGTCGAGCAGGTAGCTCTGAACGCGAAGTCGGCCCGGTTTGGGCGGGTCGGACTCGTAGGGGCTACGAGTCTCGAGTTTTTGGGCTGTGACGTACTGCATGGCTGATCGCTTCGGCGAAACACCGGCGGGCCCGAGAAGGGGCAGCCCGTGGAACGCGTTTCTCCTGTCTTTCTCGGACACCGCTTCCGTCATCTTATGATGCCCCAGGATACCCCGGGGGCGCCAGAACAGATGGGTTCCGCCGCGACTATCCTATCGGATAGCTACGGGGTGCCGGACCGACTCGACC
>JAEXNA010000195.1 GCA_023447635.1 Vulcanimicrobiota bacterium | reverse complement strand
GGAACAGGAACTGTTGGTCGAGATTGTACTCACGAAACTTCTTCGTACGCATTGAAGCCCATTCGAGCTATGCGGGCGCAGCCACCTGTCATGCTTTAACCCTAATCTTCAACAGCCTCATCTTGCCCGTGGCGAGAGCGGCAACGTCGCGTTGCGCCCGCGAGAGTGGCAATCTTGCCCGTGGCGAGAGCGACAACGTCGCGTTGCGCTGGGGAGAGTCGCAATCTTGCCGGCCGCGAGAGCGACAACGTCGCGTTGCGCCCGGGAGAGTGGCAATCTTGCCCGTGGCGAGAGCGGCAACGCGTTGCGCTCGGGAGAGTCGCAATCTTGCCGGCCGCGAGAGCGACAACGTCGCGTTGCGCCCGGGAGAGCAGCAACCTTGCCCGTCGCACGAGCTGCAGCGCCGCCTTAGCTCACGAAACGACGAGCTAAAGCTCGCCGTTTCCGTGAGCTAGCCGTCGAGCAGCGCCGGGTCCAGGCCGCCCACGCGAGTTCCGCCCGACCAGAGCGTCGTGTGGATCGCGTAGGGTCCGGAAAGCTGGTCGGCCAACCCGGCGCGAACCTGCGCTCGCACCTCGAGCGGGACCACGGGCGAGCGGCGCGAGGGGCCTCCGAGCAGAGCGCCGCGGAACAGCACCAGCTGATCGGTCCAGCTTCGCGTCGGAGCGTAGAGCAGGAACAGCGGCTCGCCGCCCAGTTCTCCACTCCAAAGAGATTGGTCGAAGCCGTGCACCTGAACCCCGTCGGCAGGCAGGTGGGCCCTCCAACCTTCCGGCTCCCCTTCCTCAGGCCGAGGCGGAAAGTTGGGCGAGTGTTCCAGAGCGCGATGACCGACCAGGCGCGCCCCGGGGAACACTCGCACCAGGTCGACCACTCCACCGGCATGAGCGTAATCACCCGAAGTCAGGAGCAGATAGCGCACCTGAACACCTAGCGACGCCACCTGCTGAAGCAAGCCCGTCGCCAGCGAGGCCACCGGCGGAGCGTTGACCACTGCCGCCTCATCGCCGCAGACCAGCAGCCAGGAACGGGGTAGGTCGGGACCGTTGTCGACTTCGAACACCCCGCCCGCCAGCTCGTGCAACGACGGAGAAGCGCCCCCCGAGGAAGACAAGGACGACGCCGGGAGAGGGTGGTACACCACTCCCGCAGGGCCCAGCTCGATCAGGCCCAAAGGGGTCGCCTCCATCCCGCCTCCGCTCCCGATCACTCCCCCGTTGTCGCCTCCCCCAAAGCCGTACTGCACGCGGGCCAGGGGAAGATAGGTGCGGTCGCCCACCACAATCGGGCTTCCCACCACGGATTCGACGGTGGCGCGCCGGCTGACCGCGTCTCCCACCACTCCAAGAATCTCTGACAAGCTCATCCTCTTCACCCCACAAATAGATTAGTCACCAGGCCCGTCTCCCCGCCTTGGAAGGGACGTGAACGCCCCGCCTTGGAAAGTGCCCCCGGCCTACCGTTCGCATATCTCGCGGCCCTGGCCTACCGAGCACCCATCTCGCTTTGTCACCCCTCACTTGCGCACCTACAGTACACCGCATCTGGCGATATCAGCACCTCGATAGGCCGTGCCAAAAGGCAAGCCGGGCGAAAACTTGTTCCTGCTTGAAAAATTTCCCGTCAAGGAGTAAGGTCCCCTTACTATGGCCAGCTCCAACGCAAAAATCTTCTCCTGCCCTCGTAATTTTGCCCTGAGCGGTGGGCTGGCGTTATCGCTTCTGCTCAGCGGTTGCACCGGAAAACCGGCGCCTGGGCCCACCGCCAGCGCCACTCCGGCGACCCCCGCCGCGACCCCGGCGAACTTCGAGACGATGACCTTCGAGCAGGTCAGCGCTCTTTATGAAGCGCCCGTGGCCGAAGCCGAGAACGGCTGGCCTCTGGTGCGCCCGCTGCTGGTCGCCAGTAGCCCCGAAACGCCGCCGGTCATCGATCGTCTGCAGGAACTGGACCTGAGCAAAGCGCCTGACCTGGCCTATTTTGATAAGGACGTCCTGCCCACGCTGCAAAGCGCCATGAGCAAGCCCGCCTTCCTGGAAAGCCATCCGCTGCTTTCAGGTCGCGACCCGCTGATGATGCAGTACCGCTCGCTGCGCACCCTGTGCGAACTGGTGGGACAGCGCGCCGACCTGTACTGGAGCGCGGGTAATCGTGACAAAGCGTTAGAACTCGTGCGTCTGCCGCTGTCGCTGGCCAAAGCCATGCAGAGCCGTCCCGAGACGGTCAGCGTGAATCTGTTCAGCCAGGGCTACGCCAACACCTCACTGGCCCTGCTGGCCGACTGGGCGGCCGACGGCTCGCTGGTCGAACCGCAGGTGGCCACCGCTCGCACATTGCTGGCCGAGAACCGCCCCCACTACCGCCACCTGCGCGACGCCATGGCGGTCGATTTCGCTCAACTCGAGAATTCGATCAACGACGAAGCGACCCGCACCGAAGTGCTGGGACTGGGTATGGCCAAGCCGCAAGAGCTGACCACCTGGGTCGAGCAGATCCGCGGACTGCAGGACGACGCCCTGGCGATGTACGGATTCGAACCGGTCAACCCCGCCAAGTTCAACGACGAGGTGATGAAGCAGTCGCCGCAGGTGCACGGCCTGGTGCTGGACTATCCGCCCACCGTCGAAGCTCAGAAGCGCGGCTACGTCAGCTACCTGGCCACCGAACTGGCGCTGGCGCTCGAGCAGATTCGGCTGGCCAAAGGCCCCACGCCCGATACGGAAAAGCTGCTGAGCGACACGTTCGGCAGCGACGAAGAGGCGATCAAGGCGGCCCATGCCTTCCTGCTGCTCGAACTCAAGCCGGGTCAGCCGCTGGCCAACTTCGCCATCGCCTCGAAGCCGAACGCTTTCCCGCTGACCGCCCCAGAAGCTCCGCCCTTCTACCAGCGCTAAGCTCTAGCGAGCGTTCAAGAGCTCTAGCCGAGAGTGTTAAGAGCTCTTTAGCAGTTCCAGGAAAGCGGGGCCGTAGCGCTCGAGCTTGGACTGACCCACCCCGCTAACTCGGGAAAACGCGTCCAGAGAGGTCGGATGCTCTAACACCATTTCCCGCAGGGTACTGTCGTGGAAGATCATGTAGGGCGGGATCTCTTGCTCGCGAGCCAGCTGCAGACGCAGCGCCTTCAGCTGCTCCCAGAGCGCCTCTTCTTCCGGCGAGGTCCAGCTGATGTC
>JAEXNA010000099.1 GCA_023447635.1 Vulcanimicrobiota bacterium | reverse complement strand
CACCGTGGTGTCCAAATGGAGCACCGCGGAGGGTTTGGGCGGCGGTTGGCTGGGGGCGGGCGGTTGGGGGAGGGGGCGGAGCCGCGGCCCCAAAGAGAATGAGCGGCCCCGTATCACAGGGCCGCTCGCGTCAATCCTTGCTCGCCTTTCGTTAGCGACGGGCAAGTTGCAGCAGGTCGCCGCGGTGCAGGTCGATGCCC
Source organism: Vulcanimicrobiota bacterium (assembly GCA_023447635.1). Lineage (GTDB taxonomy): Bacteria > Vulcanimicrobiota > Xenobia > Xenobiales > JADMJV01 > JAEXNA01. Next base: position 9,576 of record JAEXNA010000099.1, on the reverse strand, counting down.
AGTTCGTAGCTCAGGCAGCGGTAAAGATGGTCGTTGTCAATAGTCACGCCTCGAGGCATCGTCACGCAGACCCGCATGCTCTTGATGCGCGGGCGCACGTCGGTGCTTTCCCTCCAAACACCGGTCAGTTGCCAGTTCTCGGAGCGCACGTTGTTCTTGTAGTTGGTGATGTCAGAGCCTTCTTGTTTCTCTTGAAAGGCGACCAACACGCGGTCGCCGGGTTCGTACGAGGTCGTCGAGACGGCAGCCGGGTCGAGTTCCAGGTTCAGGTCGACCGTGCAAGCTTCGGATGTGAAGCGGGTCAGCACTTTCAGCGCCTTGTCCCGCAGGTGGGACTCCATCGCTTCAAGATAGGCCAGGTCGTCGGCCAGTCTTTGCTCGGACGAGACTTCGGCAGCTTTGTCGGGCGCGCCCGAAGGCGAGGGGTTGGGAGAGGCGACGTTAGAACAAGCGGGTTGGGACGTTAGGTCGGGGCGAGTGGTAGGAGCGACGTTGAAAAGCACCAGACAGGCCATCAGGGTCCCGTGGATCAGCCACGGGTTCCGCTGAATTTGGACAAAAGGAAACATAAGCACACCTCCTGCGTATAGGAGCGCTCCTCTTCCGGGAGGCTCTCTCCCTCTTAAAGTAATCGGAAAAAGTTTCCCCGATATTGGCGATTTGGAAAAAATACGTTAACAAACCCGGTCCGTTGGTCTTGTTCAGGCTTTGGTCACATGTCTGTAACAGGATGTTCATATTTGCGCCCCGTGGAAACGATCTGCTACATTGACCGCGACCCCGGACGTCGCGTGTGGAGCGACACTAACCGGGCTCTCCCGGGAAAGGCTCCAATATGGACCTCCACCCTCTCTCCCTCAACCTGTCCCGGCCTTCCGTCCAGGACCTACCCGGCCTGGCGCCGTACCTGTGGCCCGTGTCCGCCCCTCTGCCGCTGCCCCGTCCCCTGGAGTCGATCGACCACCTTTCCTTAGCCGTGCTCGAGATCGTGGCGCTGGCGGCGTATCCCGTCAGCCTGCGCCGTCTGATCGAGGTGGGGCGTCCCCTGACGGCGGGGAACGAGTTTAGTCCGGTCCGGCTGGGGCCGACCGTGACGAGTCTGGTCGAGAAGGGGTTTCTGCTCGAGGTGGGCGAGGACTTGGCCGTCCCTGACGAGCTGGCCGAATGGCTCTCGGTGGTCGCTCTGCAGTCGGGCCGGGCGCGCCTGGTCTGCGAGCAGTTTCGCAAGCTCGAGCCGTGGAGCCGCCGGCTACAGACCGACTCGACGGCGCTGTGGCGTCATTTTCGCTACGCCCTGTACGGGGGAGAGTTCGGCCAGGCCGACGGTCTGGCCACCGATCTGGATCGCCTGAACGGGCAGCGGGCGTGGAGCGATCTGGGTCGGAGATTGCCTAACGTGGCAGCCATACTCGCCTTTCCCGCCAAGGTGGCCTTGCAGATCGCTCGAGAAACGGTCGTTCAAAGCTTGAATCGAGCGTTCCCGGCGGGCCACGCGGTCGCTGCCTTTGCCGACCTGGTCGAGTCGGGAGCGGCGACCTCGGTCAAGGACCAGCAGCTTTTGGGGCACGTGCTGCTGATGCGCAAAGATTGGGACGCCTTCGAAGAGTTTGCTTCGCGCTTCGACTTCCCCGCGCTGGAAGGCTGCCGTAAGATGCTGATCGGCGATCTGTCGGCCCTGCGAGACTTTCATCGGGGGCTGATGGAGCAGAAGTTCTTCTCTTCCTACACGGCGCTGTTCTTGTATCTGGTGGGTCTGCTGGCAGCCGAAGGGGTCGAAGGCTCGGTGGTCAGCCGCGAGGTGCGCAAGTTCGAGATGTTCCGCGAGCCGTTCGAGTGGCTGATGGGGGTCAAAACCGGCCGCGTGCACGAACTGACGCCGGCCCTTCGTCGTCATCTGAAAGGGGCGCCCGAAGCGGTGCGTCCTCACCTGTCGCTGATTCTGTACTGGGGCGGCTTTCGCTACGACGAATTTAGCCTGACTGCCAGGGCGGAGGACTACCAGCAAGCGGGTTACCCTGTATTCGCGGAGTGGCTGGCCTGGGCGGCAGGCGTCGGGGTCGGAGAGGTCCCGCCTCTGCTGGGACTGCTGCAGGCCGAGGAGGGGTGGAAGACGATTCTGGCCTCGATCAACGCCTGGACGGCGCCGTCGCGGGAGTTGGTGGCGGCTCCCGAGCGGCTGATCTGGGTGGTGGACCCGTTCTCGACCAACCGTCTGGTCGAGCCGAGGCTGCAGAAGACATCCCGACGCGGGGTCTGGAGCAGCGGGCGCAAGCTGGTGCTGGGAGAGTCGTTCCTGCGGCCTCCGGACTGCGCGGACGGCGGCGACATGAAGGTGTTCGACGCGGTGGCGCGGGCCGGTTTGGGGCGACTCTCCTCGGATTTGACCGGGCTTCAGGTGGACGCGGCGCTGCTGGCGCTAGCGGGGCACCCCCGGGTCTACCTGGCGGGACACCTCGAGTTCCCGGTCGAGCTGGTGGTCGAGCCGGTTCGAGTGACGGTCCGCCGAGCTTCGGGCGCTGTCGGCTACGAGTTGAAGCTGGAGCCGGGGCCGGTGTGGGAGCCTTCGGTGCTGGCCCAGCGAGGCGATCCGGGCAAGCTGCGCCTGTTCGAATTCGGGGAGCGGCACGTCAAGCTGGCGCGCATGATCGACGCCGGGCTGCGGGTGCCAGAGGAGGGGGAAGAGGCGCTGCGCGAGACCCTGGTGGGGCTGGCGGCGGCGGGGCTAACCCTGGCTTCGGACATCGAACTGGCGGGCGGGCTGGAGAAAGTGTCGTCGGATTCGACCCTGCTGGTGCGCATGTCGCCCTACGGCGAGGGGCTGGCGGTACAGGTGCGCGTCTCCCCGCTGGGCGAGGGCGGGCCTCTGTTTGTCCCTGGTGAGGGCGCCCCGGTGGTGGCCTCGGGCAGTTCCCAGGTCGAGCGGGACCTCGGGTTGGAGGGGAGGCGCTGGGCCCGCCTGCGCGAGCTGTTCCCGTCCTTGATGGCGGCGGATTTTTCGCTGCTTTCTCCGGGGAGCTGTCTGAGCTTTTTGGAGAGCTTCGTGGGCTTTTCCGACCCGGCGGTGCGCTTCGAGTGGCCCGAGGGAGAGCGGTTCGCGGTGGCCCTGAAGCTGGACGTCGAAGATGTTCGTCCGCGCGTCCATTCGCAGGGCGAGTGGTTCTCGGTCGGTTCCGAGGTGCGGGTCGACGAGGGGCTGGTCTTGACGCTGGGCGACCTGCTGGACGGTTTGCGCGAAGCCACCGACCGCTTCATCCCGCTGTCCGGCGGGCGCTACCTGGCCTTGACCGAAGAGGTGCGGCGCTACCTTGAACGGCTGGAACTGCTGTCGGTGCGCCGCTCGGCGCGGGGGCAGCTGCAGATGAACCCGCTGTCGGCGGTGGTGGCCCTGGAGGGGCAGCCGGTCGAGGGCGATGCGGAATGGACGGCGCTCCGGTCGAGGGTGGCCTCGCTGGGAGAGTTAGAGTTCTCGATGCCATCGGGACTCCGCGCCTCGCTGCGCGACTACCAGGTGCAGGGCGTGCGCTGGATGCTGCAACTGGCTCACTGGGGCGTGGGGGCGTGTCTGGCCGACGACATGGGTCTGGGCAAGACGGTGCAGCTCCTGACCGTGCTTCTGGCTCGCGCCGAAGCGGGGCCCTCGCTGGTGATCGCTCCCACCTCGGTCTGCTGGAACTGGGCCGAAGAGGCGCGACGCTTTGCCCCCTCGCTGCGGGTGATCACTCGGGTCGGCTGGTCCGAGTCCGACGAGCTGCTGGGCCCGGGCGACGTGGTGGTCGTGTCCTATGGTACTCTGGTCAATTCGTTGGAGCTGCTCAGCGCGAGGCGCTGGGGCACGCTGGTCTTGGACGAGGCGCAGGCCATCAAAAACGCGGGCACCCAGCGGGCGCGGGCGGCTTGCGCGGTCCCGGCCGAGTTTCGGGTGGCCGCCACGGGGACACCCGTCGAGAATCATCCTGACGAGCTGTGGTCGCTGTTCAAATTCCTGAACCCCGGCCTGCTGGGAACGCGCAAAGGGTTTGCCCTGCGCTTCGGCTCGGAGGCGGGGCAGGAGGCGCTGGCTCGTCTGGTTCGCCCCTTCGTGCTTCGCCGCACCAAGGCCCAGGTCTTGACCGAGTTGCCGCCTCGCACGGAAATTTTGGAGCGGGTCGCCCTGTCCAAAGAAGAGCGCGCCTTCTACGAGGGGCTGCGGCGCGAGGCGCTGGCCGACCTGGAAGGCGCCGCCGATTCGGCCGACGCGGTCTCGGTGTTGGCCCACTTGACCCGGTTGCGACGCGCTTGCTGTCACCCGCGTCTGGTGGCGCCGAGCTCTGCCCTGGTGGGGTCGAAGCTGGAGCGCTGCCTGGAACTGGTCGAGGAGTTGCGCTCGAACGGGCATCGCGCGCTGATCTTCTCGCAGTTCGTGTCGCTTTTAGAGATCGTGAGCGCGGCGCTGAAAGGCCGCGGCTTCACCTACCAGTATCTGGACGGTTCGACCCCGGTGGCCGAGCGGCGGCGTTCGGTTCAGGCGTTCCAGGAGGGCGAAGGCGACCTGTTCCTGATCAGCTTGAAGGCCGGCGGAACGGGGCTGAACCTGACGGCGGCTGACTACGTGCTGCACCTGGATCCGTGGTGGAACCCGGCGGTCGAAGATCAGGCTTCGGACCGCGCTCATCGCATGGGGCAGCAGCGACCGGTCACGGTGTATCGCCTGGTGGCCAGCGACACGGTCGAGGAGCAGATCGTCGAACTGCACGAGAGCAAGCGAGACCTGGCGGCGCGGCTGCTGGGTGGGACCGAGGGCGGAGAGCGGTTCTCGGCCGACGACCTGATGTCGCTGTTGCGAGAGGGTTAAGGAGGGGGCTTCCCGTCTCGATCCGTCGGCCTGAAGCCTCGCGGAGAAATTTTCCCGGGAAATAAAAGAACCCTCGGCATCGGGGGGGGGTCATCCGCCAAGGGCTCAGAGGGGTTAACCTCTGCAGTGAAGATACCTCTTCTAACAGGAACTGATAAGGTACATCTGTCCTGGTCAGTTCTTGTCTTTTCGGACTAGGCCTGATGGATGAAGGATAGCTTGATCTGCTCAGGCAGGCCTTCAGGCGACCTGCATCTTCTCGCTGAAGGCCAGTCCGACCATGGTATGGGCGGTCGATTCTAGAAGGTGAGTCCAGGCGACTCTGGCGGCGCGGGTCTGGTGCTGACCCAGGCTGTCGGTGAAGCTGACGCGGACGGTCTCGCCGGTGCGGACCGAAAAAGGCAGCAAGAGTCGGGCGCCGTGGACGTCGGCTTCGACCACCGTGACGGTGCGGGGGTCGCGGGTGGCGTTCCAGCAGGTGACCGCGCTGGGGGTCAGTTTGGCTCGGGTGGCCTGGCGTCGACAGTAAGTGTTGGGCATAGCGTTCGATTCCTCTGATTTAGAATCTAACGCCTTCCGTCGTAAGCTGGTGTGCGGTATGCCACAATTCCGGTTAACGTTGTGTAACCTTTGTTGCGAGATTGTTAATTCGCTTGGTGAGGGGCTGGAAAGCGGCTCAGACGGCCAGGGGAAGGTCGTCCTCAAAGGCCAGACCGGCCACCACTTTGCCGGTCAGTTCCAGCGACTGGATCCACACCACGCGGGCGCGCTGGGTGCGATAGTGACCGACCTCGTCGCCCAGGGCTACGGTGATGGTCTCGCCGGGGTTCACATGCCAGGGCAGCATCAGACGCGCGCCTTTGCTGTCGGCTTCGATAGCGGCGGCGCGGGCAGGAGCGTCGTAAGCGCTCCAGCAGGTGACGCTGGCGGGGCGCACTTTTTCTCTTCGGCCGTCGCGGCGACAGGTGGTGCTGCGGGCGGGGGTCGAGGCTTTCTGGGTGCGTAGAGCAGGGAACATTCGGCTGAGTCGTCTCCTTTGGTTGCCGCTAATGTACGCGAGACGACGGAAAAAATGCTGAAACGCTTCCAGGCCACCCACGGGGCTGGTGAACAGGCATGAAAAAGGCCCCGCAATGACGCGGGGCTTTCTTCTCAGGGTCGGTGCGGACTGTCTAGAAGAACGAGCCGACGAAGGAAGAGACGGCCGACACGCCGGCGCCGATCTGGCTGACCACGGGGATGTTGGTGGCAGCGACGATCGATCCGGCGGCGGTGATCACGCTGGTCGCCTTCTTGCCGACGCTGGCTTTGGGATCCGCCAGGGCAGAGGCAGCGGCGGCGGTGTCCAGTGCCGCGATACCGATGTTCAGACCGGGCACGAAGCGGGCACCGGCTTTGGCGGCGGTTTTCAGGCCGCTGCGGGCGATCGCTCCCCCGGCGGCTTTGGCGGCCGACTCTCCACCTTCTCTGAGAACTTTCTTGGCGGCTTTTCGCGACGTGGCGCCTACGCCTTCCGCGAGCGTCTGGCCGTTCTTTTTGGCGGCTGCCGTGGCGGCTGCTGTGGCCGCAGCGGTAGTGGCTTTCTTGGCCGCCTTTTCGGTGCTCTCTTTCATCGCCTCTTCTACCGCCTGCTTGGCAGCGGCGTTGACGACCTTGCGGCCAGCGTCGGGAGCTTTTTGGCGGAACGCCTTGGCGGCTTCGCGACGAGCGCCGCTCTTCATCCAGGCTTCCGGAACCTCTAGAGCGTCGCGGGCCAGGGAGGCGACGCCGGCACCGGCGGAAGCGGTCTCTCCGACTGCCCGGTTGACGTCGTCGCCGTCGCGGGTTCGCATGGCTGTGCCGATAGCGTCGGACGCTTTACCAACATTGGTGGGAAGGGCGGCAAGCTCTCCGACGACTCCCAGGGTGGGGCCGAAAGCACCGATACGACCGAAGCGGCTAGCGTGGCTACCCACGGCGTCGAGCAGCTTTCCACCCCCGGTGGCCACGGTGCTGGCGCCTTTGGCGGCCTGCTCGGCAGGTTTGAGCGGCTCTTCGGCCGGCTGCTGTTCGTTGTTGCCCAGGGCGGCGGTGGCGATGTGCGACTGGTTCATCAGCACCCGCGAGGCGGCGGCGGGGTCCGAGCCGACGGAAAAGTTCTCTCCCCCCAGCAGGCTGAGCGGGGTCCCGACCAGAGGGCCCGCGGCCCCCACGCTCGGTCCGAAGGACAGCTGGTTGGGCGGTCCTCCCAAGGGAGAAAACGTGGGAGTGTAAAGGCTCTGCTGGTTAAGACGGATGTCGCTCAAAGGGTTCTCCAACCATGAAAATTCGTCTCTGCTAGATTACCCTCTGTGCAAATTTCGTCCAGCCTCTTCATCAAACCCTCATCTTGGCCGGAGCAAGGGGGGAGAAGCGCCACGGAGCGAAGTTTGGGGTGATGTCGGATGTCACCCTGAAATCGTTTGCGGCCCTGCACCACGACTACGCCTTCTTCGAAGAGCACGTGAACGAGACGGAAGCGACCCTGAAGGCCTGGCTTCCGTTGGTGCAGGGGCGGTGGGAGGCCCCCACAGTGCTGGACTTCGGCGCTGGCTCGGGCAGTTTTTCCTCTGTCTTCTTGGAGGCCGCCGATCTGGGCCCCGCGATGGAGCTTCATCTGATCGAGCCGGACCCGGGTTTCCTCCAACAGGCCCTCCGGAACCTCCACCCTTACCGTCCCCAGGCCCGGCCTTTGCTGGAGCAGGACCTGCCGCCGACCTACGACCTGATTTTTAGCCACCACGTCCTCTACTATGTGACGGACCTGAAGGCCACTTTGAGGCGACTTTACGGGGCGCTGAAGCCGGGCGGTCGCCTGCTGATCGTTCAGGGCGGGCGGGGCAACGGGATGAATAGCATCGTGTTCGCAGCCTTTGACCACCTGGGCCGGAAGTCGCCTTACCACTACAGTGAGGACACGGCTCCGCTGCTGAAAGAGCTGGAGATTCCGCATCGGGTCGAGCTGGTGCGCTCGCTGTTGAATTTTCCCGACAGCCGGGAGGGAAGGCTGGCGATTCTGCGCTTCCTGTTGAGTGAGCATCTGGCCGAACTGCCCCTGGAGACGGCTCTGTCGTGGTTCGAGCCGTTCCTGGCGGAGGGGCGTATCCGGATCCCCAGCGCCGACGAGCTGTTCGTGGTGGAGAAATCTGTATAAGTTTTCAGGCTGCGCTCTTTCGATCTAGCAGGTGCGGGCGGCGCTGATCGTCAAAGGGGCCCGTCATGTCCGAGCTGATCTCTGATTGTCGTGAACTGCTGCGCGCCGAGCGCTACGATGAGGCGCTGAAGCTGCTGTCCGGTGTGCCTTCCCCCCAGTCCCAGGAGAAGGCGTTGCGCGGTCGCGCGCTGTCCGGCCTGGGTCGCTTTGGAGAGGCCGAGGAGGTGTTCAACGACGCCCTGGCCGGCGACCCCGGCTGTCACGAGGCGCTGGCCGGTCTGGGCCTGCTGGCCTGGCTGTCGGGTCGCCATCACGCGGCGCTCGAGCGGTTCGACGCGGCGGTGCGACAGGCGCCAGAGAGCGGTCGCTATCGCGGGCTGCGCGGGCTGGTGCATGCTCAGTTACGCAACGCCAAGGTGGCGCTCGACGATTTCACGGCGGCTTATGAACTAGGCGATCGCGACCCGGCTCCGCTGCTGGCGCGCGCTCAGATCCTGATCGCCAAGGGCGAGTTCGAGCAGGCGCGCGAGGCGATGAACCTGGCTCGCGAACACGGGGCCGAAGAGGGCGCTTTGGGCTCTCTCGAAGGGGCTCTGGCTCGCCTGACCGGCGATCATTCGAGCGCGCTGGCCGGCTACGAATCGGCTCTGGCCAGCGATCCCGGACGGGTTCAGCTGTGGTGGGAAGTGCTCGGTCTGGTCTCTCAGGTCGACCGTTCGAAGTTGGGCGACCTGCTGACCTCGGCTTTGACCCATCATCCTAACGACGAGCGGATTCTGATTCTGGCTGCGGCGAAGTGGCGTGAAGACGGCCAGATCGAGGCTTCGCTGAAGCTGCTGGAAGAGGCGGTGCGCCGCCAGCCCGATAATGGGTCGCTGCTGCAGATCCTGGGCACCTACCTGCGCGAAGTGGACCGCATGGAAGAGTCGCTGGCCTGCTTCGAGCGGGCCCTGCTGCTGAATCCGGATTCGGCCAAGGCGCACTTCGGGCGCGCTTTGGCCACGGCCGACCGCGAGGTCGCGCTGCAGTCGTTCCAGCGGGCCGTCGAGCTAGAGCCGGGCAGCGTGGTGTTCCAGTACCACTACGGCTCGGTGCTGAGCGCTCTGGGGCAGTACAACGAGGCGCTGGTGCCGCTGGCCAAGGCGATCGAGATCGACCCGTCGTTCTGGCGCGCCTACCACGAGCGCAGCATCTGCTACGAGAGCTTGGGACGTTTCGCCAGCGCTCAGCAGGAGCGGGAGCGATGCGACGCCGCGCGGGCCAAGGGTCACGACCTGCCGGCCGACCTGGACCCGATGGCTTAGGGCGCTCCGAGGCCTACATTTCGCACTTCTCACGGACCTAGCCTACCGAGGCACTATTCTCGTTTTGTCACGCCTCGCTTATCCCGTCTAGCGGGACCGAGGTGCACTACAGTGCACCGCGCTCAGCGTTCCTAGCGATAATTAAACTTCCGTGCGTTGATTTGACATGGTATTGGCATGACTTTTCGATTGCGTGTTGAACGTGCTACGCGGAGGTAATACCGTGGCACGCAAACCCGATTTTTTCCTGACTGATAACGAGATTCACG
>JAEXNA010000183.1 GCA_023447635.1 Vulcanimicrobiota bacterium | reverse complement strand
GGGGGAGCGGTCTGGCATGCGCCGCAGAGCAGCGCCAGAGCAAGGCCCAGCGTGCTGACCCCGACCCTTCGTGCGACCTTTGGCGACCATTCCATCATTCTTGATCGTTTGTCCCTTCTCCCAGTGGTTCCTTGTCTACTATGGTGGACTCACGTGCTTCTCATCTTGACCGGGGATTTACGACCCGGTCCGAGCTTAATCGCTGCCTTCTCGCAGAAACGGCGCCGGACGAGCATGCACCACTCGACGGGAGAGCAGCCAGCCCAACCCCGAGATAGCGGCGGTCGGCAGCAGCAGCATCGCCGCTATCTCGGCGCTGAGGTCTGGGAACGGCACCTCGAGGGCCCAGCGACAAAGCGCGCTGCTCGAGAAGACCGCCAGCACCAGCGCCAGCCCCGAGCAGAGACCGCCCAGCGCCAGGTTTTCGTAGAGCAGCACGCGATGGACGAAGGCGCGGTTGGCTCCCAGCGCCTTCAGGTAGGCGGATTCGCGCAGCCGCTCCCAGCGGGCCGACCAGGCGGCCGAGATCAGAATGGCGGCCCCGGCTAGCATTCCGGCGAACAAGAAGTAGCGCACCAAGCCCACCATCTGGAACAGCCGCTCTCCCACCAGGCGGATAGTCTGGCTGACGTCCATCGAGACGATGCTGGGGTAGGCCCTGGCCACCCGGGTCTGCAGCGGTCCGATCCGCTCCTCCTCAAGCCGCAGTCGGGAGTACATCGTCTGGGGGGCTCCCTCCACCAGGGCCGGAGGAAAGAGCAGTTCAAAGCGGGGTCGGAAACCCTCGCGGTCGCAGTGGCGGATGCTGGAGACTTTGGCTTTCACCGGAACGCCCTGGATGGTGAACTCCACTTCCTGTCCCAGGCCCACCTCGAGCGCCTCGGCCACGTCGTCGCGCAGGGAGACTTGATGGGGGTCTTCGCCCTGATACAGCGAGGAGCCGGCCACCAGGTGGTCGGTCGGGGGCAGGTCGAGGGTCGGACTGGCGTCAAATTCCCGCCGGGCGTCCCGATCCCAATATTCGCGCTTACTCGAGCGGTCGATCGCTTTGCCGTCGATAGCACGGGCTCGCACCCGCATGGTGCGGGTCACCTCCATCGGGATCCCCACGAACTCCTGGAACTCATCCCACTGCGACGGCTGGATGTCCAGGAACAGCAGATTCGGAACATCGGGCGGCATAGCGGCCAGCCAGTTCTGGCGCAGCGCCTTTTCCACGATGCCGGCGGTGAACAGGATGGTCAGGCAGGTGGCCAGCACGAACACCACGCTGACCGTCTTGCTGCCGGGGTCCCTCCAACTGCCCAAGGCCACTCGGAAGGCCAGGTTGGAGGGGCGGCTGCGCCGCGCCGAGCGCACGGTTTGAGACGCGAACAGCCCGGTGATCCCCAAGACTACGGTGAGGGCCAGAGTGATCTTGGCCGCTCGCAGCGGGTTCTGAGTTAGGGCTGCTAACAAGGAGAACAGAGTCGCGATGGCCAGGACGGCCTGACGCACCCGGTTCTTCCAGGCGGTCGTGGGCGCTTCCGAGCGAAGCACCGTGCCGGGCTTGACCTCACTAGCCTCAAGGAGAGGAAATACCGAGAACGCACCGGCCACGATGGCACAAAGCAAGGCGGCCTGGCCCGCCGCCGCGAGCGAAAGGAAGGGCTGCACCTTGACCGGCAGCATCGCGCTGAGATAACTCCCGGAGAGATGAAGCAGAGTGGCCGCTCCCAACAGCCCCGATCCCAGACCCAATGTGGTAACGCTGGCGACCAGCCCGCTGTAGTGGCGCAAGATGAAGCGGCGATCCGCGCCAAAGGTCTTCATCACGGCGATCGGCTTGCGTCGGTTGGCAAGCCAGGTCGACAGAGTGCTCTGCATGCCCAGCCCACCCAGGGCGGTAGCGAGCACGGCCATCATGTCCAGGAAGGTGAAGAAGTTCTCGACGAACCGCTCCATGCTGACCGGTGGGCGCTCCCAGGTCTCGACTCGCTCCTGGTCGGGCACGGCGGCTTGGCGCAGGGTCTGCGCGACGGTCTCGGCCTGCGCCGGGTCGGGCAGGCGGATGTGAAAACGGCGCTCGAGATAGCTTCCCGGGCGGATCAGTCCCGTCGATTCGAGCTGTTCGTGGGCGACGAAGATGCGAGGCGAGACGCCAAACATGCCCAGAGGGCGGTCCGGCTCGCTGAGGGCGACATCGGCAATGAGGAAGGTGCGAGTGCCGACTTTCAGGCTGTCTCCCACCTCGACCCCTAACCGCTCCAACACCCTCGGCTCGACCACCAACCCCTGGGCCAGGGCCTCCTTCAGGGGCCTTCCGGACTGCAAGGGCAGCTCGCCGTAAAGGGGATAGCCGTCTTCCACCGCCTTGAGTTTAGAAAACAGCGAAAGGTCGGTGCTTGGCGCCAGCGCCACGGTGAACATCTCGCTCGTACGCACGGCCCCGAAAGGCTGCACGGCCTGGCCCAGCGCTTTGGAGAACGGCTCGGTCGAGAACGCCACCACGTCGCCGCCCGCGCTCTTTTTGTTTTCCGAAGCCATGGCGGATTCGACCGAGGCGCGCCAGCCGGAAACCACCGCGACAGCCAGTGCTGCCAGCAGCACGCAGAAACCGAACAGGCCCAGCTGGGCCGCGCCCGCCGCCGCCTCTCGTCGCAGCAAGGTTAGATGCCAGCGGGGGCCGTTCATCCCGCCACGCGTCCGTCGGCCAGGGTGACCACCCGGTCGGCCATGGCGACCACTTCGGGGCTATGGCTGACCAGCAGCAAGCTCGAACCGTTATCGGCCCGCAGGCGCAGTAGAAGCTCCATAATCTGGTGCCCGTTTTCCGAGTCCAGGTTACCGGTTGGCTCGTCGGCAAAGATCAGCGAGGCGCGGTTGATCAGGGCGCGGCAGATGGCCACCCGCTGTTTTTCTCCGCCGGAGAGCTGATAGGGGAAGCTGCCGGCTCGGGCGGCCAGGCCGACTTTACCGAGCAGGTCGTTCGCTCGATCGACCGCATCCTTATCGCCGGCAAGTTCGGCGGGGAAGGCGACGTTCTCGAGCGCTGTCATCGAGGGGACCAGGTGGAAGGCTTGAAAGATGAAACCGATCTTGCGGTTGCGCAGTTGGGCGAGGTCGTCTTCGCCGGTTCGGGTCAGGTCCTGGCCTTCGAACAGCACCTGGCCCGAGGTGGGCAGGTCCAGTCCGGACAGCACGGTGAGCAAGGTGCTCTTACCGCAGCCGGAGGGGCCGGTCAGGGCCAGGAATTCGCCCCGATGCAGGGTCAGGTCCAGGCCTCGCAGCGCCTCGACCGGCGGGGCGTCCAGGCGCTGGTAGGTTTTCACGACGTCTCGGGCTTGCAGTAAAGGTTCGCTCACGCGGCAGTTCTCATCGGGGGATGAACAGGTAGGATAGGGTGGGGTTTCCAGGACGCCTTCATAGCTGGGGTTTTACCTTCTCGATGTGTCCACCCTGGGGCAAAGGGGTGTCAGAGGTCCGTCGAAAGGCAAAAAAAAAGCCCTGAGGGACGTTTCCATCTACCTCAGAGCCAACTCATTGCTCATCTCACTGACCACAGAGTACGTTCCTGGCGTCACGGAAACGTCACACAGATGTTATCCCGTCCTGTGACGCTCGTGTGACGGGTGGGGCGGATAATCGACTTGTGATTATCCCGAGTTCGCCTCTCGCCGCCACCCGCGCGCCCCAAGAGCATCGCCGTCTGTCCATGCACGCTCTGCCTCCGGCCGCCTCGGCTGCCGCCCCGGCCGGCGGCCCCAGCGACAGCTATCAGGCGCGCGGCGCTGGTCCCCGAGTCATGGTGTTCGACGATTTCACCAACGCCGACCGTCCCGGCGTGACCACCCACGGCGAACTGGTGCAGACCGAGTTGACCCGCTACCAGCCCGGCCTCGAAGTGGTCCGTCAGCAGGTCGCCCTGGACGGCAATACGGACCCGATCGCGCGCGGTCAGCGCGGCGCTTTGGACGGCTTTTTTCGTAGCCAGTTTACCACTCGCCTGGACAACGCCAGCGACGCCTGGGCCGGCGTGTTAGAGAGCGAAGGCGGACGCGCCGTCATCCATCAGTCGCAGGGCGCCTCGCAGAGCCGCGCGGTCGAACCGCTGTGGGGTCGGGCTCAGCGCGATGAAAGTTTCCGTGGCCAGTTGGAACGTCAGTTGGGCCTGCCGTCGTCGGGCACGGGCGAGATGAATCGGGAAGAGCGTTCGCGTCTGCTGGGCGCGCTGGTCTCGCGGTCCGACAGCATCCACCGCCGCGACCCCGCCGTTCGGGAGTCGATCGAAGAGCTTCGCTTGCTGCAGTCCGAAGCGGCCGACCAGGGGCACATCCACGTTATTTCGGCCGGCAATCAGGGCGCCTTAGAGCGCGAGATGAAGGCGCTTGGGGTGGCTATCCCGGGCGGTTTTTTCACCAACGAACTGGTTGGACCCGACTCGATCGTGGTTGGCGCAGCCGATGACGGCACTCGCGAGGCGCGCAGTGGCCGCCCGGCCGGGGTAGCCGGTATTGCTTCGCCTAACGCCGGGGCGCACATTTCGGCCGACGCGGTGGACCGCCCTATGATGGTCGAAGGTCAGCAGCAGTACCACACCGGTTCGTCCTACGCGGCGCCCCAGGTCAGTTCGCTGGTAGTGGACATGCTGCGTCAGACCCCCGACCTGTCGCGGGACCAGATTCTGAACCAGTTGCGCGCTCAGGCGTCGCCCTTGCCGGGCTCCGAGGCCTACGTCGGCGCTGGTGTCGTCGCTTACCAGTAGACCGTTTGGGCAAATCGGGACGGACGGCACCGTATCGCCTGGCTGCCCGCAAGGAGGGTTGAGGTAGCGGGCGAATTTCTCCCGCGATTCTCCTGATAAGGAACGCCTGCTCACTATGGAATGGACCCACGTTCTGCTGGTCGCCGTCATCTGCTTCTTCATCTTTGCCATGGGCTGCCTTTTTGTCGTCTATATGATGAAAAGGGCGGCTGTGGTCGCTGTCAACGCGGTGGTGGACAAGACTATCAACAAAGCTTCCGAGATGATGAGCGAGAAAGTGCTCGAACCGACTATGGCCGTGGCCACGGACGGGATGCGCAAAGGCATCAACGCGGTTGGCCAGGCGGTCAAGGACGAATATCAGGACACCAAGCGTCGCTCGCCGGCCAACATCGATGTCGAGGTCACCTCTCTGGCCAAGCGTCTGAAGGGCAAAGTGACCACAGCCGACGTCACCTCTCAGTTGAAGCTGTCGTCGAAAGAGGCCAAAGACGCCTTCAAGCGGCTCAAAGCAAACGGCGACTGCAGCGAATCGCCCCAGGGGCATTACGTCGTGTACGTGTTCGGTGCGTTCTTAGAGAAAGTTCGAGTGTGGAAGTGCGGCTACTGTTCCGCCCAGCACAGCGAAGATCCCAAGCGGAGCGACTGCTCATCGTGTGGTGGCCGCCTGGAAGTTTCCGAGGAGGCATTGGTCTAAGATGGAAGATGATACCTATCGCAAGCTTTTAGAGGGGAACCGCCAGTTCGTGAAGCGGGTCTCTGAACAGGACCCCGAATTCTTCGAGCGTCTGGCAGCGGCCCAGAGCCCCAAAGTGCTATGGATCGGCTGTTCGGATAGCCGCGTCCCGGCCAACCAGATCACCTCGACGGTGCCTGGCGAGATTTTTACCCATCGCAACGTGGCCAACATGGTGGTGCATACCGACATGAACTGCCTGAGCGTGATGGAGTACGCGGTGAACGTGCTGAAGGTCGAGCATGTCATCGTCTGCGGCCACTACGGCTGCGGCGGCGTGCTGGCCGCGATGGGTCAGGACCACTACGGAGTGATCGACAACTGGCTGCGCAACATCAAGGACGTCTACCGCCTGCATAAGGACGAACTCGACGCTATCGAGGACGAAGGTCAGCGCGGTCGGCGTTTTGTCGAACTCAACGTGATTGAACAGGTCTTCAACGTGTGCAAGACGTCGACCATCCAGAAAGCCTGGCAGGACGAGAATCGGCCCTGGGTTCATGGCTGGGTCTACGACCTATCGAACGGGATTATCAAAGACCTCGACGTGAACATCGCCAACCACCAGGACCTGGTGGATATCTACAAGTTCGATTTCTGAAATATTTTCTGCTTCCAGGGTAGAAAAGGGGCGAGTCCTGGCTGAGCGAAGGCTCTCTCCTTATTCCAATTCTAGGGGAGATGGATCTATGTTGGGTTCTCTGAAAAAGGCGCTGCTTTGCGCCGCCGCAGTCGTTGCTGTATCTGGCGCGGCCTGGGCCGGTCCGGCCGGTTTCGTTCTGCACAACACCACCGGGGTGGAAATCCACGCCGTGTACATCGGCAGCAGCGATGACGATGAGTGGGGCGACAATCTGCTCGACGAGGGTGAACTGATCGAAGACGGTGGCGACATCGAGATCGAGTTCGCTCCCGGCGAGGACCAGGACGCCTGGGACCTGCGGGTGGAAGACGAAGAGGGCAACTCCTTGAACTTCATGGAAGTCGAACTGCTGCCCGCCAACACCGTGATCTTGAAGTCGGACAACACCGCCGTCATCAAGTAGCCTCGGTCTTCAGTAACGAAAAAACGGCTCGCCCCTTTCGGGAGCGAGCCGTTTTCATAGTGCGCCTGGGTCTTGGATTAGCTCAGGACGCGAGCGTCGCTGGGGGTCTCGATGACGTGGGCTTCGGTGCGGGCGTCGGCCAGGTCGCCGAAGTCCAGGCGGGTCATCTGCTCGAGTTTGTCGATCGGCACTTGATAAACCTCGAAGCGGCCAGATTCGAAGCCCTCGGACTTGAACAGTCCGCGACCGCCCACGAAATCGGCCTGGGAGAGCACGAATGCCGAGCCCTTGAGCCCTTCCTGCGGGTCGTTCCAGACCACCATCTTCCAGAATTCCTGCGGCATCTTGGTGGGCTTGCTCATGCGTCCGCCGTTGTTGAACGAGGGGTCGTTGTCTTTGAGCACGGGGCCGGTCAGCACGGTCGCTTTCATGCCTTTGGCTTTGACCTGGTCGAGCACGTGGTTTTCCAACTCCAGCCACTCTTTCTGGTTCAGGGCGCCGTGCTGCAGCGAAGCGTTGGTGTAGGCGAAGGTGTCGTTGGCCGAGCGGTGGGCGTTGGGACCCCAGGCAGCATCGCGGCGACGGACCTGATGGCCCTTGTCGATCGGGTTGTTGCTGTACGCTTCGTTGCCCAACTGCTGGTCGCGGCGGATGCGGCTGTCGATGGTCCAGTCGCCGTCGCGGGGCACTTCGACCACGTTGGGGCCGTCGATGTTCACGGCGGTGAAGAAGGGGGTGCGGCGCTCGCCGTTCATCACGATGGAGAAGTTTCCGTACTTGAGTTCCGTCTCGCCGGGCTTACCGATCAGTTCGGCAACCTGCGAGCGGATGGACGGGTCGACGGTGGGCAGCGGGAACGCTTTGCCCAGGAAGTTGGTGTCGTAACCTTCGCGTCCGGGGAAGTCGCTGCTCAGTTCGCCGCCGTTGCGACCCTTCTGAACCTCGTCGACTTGCTGGTTGCGGAACGCCTGCTTGAACTGTAGGTCGGCCCGCTGTTCCACCCCGTTGCCAGGAGTAAAGCTGTCACGCGGTACACCATGCTCGTCGCCACGAGTCTTCTCGCGGGTGCGCTGGGCGGTGTAGTTAGCGGACGTGGATTGCAGCGATTGGAGCACTTCTTACCTCTTTAATTTGTCGTCTTCCCCACTTTGACAATAACGCGGGCTCCGTCGGAAAACGTCACAAACATGTGAACACGCCACGAAAAGCGTAGGATGGTCGGGGCAGGTCGCCGTCGGTCTGGCTGCAAAGCGTAGAGCTATGAGCGAGCATATCGATACCCTTTTGGTCCACGCCGGCGAACCCCACCCCCGTCACGAAGGCGCGGTGGGCATGCCGATTTACGCTTCGGCGAACTTTCTGTTTGCCGGAGAAGAGCGCTACGACGATCTGAAATATATCCGCCTGAACAACACGCCCAACCATGTGGCACTGGCCGAGAAGTTGGCCCGGGCTGAAGGCGCGGAAGCCGCTATGGTCACGGCTAGCGGGATGGCCGCCATCACGACGGCGCTGCTGTCGCTGCTGTCTTCGGGTGACCACATGCTGGCCCAGGACTGCCTCTATGGCGGCACCTACAGCTTTCTCAAAGAGGACATGCCGCGCTTTGGCACCGAGGTCAGCTTTGTGGCGGGCAGCGACCCGGAGTCCTGGAAGGCGTTGATCAAGCCCAACACGCGGGTGTTCTACGTCGAGGCGATGACCAACCCGTTGGTCGAAGTGGCCGACCTCGAGGCCGTGGTGGCGTTCTGTCGCGAGCACAATCTGGTCAGCCTGATCGACAGCACGTTCACGACGCCGTTCAACTTCCGCCCTCTGGACCTGGGCTTCGACCTGGTTTTGCATTCGGCAACCAAGTATCTGAACGGGCATTCCGACATCGTGGCCGGAGTGGTCGCCGGTTCGGCGGCTCACGTGGCTCGCTTTACCCACTTGTTGAACCACCTGGGCGGTTCGCTGGATCCGCACGCCTGCGTTTTGCTGCATCGCGGACTGAAGACGCTGGGGCTGCGGATGGAGCGTCACAACGCCAACGGGCAGGCGGTTGCCGAGTTTTTGGAGGGGCACCCGGCGGTGGCCAGGGTGAACTACGCCGGGCTGACCAGTCACCCCAGCCACGGACGGGCCCAGGTGTTGTTCCAGGGTTGTGGTGGTGTGCTGAGCTTCGAACTTCACGGCGGAGTCGAAGCAGCGGATCGCCTGCTGAAGCGCGTGAAACTGCCCCTCATCGCGCCCTCGCTGGGCGGCGTCGAGTCGCTGATCACCCGCCCTTCGACCACCTCTCACGCCGGCATGACCCCGCAAGAGCGCGCCGACGCCGGGATCAGCGATGGCCTGATCCGATTGGCGCTGGGGGTAGAGAACAGCCGCGACCTGATCGAAGACCTGCGGCAGGCGCTGGAAGAGGGTTAGCCCTCGGATGAGCCGGCTCGCCTGGCGGTGAGCTTGAGCTCACTCTCGGATGAGCCGCGCCTCCCACGATAAAGCCCCCAGCCTTTCGGCTGGGGGCTTTTTCGAGCCACGAAGCTACTCAGGCACGCTGACCGCCGGAGGGCGGCTCGTGATCGGTGCGTTCGGGTCGGCGGTGTCGGTCTCGACCGGGTCGGCCTCGGGCTTCCACGAGCCGTCCTGATAGTGCACCACTTTGGGAGCCACGTACGAGCCGACTTTCCAGTACTTCACGTCGGGGCGGAACGAGTGGTCGTAGCCGTCCTGCTCCTGCCAGCAGGTCTGAGAGCTCTTCCCGTCTTTGTCCGTCTCGGTTTTGCAGCGCGTCACGTAGCGAGCGGACACGTCGTGGTAGTAGCCGTCCATCCGCTTCTCGTTGATGGGCTGCTCGCGCCACTCCAGGCGCACCCGGTCGTTGGCGGCGTAGTGGGCGGCTCCCCAGGCGCTGGCCAGTCCCGCCACTCCACCCACGATACCGCCCGCCAGGGTAGGCGACACGCCGGCCAGGTGGCCGATCAGCGCTCCCACTCCAAATCCTACCGCGCCGCCGCCGGCGGCTCCCATCGCTCCGAAGAGCGGTACGGAATACGCTTTGGCCTGGATCCGCTCGTTGGTCACGTCGACGCGCGGCTTGCCGTCGGCCTCATAGACCGGCGTATCACGGTAGACGTGGCGTCCGCTGGAAGCGCTGCCCGAGGTGTAGCCTCGACCGTAGCTCGAGTACGAGTGGTAGTCGCGCGGGATGGTGCCCAGATAGCGGCTCTGCAGGTGCTGGTCTTCGTAGGCGACCGTCTCGTCGAGCGGCTTGGGGCGCGGGCCAAAGATGCGAGAAAGGGAGTTCTGGATGATCACGACGCGGTACCCTCCTTGGCGGCTTCGTCCTTGTAGCGCTCGGCGCGGGGGGTCTGATAGGTTCCGATGACGGTCTGCTCGATGTCCGGCACGAAGCGGTGAAAGAAGCCGCGCTCGCCGTTGAGTTCGCCCAGCCCCACCATCTCTTTGTAGCCCAGCATCCTGGGCACTTTGACCTCGTGAGTGTCCCACACGGTCTTGACCTTTTCGCCCTTGACCGAGAAGGCGGACAGTCCGCCCGCGGCGGCTCCAACTCCCAGGCCTCCCACCAGCGCTCCGATGCCGGCCGGCAGTCCCAGCGCGCTGGCGCCGATCGCTCCAAGCGCGGCGCCCGCTCCGGCTCCCAGCAGCCCTCCAACCACGCCATACTTCACCGCGCTGCGGGGCGTCAGGTCGATTTCGGCTTCCCGAGTGACGAAAGCGGGCGTTCCGTCGGCGTTGCGAGCCGGAATATCGCCCCACACCTTGTCGCTGCCCAGGTTGCAGGTATCGCCCTGACAGGCCACATAGGCCTCGCCCGGCTGCTCGTTCTGGTCGAACTTGTGAGCGGGCTTCGAGCCGAGCTGAGCCCTCGTGTAGGTGGGAGCCTGATAGGACACCGTGGTAATCTGCATGATATCCCTACTTTAAACGATCGCCTTTGCGTGAACTCTGAACGAAGTGTTAACAGCCGCCCCAACGGGCCAATCGAAAGGGCCCCCACGATAGGGGGATAAAGCTGGAAGCATGACTGACCCCATCGCCCTGGACTTTTCGGATTCTCGCGTGCGCGGCTTCGTGGCCGGGCTTCGGCCTTACCGGGCCGGAAGTCCCCGGTTAGAGGTCGAGAGGCGCGGCGATAAGGTCGTCTTGCACAACTACGGGCACGGCGGAAGCGGGATCACGATGTGCTGGGGGGCGGCCGAGGAGGGGTTGGAGTTACTGAGCCTGGAGCCCGGGAGCCCGGTGACGGTGCTGGGAGCCGGCGCGCTCGGTCTTTGTAGCGCTGCTTTGCTACAGCAGCGAGGGCACGCCGTCACCGTGCTGGCCCGAGATTTCCCGCCCAACACGACGTCGAATGTGGCGGGCGGGCTATGGGCTCCGGCTTCGGTCGGCTCGAGCGAGGAGCCAGAAGAGGTCGAGCGTCAGAACCGCATCCTGCGCCGCACCTGGGACACCTTCAGGGGGTTGGAGCCGGAGCTCTACGGGGTCGAGTTCGCCCCGATGTACGAGGCCGACGATCGACTCTATCCGCTCGACCCGATGCCTGTCGACCTGGTGGGGGCGCCTCGCCAACTCGAGCGCTTGCCTTTCTCGGGCCGACCGACGTCGGGCCTGGTTTCCAGTACGCTGCTGATCCAGACGCCGCGCTTCCTGCAGACCCTGATGGACCGGCTGAGGGAGGGCGGCGCGAGTTTCCTGAATCGCACCTTGCGGGGACCCGAGGACCTGGACACCGTCGAGGCGGCGGTACTGCTGAACTGCCTGGGGCTGGGCGCGCGCGAGGTAGCGCCAGACGAGAAGGTCTGTCCGATTCGCGGCCAGTTGGTGCTGCTGGAGCCCGCCCCCGTCTCGTTCATGCTCGACCACTCGGACGGCTACATCATCTCCCGTCGCGATGTGCTGATTCTGGGCGGGACTTTCGAAGAAGGGGTGGAGGACGCCCAACCCGTGGAGGACGTCTGCCGCGACATCCTCGAGCGAACCCGTCGCCGCTTCGCGGGCTAGGCTGGCTAGCCGAAGACAGCAAGGGTTTAGAGACAAGCGATTGCGGGCCGGCCAGATTTTGGATGGCCATGGCCAGCGATTTGCAGTCCATGGCCAGCGAAAGAAAGCAAGATGGCAACAATCAAGCGGCAAAAGTTCAGTGTTGGTTAAGCACGCCGCGTTATAAGAGGGGTAAGAACTTCAACGAAACGAGAGGCCTGCTCCGATGTCCGATATCGCCACCCTGGAAAAACTCGAACCCTTCCTCGCTCAGGTCAACGCAACCCCGGCTCCCCAGCAGCCTGTTGCGGCTGTCATCGTCCCCGAGCCTCGCCAGGTGCTGGCCAACGGCAGCGCCGCCTCTCACCTGGAGCTGTTTTTCTCCGAAGTCAGCTACTCGACGTTTGTCTCCAAAAAGAAGCCGGCCTCGCGTCTCCGCGAGGCCAAGCCTTCCTCGAACAGCAGCGAAGGCGCGCTCAAGTACCGCCTCCGCCTTCACTAGGGAAATTCAGTCGGTCAAACAGGCGGGGTCGAACTCGTACTCGCCGCTTAGCCAGCGGACCACCTCGTCCCGATAAGGGTGGGGTGGTAGTTTCTTGTAGGCCGCCAGGAGGTCGTCTTTGGGCAGTTTGGCCAGACCGTCGTCGAAGAAGCCGTCGACATCTTTGGCCAACTGCTCGGCCAGTTCCGGCGGGCAGCCTTCGCCCTTCAAAGCCTCTTTGAACGCCGTCGCGGGGTCGTAATCCTCGCCGTAGCTGGCCTCGAAGGTCAGCATGGAAAGGCGCGACAGCCACGGCTGGTTCATCGGATTGATAGCGTGCCCCGACACCAGGTCGGCGATAGGGTGAGGCCGGAACGGCTTCAGGTGCAGATGAAGGCTCTTCTTCGCCCCGTCGTTGACCGGATAGTTGTCCCACAGGAACGGTCGACGGCCTAAACGCTGGGCCACGTCGTCGAGATGGTCGCGCGGATAGTCGGTCGAGCAGACCAGCGGGCCGGTCCAGAAAACGTCGAGTTTGGGGTCCAGCCCCTGGCCCAGGTCGGTCAGGTAGCCCGCCGGGGCGTTGCCGAAGACCTTTTCCAGCACCGGGTCGTCAGAGTAGTACGAGGGGCAGACGATGTGACGGGTGGCCCGACTGGCTCCGGCGATGGTGTGCGCCATGTCGATCTGGATCGAGGCCAGCTCGGCCACGTCGCCCTTCATGTCATCGAACAAGATGCAGAGGATATCCGGGTCGAGTTCGTTGAGCTTTTCGGTCTTGGCCAGCAGCGCTTTGCGCGCTCGCTGGTCGTAGTTCTGCTGCACGTCGAACGGGCTGAGCCCCAGCCCGAAGGCGATGCCGCGTTCACGGTACGCCTCGCGCAGTTCGTACAGTTCCTGCCAGGTCTCTTCAGGCCAGTCTTCGTTCCAGTGCTGGCGCAGGTAGCGGTCGCCCTTGGGGGCGTAGATATAAAAGTCGAACCGGTTCTCGGCCAGGAAGTCGGCGTAGGCCTTGCGGTCGGCCCAGCTAAACTCCCGTCCGAAGAACCCCTCGATCACTCCGGCGTAAGGTTCCATGTCTCGAGCCTTCCCCATGCTCCCACTGCAACCCCTCTCCAACAGAAAAGCCCCCGCCGAGGCGAGGGCTTCCTGGCCGTCAGAGCCGTGCCGACTAGCCGTCGGCGGTCGTCTTCTTCAGTTGCTCGACGTTCTTGACCACCTGGTCGGCGCTCTCGCCGTTGGTCTGAGCTTCCTGGGCGTAGCGCTTGGCGCTATTTTCCAGGCCCTCGCCGCGGCTATGCAGCGAGGCGTAGCGTAGAGCGGGGCTGTCGTCGAGTTTCTTGTAGGTGCCCAGCACGTTGTCGCCACCTTTGAGTTCGCCGGCCTCGCGCATGGTCAGCGTCTGGCTGGCGCCGGTGGCGGGGCTGCGCACGTCGAAGTCTTTCGTCTTCTCGCCGACTTCGTAGTTCTCCGCGCCTTGCTCCATGCCGGGCGCTTGCAGTCCGGACTTTTGTAGTGACTGGCTGGCTGCAGCGGCCTCTTTGTCGGCCTTGCCGTCCTCGTCCATCTTCTGGCGCGATTTCTGGTCGCCCTGAGCTGCGGCGTTCCCGCTGGACTGGCCTTTGCCAACGCCGCCCACCACGGAAGGAACACCCGAGGCGTTGCCGGTGGGAGGGGAACCCGCCTGAGGCGCTCCGGCGCCCCCGCTCTGACCTCCACCTGCGCCTCCGCCGGTGTTTTTAGCCGCGGCTTTGGGATCGTCGACCTCTTTGACCTCTTCTTTGATGGTGATCTTGCCGATCACTTCACGACCCTCGGGGTGAATCTGACCGGCCTCGGCGGCAGGCTCCCAGTGAGTGGTGCGCTTTTTCTCGAGTTTCTTGTTAGAGTTGGCGCCTTCCACGCCGCCGACCGCGCCAGCCTCGCCCGAGCCGTCGCCCTGAGCCTGGCCTTGCTGCTGTTGCTGCTGCTGATCCTGGGGGGCCTGCATGGCGAAGGCGTCGCGCAGGGCGGACACCAACTGATCGGTGCGTTCCATCTCGTTGGCTTTGCCGGACTTCGAGATCTCTTCGATCGCCTCGTCCGAGATCTTGGCCGTGTCGACGAAAGCCGAGTTACCGTTTTGCGGCTGCTGCTGGCCGACGCCGAAATGTTCGGCGGCCACGCCCTGCGCCAGGCGCTTGACTTCCTCGCGGCGGCCTTTGTCGCCTATCAAGGCGCCGACCTGTCCTCTGTTGGACGCTTCGCTAATATTCAAGAGATGAGCCCTCCCTTATCGTCTATCTGAACAGGCCTGCCTCGAGACCCATTTCTTGCCCTTCCATTGTAAGTTTTTGACAAGGGGTTCCAAAGAAAGCGTGTGTAAAGGATGTAAACTCCCGGTAACATCATGTGAACATCCCGGTGGCTTTCGCCATCCGGGATGTTCTCGGGGGTGCTATGCGGACTTGCTCTTAGGCGACGATCGCCTGACGTCCGTCGTCGGTGTAAGCGCTTTCGCCGTGCTCGGCCAGGTCCAGACCCAGCCCTTCATTGGCGTCGAGGATGCGCACCGGGATGACCAGGTCCAGCATCTTGAGCAGTCCGTACGAGACCACGGCGGTGTAGACGGCGACCGCCAGAACGGCCGTGATCTGCACCACCACCTGCTGCGGGTTGCCGAACAGCAGGCCGTTCACCCCGCCGTGCGCTTCTTCGGCTAGGAAGCCGGTCAGCACAGCGCCGGTGATACCGCCCAGTCCGTGCGAGGCGAAGACGTCCAGCGAGTCGTCCAGGCGGATGCGATGGCGCCATTGGTGGATGGCGAAGTAGCAGGGCAAGGCGACCAGTCCGCCCAGGACCAGCGCGCTCATCGGGCTGACATAGCCGGCCGCCGGAGTGATGCCGACCAGGCCCACCACGATAGCGACGGCGGCGCCCACGGCGGTGATTTTCTTGCTGCGGATGCTGTCGAGCGCCATCCAGACACACAGGGTGGCCATCGGAGCCAGCATGGTGTTGACCAGCGCCAGGGCGGCCGTGGTGTTGGCGCCCAGAGCGCTACCGGCGTTGAAGCCGAACCAACCGAACCACAGCATCGCGGTGCCCAGCAACACGAACGGCACGTTGTGGGGCACAATTTCCTGGATTCGGAACTCTTTGCGCGGCCCCAAGACCAGGGCGGCCACCAGAGCGGTGATACCGGCCGTCACGTGGACCACGGTGCCGCCGGCGAAGTCGAGAGCGCCCATGTTAGCCAGCCATCCGCCGCCCCAGACCCAGTGAGCCACGGGGGCGTAGACCAGCAGCGACCAGAGCAAGATGAACAAGAGGTAGGGGCCAAACCGTTTGCGTTCGACCACGGCGCCCGACATCAGCGCGGCGGTGATGATGGCGAAGGTGGCCTGGAAGCCCATGAACAGCAGGTGAGGGATCGAGCCCTTGGGGTCGAGGCCGACGTTCTGGAGAAAAAAGAAGTCCATGCCTCCGATCATCTTGTTCCCAGGGGCAAAGGCCAGGCTGTAACCAAACAGCGCCCAGGCGACTCCGACCGCTCCCAGAGAGGCGAAGCTCATCATCATGGTGTTCAGGGCGTTTTTCGAGCGGACCAGTCCGCCATAGAAAAACGCCAGGCCCGGGGTCATCAGGACCACCAGGGCGGTGGAGATCATCAGCCAGGCGGTGTCGGCCTGGTTGATGTCAGCCGGGTCCTGAGCCTGGGCGGCCGTTGAGGCCAGCAGCAGGATTGGGAGCAGGCGGGAGAGGGTCGGTTTCGTCATCTTCTCACCTCGCATAAGTTTGCGGGAACTAAGGGTCGTGTTGGCCTGTTTTAGGCTTATGCATGGGAGAATATACGTTATTGCGGACTAAGTAAATCTATTTTTCAGATATTTAGTTTTGCGAGTGATCTATTAAGCGCTGCTGCGAGATGATTTAGCGCTATCGAGGCCCGGTTAACGCCCACAGGGTGGGGAGCAGGCCGGGCTGGCCTGGCTTAGCGCTGGCTCGTGGGATATTCCGCCTCCCCTCGGTCTACGCCACCAGATTCCGGTTTGACGCCAGCAAATCCGGGTTTGAAACCCTGGAAATCGGGCTTCCAAGCCCGAATATCCCGGCGTGACGCCCGCAGAGTACGGCGTCAAACCGGGCTGGCCTGGTTTGACCGCCTACCCTCGGTTACGCCGTCGGATTCCGGTTTGACGCCAGCAAATCCGGGTTTGAAACCCTGGAAATCGGGCTTCCAAGCCCGAATGTCCCGGCGTGACGCCCGCAAAGTACGGCGTCAAACCGGGCTGGTCTGGCTTGGTGCCGACCTTTTCCGGCGACGTTAGAGGTGGCTACCTTGACAAAGCGACGGAACGGTCGTACGATCCGTTCGTTTCCCGACCTGGGGGAGTAGCTCAGCTGGGAGAGCGCTACGTTCGCATCGTAGAGGTCGAGGGTTCGAGTCCCTTCTTCTCCACCAGAAACGAAAAATGCCGGCTTCATCACGAGGCCGGCATTTTTATGGGAGAGGGGAGGGTCCCGGGGGAGGGCGCCAGGGTGGAGGCCTCCAACCGCTGTCCCCTCAAACCCCCTGGTTCAGGCCTTGAAGGAACGCTTCGATGTGGTCCAGGTACTCCTGGCTGTGGGTGATCGGCGCCATATGGCCGCCCGGCATCATCTTGGAATCGGCCCCTGGTATCGCTTCGGCCAGGATCGCGTTGACCCGCTGCTGCTGGATCGGAGAGCGCTCGCCGGTCAGTAACAGCGTGGGCTGCTTCAAGCCGCTGTAGATGTCGGCTGGAGTGCGATCGTCGATCAGAGAGTGAACTTCGTCGCGAAGCTTTGGGAACGAGCCCAGCATGCTGTCCCTGGCGCGGGGCGACATGGCCTTCCAGGATCCGGGCTCTCCCCAGAAGTCAACAAAGCTTTCCAGCCACTCTTCGGCGGGGACGTCGGTTCGCCCGAAGCGGACGTCGTCCATCATGTCGAAAGCCGACGGGTCGACCGAGCGCAGCGCGCCCCAGGCGATTGGGTCGAACAGGGCCAGCGCTTGCACATTCTCGGGATTGTGCAGCGCCAGGCGCAGCGAGAGCAGACCGCCATAAGAATGACCCACCACCACCATAGGGCGGTCCAGCAGCCCTTGCAGTCGCTTCAGGTCCTGCTCGTAGTGGAACGGCATGGAGTAGGGGTCCTGGTTGGCGCCGTAGCCCAGCAGGTCGGGAGTGTGGATGGTGTAGCGGTCGGAAAAGGCGGCCACGAAGCGGCCCCACTGGGCGCCGGAAAGGCCGGAGCTGTGCAAGCAGAGGATCTCTAAAGACATGCTCGCGGCCTTTGCGGCGACGCCATGGGGCGCCTGCCTATCGCTTCAGAACGACGAGTTGGGGCCTTCCAGGAAGGCGGACTCTTCGGCTGACGAGGCGCGTTCCAGGATGGCGTTGCGGTGGGGGTAACGTCCGAACTGCTTGATGATCACGTAGTGTTTCCAGGCAAAGTCCAGATAGTGGCGCACCGAGTCGCGCTGTTCGGGCGGCACGGAGAGCACGAGGCTTGCGTAGCGCTCGACGCTCTGGTCCTGGATCTCCAGGCTCTCGGAATGTTCGAGCGGCAGGTAGAAGAAGGCGCGATGGTCGTGGCCCAGCTTCAGGTCGTCGCCCTCTTCGATCCCTTTCAGGGCCAACTGTAGCGCTTTGGCGTCGTAGGCAAACGAGCGCTCGGTGCCCCGGTAGATGTTACGAGGGAACTGGTCGAGCACCAGGATCAGCGCGAGGCGCCCCTCGGGCGATTCGGCCCAGCTATCGTGCTGGCCATCGCGAACCTCTTCGAGCAGCGTCTCGTAACGCTGCTTGACCAGGTGGTCGACGGTCTCGCCGCCGCGGAACCACTGCTCGGGGGTCAGTTCGGTGAACCAGAATTCGAGAACGGATTCGGCTGTCAATGTTGTCATATCCGGGCCTTCGACCTGGGAGCTGGTTTGCCTACGTGGCTAGTTTGTCGGACGAGGCGCCCGGCCGAGGCTTGGACCTGGCCCAGCCTCGAAGCGTTTCGGGCATAAAAAAAACAGGGCTCCCGGTACGGCCAGGAGCCCTGTTAGTGAGATGAGCGCCGGAGGCTTACTAGCCTCTGGTCTGCTGGAAGTCGATGTGGCCCTGGGGCACGTCGACCTTACGGAGAATCACGTTGACCTTCTGGCCGACCTGCGGGTTGCCGCGGGCTTCCAGGTTGCCTTCCACGGGCGGGTCGCTGATGCGAACCCAGAACTTGCCGTTCTTGCCGCCGGTGACGACGCCAGAGAACATCTTGCCGATCTGCGGCTCGAGCATGGTGCCGAAGGTCATCTTCTCGGCCATACGCTCGGCTTTTTTGATCTGCTGAGCCTTGTCGTTGAGGTTCTCGGCCATCGTGGAAAGCTCGTTCGGGGTGTAAGGCGAGGCCTGTCCCGACAAGGCGGCGCGCAGCTGGTGGCCCTGCACGCGGTCGCCGCCGCGACGGATGCTGGCGGTGGTCTGAGCGTAGCGCTCGACGCCCAGCGGGAAGTGACCCGGAGGGGTGTCGTTCGGGCCCACGGCCATATATTCGCCACGGCCGATCAGCTTGATGGTCGAGATCGAGAGCTCGCGATACTCGTCTTCGTTGAGCTTGGTCTTCTGGTCGGCCAGGAAGTCGGCCAGCGCCTTGGCGTTGGGGTCCTTAGGCAGCGAACCGCCGTACTCTTTGGCCAGCGACTGGATGCGGTCCCACTTTTCCGGAGGAGCAACCACGCGCTCCATCGTGCCGAAGCCCTTGGCGGCCAGGAATTCCGACATGATGGTGTTCGAGGTGACCATGAAGTTTTCGACCATCGAGGTGGCCTGGTTCTTCTCGCTCTCCTCGGTGCCGATGGCGTTACCCTTTTCGGTGATGATGCGGGTTTCCGTGGTGTCGAAGTTCAGGGCGCCCTTCATCTGCTGAGCTTTTTCCAGCCATTCGGAGGCGTCGGCCTGCAGCTTCAGGTTGTCCAGCTGGGCCTGGCCGCCGCTCTGCATCCCGGGGGAAGCTTCGGCTTTGCCGTCGAGCCAGGCGCCGACGCTGCTGTAGTCCAGCTTGGAGCGGCTCTTGACGATGGCCTGGGAGACGTCCTGGTCCTTGACCTGACCGTCGGGAGTGACCGTGAACTCGATGACGGTGGCGAAGCGATCTTCACCGGGGTTCAGGGAGACGACGTCTTCGGCCAGTTCCGGGGGAACCAGGTTGAACACTTTGTCGGCCGTGTAGATGGACGAGGTGTTCACTTCCATGAACTTGTCCAGCGGGGAGTCTTTGGGCACGAAAGCGCCGATGTCGGAAACGGCCACGGAGACGCGGATGTTGCCATCGGGCAGGCGCTCGGCGGTCTGCAGCTGGTCCAGGTCGCGCGAGGCCACGTTGGCGAACGGGTCGGCCTTCAGCTTCTCGGGGTCGGTCTTGGTCCAGAGCTGACCGTTGTCGACCGACATGAAAGGTTTGTCGCGGTAGTCGCGTACCCAGGGCTGCTTGGCGGCGTCGGGCAGGTTGTAGACGCCGGGAGCGGGACGGGTCTTGGCCATGATGTCGGCGACCTGCTTTTTGACGTCAGCGGGGTAGTCGGTGGCCAGGTCGTACTGCTTCAGCGCCTTGGTGGCGAGAGCGGCAAGATCCCAGCGGCCGTCAGGGTGCTTGAGCTCGCCGGAAACGGCGATCGAACCCTGCAGCGAACCGGCACCGGCCAGGTGAGAGGCGGCCCGGGTGTTCTGGTTCTCGTAGTTCTTGCGACGCTGCTCGCGGGTCTTGCCCGCTTTGTCGTTGCCGCGGAACTGGTGAGCGCTGATCGTCGGCTCGCCCTGGAAGCTGCTGGTGCTCAGTCCGTCTTGCGGAAGCCCGCTTTCTTCTTGGCGTTTGACGCCTTTATTGTTGCCTTGCTGGCGGATCTGGCCCAAATTGACGGGCGAGATGCGGGAATCGTGGATCATAGACTGAGTCCTCTCCGTGATCGTGATCTGTAGTGTCGATACTCTAACGTTTCGTTAACATCGTGGGTAGCCATGCCTCGGAATCATGTCGGAGTGTTGTCGAAATGTTAACACGGGCTCCGGCTGACGCTCTGTCAAGCTTTGCTCCCGCTCACAGGGCGAGCGGGAGGGTCGGCGAAGGGCGACCCAGTCGGCCCCCTTTTCTGTGCGGGGTCTGGGGAACCCTCGGAGGTAGCTTTCTTTGCGTAAAACGATCCTGGGCGCTCTGCTGTTCGCCGCCCTCTCCAGTCCGCTGGCCGCCGCGCCGCTGCAGACCGCCTTCTTTACCTGGGACGTCCCGGAAGGCTGGACGGTGTCTCGCAACTCGTCCGGTTTGTGGCAGGTGACCGCGCCCGGCCCGAATCCGCTGGAAGCCGAGGTGGTGGTGGCGCGTCTGACCACCAGCCCCGAGCTGTACCTGAAGGCGACCAGTGAGATCTGGAAGACTCAGGGCACGGTCGAGCAGGTAAAACCGTGGCTGGCCGACCGTCCTAATCAAGCATGGTTTCTCGTGAAACATTCCGTGAAACCGGGTGAAACGCCGACCGCCGTGGTGAAGTGGGTCCGTTGGAGAGGCCCTTTTCTGGTGGTAACCTCGTTCCAGGCGCCCCAGAGCGAGCTGCAGTCCTGGGCTCCTAAGATCCGCTCGCTGGCGATGGATATGAAGCTCACTCGTCCCGTCTACCGGCGCGAGGTGCTGCTAAAAGAAGCCAATGCGGCGCTGGCCGACAACGACGAGACGCGGGACGGGTTGGTCGACACCGAAGGGGCCAAGCTGGCCATGAACTCGGCCCGCCAGGATTGGGAAGCGTTCTTCGGCTCCCGCCCCTCCGAAGAAGAGCCCGAGGCCGAACTGTATCGCGCCTACCTGGCCTATCTGGAAGCGCGCTTCGACGCCAGCTTCGCCATCGTGCATGGATCCGAGTTGGGCATCGGCGAGGACGTGATAGCGACCCGTCTGCGCAGCGTGGCCATCCGTCGGGAAGAGCTACGTCGAGCCGCCACCGGGTTCTAAGAGGCTAGCCCAGGCTCTGCAGGCCTTCGTCGGGGGCCTGGTAGTAGCGAAGGTCGGGGTAGCGCTGGCATAGGTGTTGGGCCCGCTGCGGGTCGCAGCGGTTGGCGTAGTCCAGGGCGTAAACCTCCATCGTCCCTTCGAACCCCTCCATCCCCTCCAACCGCTCTAGCTGCGCCTCGACCCAGCGCTGGTCCGTGAGGCTGAAGGCGCGGTCTGCCAGATTCTCGATCAGCACTCCATCCAGTAGGGGAGCCAGGCTGTCCAGATGGGCGAACCCTCGGTTCCCCAGTAGGTAAGAGTTCCGCCACTCTGCCCTCCACCCCTGAAGAAGTTTTCGCAAGTGGGGCAGGCTGGCGCCGTCGCTGTCCAGGCGGTCGAGGTTGTCCAGGAACAGGCCGTGACAGCTTTTGCGAACCCTTTGCGCCTGCTGTCGCACCTCGCGTCTCCACCCAGCCCAGGCCAGGGAGTACCAGCGGGCGTTCCAGGCCGGGTCGGGGGTGGAGGGGCCCCACCACCAGCGGGAGGGGCCGGCCCAGGCTGGCCAGGCCAGGGGCGAAAGGTAGCCGAGCAGCAAGGGGCCTCCAGGTTTCTTGAGCTCCTCGAGATGGCTCGGGCTCCAGCCTCGAGGTTCGAAGACCAGAACCTGGCAATCTCGTAGCAGGGGCAGCAGAGAAGGGTCGTGGCCGTAGTAGACCTGCAGGCTCACTTTGCAGTCCAGGTGATGGAAGGTCCGGGGGGGCTCTGATTGCCGTCTTTGTCGACGGCGGTGGCGAACACCCGATAGCGGCCGGGTCGGGTGCCGCTCAGGGTCAGTTCAGGAGTCTTGGCGACCAGCGGCAGGCGGTAGCTTTGGCCCTCAGGGATGACGTACAGGCGATAGGAGCGGACGTTCTCGGTCTCATTCCAGCGGAAGCTGGCCTGGCGGCTGTCGCCGCTGACGGTCACCGGGCTGGGGGCAGGGGGAGGGGTGACTTTGCGGCGGACGGCCAGGTGGGGGTGACTGGGGTAGCCCTCCCGACCCTGCTGGTCCACGGCCACGACGCACAGTTCCGTGGCGCTGCCGATGGCCGGGGTGGTGAGGGTCACGGGAGAGCCGGGGGCTTCTTGCAGCAGCTTTTTGCCGCCCTGGTCGTCGAGTTGGTAGATGCGATAGCTCTGAGCTTTTTCTTTGGAGGTAAAGTTCAGGGTCAGGCCTTGCGCGTGGCTATCGGACGACAGGTCGGTGGGCTGAGCCGGCAGGTCGCTGGGCGCGGTGCGGAAGCTACTCCAGCCAAAGGGCGATTGAGGGGCGGTAGAGGCCGAGACGAGACGGAAAAACGCTTTGTAGTTCGAGGCTTTGTTCAGGCCGTCGGCGGTGATTAGCGCCTGGTTGTCTTTCGGTTCGTACTTCATGATCCAGGTCAGCGGCAGTTCGGCGGCGCGTTTGGGGTCGACGTCGGTGCGCTCGGTGACCCGCAGGTCGGGCCGGGCGTCTTTCGGGATGGGGCCGTCGAAGCTGACCTTCAGGGTGAAAAGGCCTTGTTTTTCGCCCACCAGTTCAATCCCGGTCAGGCTGGGCCAGGCCGGTGGGTGAGGCTGCTCGAGCAGTTCCTGGTCGGTCCAGCCTGGGATGCGCAGGGAGGGGTGGGAGAAGGTGAGGCAGTGCTTCGGGCTGTTCTGCAGCAAGGTGCGGGCCGACTGGATCAGTACGGTGGCGTCGGGGTGGTCGGGTTCGAGGTAGTCCAGCACCAGCAGGGTCAGGCCGTTGCGCTTTTGCGAGGGGATAACGTCGTCTTCCAGGGCCTGGATGTGCCAGCGGGCCCAGGGGCTGACGCTGGCGCTTCTGGTCTCTTCCCGATAGATGGTGAGCATGCTCTCGAACAGGACGGCGTCGATCGCTTTGGCGTAGCGGTCGCTTTGCCCCAGGTAGAACAGGCCACGGTTGGCTACGATCTTCTTGTCCGGGTAGCGGGCGCGGATCTTTTCGACCAGATTCAGCATGCCGGACGAGGTCCAGCCGAAGTCGCCCCAGGGCGAGGCGGTGTCGACGGTGTCCAGGAAAAAGCCGTCCAGTCCAAGTTTGTCCAGGTGGTCCAGGCGTTCGAAGACCTTGGCTTGCCAGACCGGGTCGTCGGCTTTGGCGTAGAACGAACCCCATACGCCGTTCTCGTCGGGGTGGCCGTCCTGCCCGTGGGTTTCGATGCGTTTGCCGTTGGGGCTGACTTTGGGGAATCCGTCGGCGTCGAACTCGAAGCGGCGCTGATCCATGAAGTAGGCGGGGTAGTCCGCGTTGGCCTTGCCGCCTTTCAAGTCTTTGCCCACGAAGCTGGGCCCGCTCGAGTCCTGACCTGTTCTGGGCGGCCCGCCGGGAGAGGCGCTGTCCTCGCCGATCGAGACGTAGCCGACCAGGGTTTTGGCCTTGCCGGTCTGACGAAGGCGCGCGATCTTGCTCTGGTCCAGGTTGGTGGTGTCGTCGCCGGGGTGGATGATCAGGAGATCAAATTGGGCCAACTGCTCCGGCGTGTCGGCTTCGATCTTGCCGTAGTAGCAGGTGAAGGACTCTGGGGGCCAGGTGGGTTGAGCCAGCAGGGGCAAGGTCAGGAGGAGGGACAGCAGGAGCGAGCGCGCGCAGAGGGTCATTCCGGTTGGATTTTCTGCTCGGCGGGCGGGCTCCTGTGGCCCGGGATGGGGTGGGGGGATAAGTCTTCGGGAGGCGAAAGGTCGGGCCCATGAGACGACTGACCCTTCTGCTCCTTTTGTTAGCGCTACCCGGCTGGGCTGCCCCGGCCGACGAACTGGCCGCAGGGCGGAAGTTGTTGTCGCGCTACGGATGGACGTCCGAGTCGGGCACGGTCGAGATGGCCTACACGGTCGGAGAGTCGCTTATGGGGCAGCCCGAGTCGCTCTATCAGGCGGCCAGTCAGAAAGTGGGGCTGGATCTCAGTGTCGCGGTAGGCCGAGAGGTCAAGATCGTGCGCTACACCTTGAGCCGACGCTCGAGCGAGACGCATTCGGCGATTTTTGCTCAGGTGGCGTTCTATCGTTCGAAGATCATCGGCGCCTGGCTGTCCACGGACGCTCCGATAGCGCCGGGCGTCGCGGCGCTGGATGAAGGTAATTTTGGTCACGACTTCTGAGCGCGCTCGGTCGCTGCTGCTCGGGGCGCTGATCTTCGCGGCGGGCTGTGCTCCGTCGGGCGGGGTTTCGCCGGCGGTGGTCGCGAGCGCTTCGAGCGTGCCGGTGGCGACAACAGTTCCGGCGGTGAGACCTTTGGTCACGCCCGGGGTGGTGGCTTCGGTCACGCCGGCGGCTGACGAGAACGAAGAGCCGCGCTTCCAGTTCGAGGGCACCGCGCTCGAGCGGGTCGACGGTCGCGGGCGCTCCCTGTGGAAGGCGAGCCTCCCGGCGGAAGGCTCCCGCCAGATGGCGGTGCTGGGCGACACGGTGCTGGTCTGGGGTTCGTCGAACACCCTGCGCCGTTTCGATATCGCCACCGGTCGCCAGATCGAGGATCCGATCAGGGTCGAGCAGGTGCTGGATTTTCTGGTCCACGGCGAGGTTTTGGTGCAGAGCACGGCCTCGGGTCTGGTGGGCGTGGGAGAGAAATCGAACCTGTGGCAGCGAGCCGGGCTGAAGGCGAGTTCCATGGTCGTGGGCGGCCCGTCGGAGCAACCGCTGGTGCTGCTGGTGGCTTCAGGCGACGGTAAGGCCCACGTGATCGATCTCGAGAACGGGCGCGACGTGAAGTTCCCGGTGCCCAAGGGGGCGTTCGCGCGGGTCGCCTTAGAGCGCGACTCCGGCGTGGTGACCTGGCTGCCCCGGACCGGCGGACGGCCGGTGATGACCGACGGAGAGACCGGAGAGGTCCTCTAGGGGATGGGTTCCCTCGAAGCCTGATTTCGGGAATCTGGGCATCGATGCCCAGATTCCCAGAATCGGCCGTGGATCGGGCTTTAGCCCGAGATGACGGCGCGGATGTTCAGGCCGGCGTCGACGTAGAGCACTTCGCCGGTGATGCCCGACGAGTAGTCCGAGAGCAGGAACACCGACGCTTTGCCGACTTCCGACGTCTCGATGTTGCGGCCCAGCGGGGCCACGTCCTGGCTGCCTTTGAGCATGTTGGAAAGGCCCGAGATGCCTTTGGCGGAAAGCGTTTTGACCGGTCCGGCCGAGATGGCGTTGACGCGGATGTTCTGCCCGCCCAGGTCGGCGGCCAGATAGCGCACCGACGATTCCAGGGCGGCCTTGGCCACGCCCATCACGTTGTAGTTGGGCACCACCTGCTGCGAGCCGTGGTAGGTCAGCGTGATCATGCTGCCGCCTTCGGTCATGCGGGAGGCGGCGCGCTGGGCGATGGCGACCAGCGAGTAGGCCGAGGTTTCCAGCGCGGTGGCAAACCCCGAGCGCGAGGTGTCAACGAAGCGACCCTGCAGATCTTCGCGCTGGGCGTAGGCGATCGAGTGGACCACGAAGTCCAGTTGGCCGCCCCATTCCTTGTCGACCGTCTCGAAGACCGCGTCGATTTCGGCGTCGTTACCGACATCGCAGGGAAGGATCAGCGGGGCGTTCAGGCTCTCGGCCAGAGGGCGAACGCGGCGCTCGAGCGCTTCGTTGAGGTAGGTGAAGCCCAGCGTGGCGCCCTGGGCCGAGGCTTCCTGAGCGATGGCCCAGGCGATGGAGAGGTTGTTGGCAACCCCGAAAATCAGTCCCTTTTTGTCCTTGAGTAACATGCCCGCCCGTTCTCCTAGGGGCGGGTTATTTCCTTGAGCCTCCGGAGGGACGGCGAATCGAGCGGGGGGACGAGGCTTGGGATTCGCCGATGCGCGGAAGTTTCCGCCGATCGGTGAATCGAAAGGGGGGTGAATCGAGCGCGAGGGGGAGGTGAGAAAGAGGCTACTCTTCGTCGTCGGGGCCGGTGATCAGGAAGCCGTCGCCCAGATTGATGGCGGTCAGGCACTCTTCCAGGGTGCTCAGGTAGCCTGGCTCGAGTTCCAGCGAGATAGGCTCGCCCGTGGGGCCCTCGAGTTCGAGTTCGTGGTTACCCTCTTTGTGAAGCTGCACGCCGATGATGCGGTGGGGCGAAACGGCGAAACTGCGAGAGATGCGGACGAACACTGCGCCCCGGTTTGCCTTTTCCAGCGCACCGGCGAAGTCCGGGGTTTCGAGATCATGAAAGTCGCCACGCAGCGTGTGCCAGATGCCGCGCCCGTCGGATGCGCGCTCGATGGAAAGGGTCTCTTCCGGGTCTACCCTCAGCCAGCGGTCTTCGCTGATCTTCAGCAAGCGCGGCTTCATCTTCACGCGAGCGCGGATCTCCAGTCCGGAAATGGTGTCGTCGAGGCTGCCGAACCACACTTTGCGGCCCGGATGGCGGTCGAGTTCGAGTTTGAACTTGAACTTCACAGGAAGCCTCCCCAGAGCATCAATTCTCGTCGCGGCCTCGCGCGGAGCGTCCGCGGACAAGCGCGTCCTTAAAATAATGACCCCATGCGCTACGGTCAAGGGATCAAGGAAAAAAATCGTAGCGACCAAATCGCCAGGGATGCGCTCACTCGTAGACCTCGACGAAAAGTTCCCCCGCCACCTCGACCTGCTGCGCGACTTTGTCGCCATTCCGTCCGTCTCGACCGACTCGGCTTTTCAGGCCGAAGTGGCTCGGGCCGCCCAGTTCGTGGCCGAACAGTGCCGGGCCGCCGGCTTGCAGACCGAGATCCGTCCCACTCCAGGCCACCCGGCCGTGATCGCTCATAACGGCTGGCGCGACGGACTGCCTCACCTTCTGATCTACGGCCACTACGACGTGCAGCCGGCCGAGGACACCTCGGCCTGGAAACACCCGCCGTTCACTCCCACCGTAGAGGATGGCTACCTGTACGGCCGGGGCTCCTCCGATAATAAAGGCCAGATCCTGGCTCACCTTTGCGCCATGCGCTGCGTCTACGAAAGCGACGGCGAACTGCCGGTGAACCTTACCGTCCTGGTGGAAGGCGAAGAAGAGATCGGCAGCCCTAACCTTAGCGACATCTTGCGCGCCCTGAAAACCGAGCGCCCGCCGCTAACCATCGCCGTCGTCTCGGACACCTCGACCGCCATTAAAGGCCGTCCCACCGTGCAGTACTCGCTGCGCGGCATCATGACTGCCGAGTTCACTCTGACCACCGCCCGCCGCGAAGTGCACTCGGGCATCTTTGGCGGCACCACCGAGAACGCCATCCGCGCTATCACTCATCTGCTGGCCAAGGTTCACGATGAGAACCACCGCGTCACCATCCCCGGATTCTACGACGCCGTGCGCGAGCCTATGGATTGGGAAGCCGCCGAACTCGACAGTCTGCCGTTCGAGGAGAAACCCTACTTAGATTGGATTGGAGCCACCGAGGCGATCGGCGAGGCCGGCTTCACCACCAACCAGCGTCGCTGGTTCCGCCCCACCCTGGAGTTTCATGGGATTGGAGGCGGCTACCAGGGAGAGGGCAGCAAGACCTCGGTGCCTCCCACCGCCTTTGCCAAACTTAGCGTCCGCCTGGTGCCGGATCAGGACCCGCAGGAGATCGAGGACCTGGTCGAGCGCTGGTTCGGGGACAACTGCCCGCGCGGCGCCACTATCGACTACCGTCGCGGTCATTCTGGGCCCGCCTACCTTATAGGCAGGACCGAAGAGGAAAGAGCGCTACTGCAAATGGCCAAAGAGGTGCTGACCCAGGCGTTCGAAGCCGAGCCGATCCTGGCCCGTCACGGCGGCGCCATCCCGATCCTGACTCCGTTCGAGCAGATTCTGGGTGTGAAGACCCTGCTGATGGGCCTGGGTTTACCCGACGACGGGGTGCACAGCTACGACGAGCGCTTCTCCCTGGAGCAGTTCCGTAAGGGGATCCGTATGTCCGCGCTGGTCATGGACCGCCTTGGAAAGGGTTGAAGAGGGCTTGAATTTCCTCGGTGACTTTGGAGTCTACTTCCTCCGAAGAAGAGGTTGGAGGGGCGGTCGGGGCCGGGGCGACCGGCAGAGGCAGAGTCATCGAGTAGACTCGGCCCGAGGCGGTGCCGACGATCAAGTTGCTGCCGGCCAGCGCCGCCGCGTAGGGCTTCTCGACTAACGGCAGTCGGGTCGAGCGTAGCTCTCCGTCCCAGCCCAGGGCTACCAGGTAGTCTTCGGTCAGGATCCACCAGGTCCGACGATCGATGTCGAAGAGGGGAGGAGCCACCGCCGGTGAGGGCAGGTCATGCACCCGCAGCACGGCGCCGGTCTCGGCCGAGAGCATGTTGGCACGAGTGCGGGTCAGTACCAGGCATCTCTGGTCGGGGGGAAGGGAGAGGATCGGCACGGCCAGGATGCGGCCGTCGCTGCCGTACAGCTCTTCCGGTCGGGCGATATAGGCGGTCCAGCGGGTGCGCCCGGTTTCGACCTGGCTCGAGCGCAGCAGGCCTGAGAGTTCCGTGCTCCAGATCCGCCCCTGAGCGGCCGAGTAGACCCCGCCGATCACCTCGCTACCCAGTTGGTCCATGCCGGGACCGACCGCGGTGACGATCTTCTTCTCGTCGATCGGCTCCAGGGAGGCCAGGTCGAAGCTGCGCAGTCGCCCGGCCTGGTCCAGGAAAGAGAGGCCGGTGGCGTCGCGCCACATCGGCACGAATTCGGCCCGTCGACCCTCCCATTCCGTAGGGATGGTTTTCGAGTTCATCCGCTCGCCGTTGGCGGCGTACCGGTTCAGCACGCCTCGCACCGTCAAGGTGTAGATGCTGCCTTCCACCACCATCGGGCTGACCGCAGCAAAGTCGCCCGGGTTGTCCGAGGCCTGCCTCCACATCTCATCCCCGTCCTCCGGGTCGATGGCCACCAGGGTTCCCATATGGGTGGAAAAGAGCGCCACATCAGTGAGCATGCGCCCGGGGCGGTTGATCCGTTCGGTGAGTTCGGTGACCCAGCGCTGGCTGCCGTCTTTAGGGTCGAGCGCCAGAACTCCACCCCGGAAAGGGCTTCCAACCAGGATCAGGGTGACTTTACTGTCCTCGAGCAGCACGCTGAGATTGGGGTTTTCCCCCAGCCCAGGATGGGACCACAACGCTTCTTGCCCCCAGGCAGGATTTCCCCAGCAGATTGAGAGGAAACAAAAGAGGGGGAACCATGTGGAGTTAGAATATTTTTCACGCATTCTTGAAAGCACGGCATAGTTTTCCGGAATGGGGGTAAGAACCCCTCGTCATTTTGAGAGCAGAAGACGGCGCATTGTAAAGAGACAAACGTTTGTTCGGGGTTGATTCCCTTACATGCGATCTCTAGAATAGGCAAGTTATTCACGCCCCCCCTTTCGGGAGGCGCTCGGTTGCGAGATGAAAGACAACGGAATTCAGGATATTATCGAGGATCGTCGGCAGTGGGCAGGTTGGGGCTCGGGCGGTTCTGTGGAGGTGCTCCTATGAGCCGCTCGAGGATGAACTCGGCGCAAGCTTTGCTGGTGCTATTTTTGATGTGCTTCTATATGGTCGCGCCCGTGATGGCGCAGACCACCGGAGAGCCCGGCTCGACGCCGGCCGCCGCCGCTCCCGCTGAGGGTTCGGACGAGCAGCCCGCTGGCGATGGAGCCCCCGCTGGGGACAGCGCTCCCGCCGCCGAAGGCGCTCCTTCAGAGGAGCAGCCGGCTCCGGCCGAGGGCCAACCGGCTCCCGCCGAAGGTCAGCTCACCGTGGAAGGACAACCCGGCGCTCCGGCGGCCGAGGGTCAGCCCGTGGAAGGCGAACCGGGAACCGAGGGTCAGCCCACGGAGGGCGCTCCCACCGAAACCCCTGCGGGCGAAGCGCCGGCCGGCGAGGAAGGCCCTGTACCGGGCGCCGACCCCTCGGTGTTGGAAAACCGCAACGCGGTCTCTCCCCCCATCGTGAACATCGAAGTCGAAGGTAACGAGACGGTTCCCGCCCAGCAGATTCTGGAAGTTGTCTCGACCCGAATCGGCGACCCGCTGCTCGAGCCGCGTCTGCGTCGCGACCTGCAGGCGATCTTCGACCTGGGCTACTTCACCGATGTCCGTTTCGCCACACCTACCGCTCCCGGCGGTATCCGCCTGGTCTTCCGCGTACTGGAAAACCCGGTGGTGCAGGGGATCGAGTTCCGCGGTAATCAGGTGGTCGACAGCGCTAAACTGGCCGAACTGATCGACACCAAACTGGGCGAGGTGCTGAACACCCGCACCATCTACGCCGATATCCAGGCGATCAACGCTTACTACAACGACGACCTGGGCTTGCTGCGCAACCCGACTCACGTGACCGACGTCGCTTTTGAAGACGGTCGAGTGGTCTTGACCATCGTGGACGGTATCGTGGTCAGCGAAGTCGAGGTCACCGGCGTGTCGGTGTTCAGCCAGGAGCAGGTCGAAGGGATGATCCGGGTCAAGCCGGGTGAACTGTTCAACCGCAAGACGCTGGAAGAAGATCTGACCAAGGTCCAGGCGCTGTACGAAGACGGCGAATGGGTGCTCGACAACGTCGACACCAAGATCGACCCCGACACCGGCAAACTGACCATTCACGTGCTCGAAGCCGTGGTCGAAGAAGTGCGCGTGGTGGGTAACTCTAAGACCCGCACTTCGGTGGTGCTCAAGAACCTGCGTACCAAGCCCGGCGCGGTGCTGAACCGTCGCCGCTTCCAGCGCGACCTCGAGCGTCTGAAGAACCTGGGCTACTTCCGCGCCGTCGAACCTGAATTCGAACGCGGCACCGAAAAGGGCCGCGTGGTCCTGGTGCTCGACGTTGAAGAAGAAAAGACGGGTCTGGCGACCATCGGTGTCGGTTACGCCGGTGGTGGTTCGTCCGGTATCCGTTCGGGCGTGACCGGCGCCGTCTCGTACTCGGACCGTAACCTGTTCGGTCAGGGTAAGAACGTCTCCGTCTCCTGGCAGCGCGGCGCCCAGATTTCGGCGCTGGCCCTGTCCTACTTCGACCCGGCCATCAACGGCAACCAGGACTCGATCGGCGTCTCCATCTTCAAGAACGACGTCGACGGTCTGCGTCAGCCGATCACGGTCAACGGGAATCAAGAGTACGCTTACTACGACGACTCCCGCATCGGTGGCTCGGTCACCTACGGTCACCCGCTCTCGGATGACCTGCGCGTGTTCGGAACCATCCGCCACGAGACCATCGAGATTCTGCAGGACTCTTCGTCCATCTACACTCCTACCGGTCTGGGTACCGGTACGCTGAACTCGCTGGGCTTCTCGGCCCTGTACGACACTCGCGACGACATCTTCAATCCTCACGTGGGAACTTTCGCCAACGCCTCCATCAACGTGGCCGGTTTTGGTGGAGACTTCAGCTTCGAGAAGTACACCCTGGAAGGACGCTACTACCTGCCCCTGGGCGAGAACCACACCCTGGCCTTCCGTGCCTGGGGTGGTATGGTCACCGGCGACGCTCCGATCACGGAGTACTTCTACGCCGGCGGTCCGGACACGCTGCGCGGTTACCAGCAGAACCAGTTCTTCGGTACCCGCTTCCTGGTGGCCAACGCCGAATATCGCTTCCCGCTCGGAAACATCAAGTTTCTGCGCGGCGCGGTGTTCGCCGACGCCGGTAACGCCTGGACCCCCGGAGACATCAACGACGGCAAGATTTTCCTTGACGCCGGTCTCGGTCTGCGCATCACCTTTCCCGCTCTGGGTCTGGGCGTCATTCGCCTGGATTACGCCTTCGGAGAAGACGGCGGACGCACCCAGATCGGTATCGGTCAGTCTTTTTAAGAAGGAATTCCCTCTCGCCGAAACCCGCGGACCCGGTCCGTGGTTGGGCGGGGGTACGGTTTTGGAGGATACACTGCTATGAGCCTGAGAAATGTTGCCCTAGGTATGGGCCTGAGTCTGACTCTCCTATTTGGTGCCGGTTGCGGCGAAGGAGGTGTCGGCGGCGCTAAGGGACCCAGCGCGGCGGTCAAGAAGGTCGCCTCCATTGACGAGTCCGCCATCTACGGGATGGACGAGTTCAAAAACGCGAAAGAGACCCTCGACAAATGGGCCGAGACCGAGTCGAACAAGCGTCGCGAACAGGTCAAGGACAAGCCGGACACGGAAAAGGAAGAGGCGTTCCGCCAGTTCCAACTCGAGCTTCAGAAAAAAGAAGCCGAGATGCTGAATCCGCTCAAGGACAAAGCGCGCGCCGCCATCGCCATCACCGCCAAGGAAAAAGGCGTGACCGTGGTGCTGGACAAGAAGATCGTGGTCTATGGCGTGCCCGAGATCACCGAAGACGTCAAGGCGGTCCTGAGCAAGGGCGGCAAACTCGAGTATCCCAAGGACGAGGTCGACCCGACCCAGTCGCCCATCGGCTACTTCGACCAGGACGTAGTGCGCAACCTGAAGGCGTTCAAGGCGGCCGACATCGAGATCGCTCAAGAGCGCGCCGCTCAGATCCAGAAGATCCAGGAAGAGTTCAAGAGGCAGGGTCGCCAGCCTACCCCGCCCGAAATGCAGAACATCCAGCAGACCCTGGAGGCTCGCCTGCAGGCCATGCAGGAGCAGAAGATGGGTCCGCTGATCAAAGCGGTGACCGACTCGGTGGCCGATGTGGCCAAGAAGGAAGGGCTGTCGCTGGTGCTCGACACCCAGCACGTGATGCACGGCGGCCGTAACCTGACCGAGCAAGTGGTGGACAACTTCCTGCAGAAGGTG
Source organism: Vulcanimicrobiota bacterium (assembly GCA_023447635.1). GTDB lineage: Bacteria > Vulcanimicrobiota > Xenobia > Xenobiales > JADMJV01 > JAEXNA01. Next base: position 16,673 of record JAEXNA010000183.1, on the reverse strand, counting down.
GACGGCGCCAACGCCACCACTGCGCAGGCAGGCGCCACGCCCGCCGCTCCGGCCGCTTCGGCGACCCCCGCCAGCGAGGGATAGCCATGTCCAAAAACGGAAAGCTTCGCAAAGTCCTGGCCGTGAGCCTGATCGGTTTGGCGCTGGGGCTTAGCTCGTGCAAACCGGAAGCGCCTGCCGAGGCGGCAGCCGTGGACCCGAATCTGGGCTACGACTTCGCCGCAGTGGACTACAAGCAGCTGGTCGAACTGCACCCGAACTACCCCAAACTGCTCGAAATCGATCAGAAGATCGCCCAAAAAGAGCAGGAGAAGGCCAGAATCGGTGCCGAGGCGTTCAAGCAGCTTCAGGCCGACGGCGCCACCCGCATGAAGTCGGCGGTCGAATCGGCCAAGGCCAAGCTCGAGGCCGAGCGTTCCGCCATCGAAGGCGAGATGGCGGCCCTGTCGGCCAGCCTTTCTTCCCAGATCGAGGGCGAGATGCGCGGCGTCAAAGCCCGTCTGGAGTCCGAGCTTCAGGGCGATATTGACGAGTTGAAGAAGAAGACCCCCGGGGCTAGTAAGGAGCCGGTAGCTCCCCCGCCCCCCTCGCGCAACGAGGGTCAGGTTCAAGACTACATCGAGAATCTGAACATGGTGCGCGAGCGTAACCTGGCGGCTCGCCGCCTCGAGCTCGAAAAGCGGGTCGGTGATGAGGTCAACGCTAAGAAGGCTGAAGTCGATGGGCAGATCGCGGCTTACGAGGCTGACCTGTCCGCCCAGTACCAGAGCGAGCGCCTGAACCTGCAGCTCGCGGCCCAGAACTCGACCGACGAGGCGGCCAAGACGGCGGCGGAAACTCGATTGGGCGACATCAATCGCGAGATCGATGCCAAGAAGTCGGCCAAGAGGGCAGAGCTCGACGCCAGCTATGCCTCGGTGCGAACCGAAGCCACCGCACGCCTGCAAGCCGATTTGGAACGCTATCAGAACGAGCTGAACGCCGAGGTCAACGCTAATGTGGCCCGCAAGCGTCAAGAATTGGGCGGACCTGCCCCCGCGCCGAAGCCGACCCAGCCTCAGGGCCCCCCGCCCGAGCTGCAGCAGAAGATCGCCGAGATGCAGTCGCGCATGCAGGCCGAGTTGAACGCCCGCAAGGCTGAACTGACGGCCCAGATGCAGGCCAAGGGCGAAGAGGCCCGCGGCCGGCTGAAGGCCAAACAAGCGCAGGTCGAGGCCGAGCTGAAGGCGGTCGAGAAGCAGATCACCGACGAGGTGACCAAGAAGCTCGCCGAACTCGACCCGAAGACCCAAGAGAAGGTCAAGGCGGCCGAGAAGCAGGTTGCCGAACTGCAGAAGCAGCGCAAAGATATGGCTGACAGCATCGCCGCCGACATCAGCCGTGAGGTGGGTGAGGTGGCCAAGAAGAAAGATGTCGACATGGTCATCGGCGTGGTGCCCAACTTCGAGTGGACCAGCTACCCCGATGTGACCGAGCAGGCCAAGGTGGCCGTGCAGGTGGAGGATTCCAAATGATCAGTGGCAAGAACAATATTCGCGGTCGCCAGCTGCTGTCTGCGGCGCTGGGCGCCTTTTGCGTCGCCACCCTATCCCTGGGCCTGAGCGGCTGCGAGCCGTCCAAGGACCAGTCCAAGATTGTGGTTGGCAAAGTCGACACCGCCGAACTTCTGCACGACGACCCCGCTTACCAGGCGCTCTCTATCGACTACATGAAAGAGAACACCGACCTGCGCGGGAAATTTCTGGAGAAGATGAAGGCCGTAGGCGACGACCCGACGGCGCGGAACAACGTTCAGAGCAACTACCAGGGCGCCCAGAAGCAGCTGGACGGCAAGTGGATGAACAAGACCCAGGAGTTCCTGCAGTCTCGTCACGCCAGCATCCGCGACACCGCTCAGAAGGTGGCCGAAACCAAAGACATCGATATCGTGATCATCGACAGCAAAGCTTACCCCACCACCGAATGGGGCGGCGTCGATATCACCAAGGACCTCTCGCTGTCGCTGAGTCAGGGAGGCGAGCCGCCCGCTGCGACCGCGACCCCCGAGAAGAAAGAGAGCTAAGGATCGTGCGCAAAGCCCGCCATCAACTCGTCATCGCTTTGTCGCTGCTGGTGGTGTGCGGTTGCCAGCCGGCGGCCCAGGAAGGGCAGCGGGTCGCGCCGCTCAAGCTGGGTAAGGTCGACGTCATGCGCGTCATGGAAGAGCGCCCGGAGACCACGGAGATCCGTCTGGACTGGGCCACCCTCGCGGGGAAGAACTACAACGAGCTGTCCAAGGCCAAGAATCAGGTCGAGTACCAAGAGCTGCAGAAGCAGATCGCCAAACAGGACGAAGCCTGGCAGAAGCGGATGGATACCTTTATGGAGAAATCCATCGCCGAAGTCGAAGTCGAGGCCGAGAAGGTGGCTCGCGAACAAGGGCTGGATATGATCGTGGTCGAGAACCCGCTGACCAAGACGCTGAAGTACTGCGACGGCCCTGACCTTAGCACCGACATCCTGATTCGGCTGCAGAGCAGTGGCGGACAGTAGCCCCGACATCGCCGATTCGGCCTACGTCGACCCCACGGCCACGCTGGGGTCAGGCTGCGTTATCTCGCCGTTCGCTTACGTGGGAGCGGGAGTCAGCGTGGGCGCCCGTGCCGTGATCGGTCCGGGCGCCGTTTTGCTGGAAGGCACCCGCATCGGCGACGACTGTGTCATCGCGGGCGAGGCGGTGGTCGGCAGCCGCGGTTTCGGCTACATCTTTGACGGCAAGCAGCACCTGCGGATCCCCCAGGTCGGGACCGTCACGGTGGGCAATCGCAGCCATGTCGGCCCGGCGGCCTGCCTGGACCGGGCCGCCCTCGAGGTGACCAGCATCGGGCAGGATTGTCGAATCGGTCCGCTAACCCAGGTCGCCCACAACTGCCAGATCGGCGACGACTGCCAGATCGGTGGCGGTTCGGGGTTGGCTGGCAGCACGAAGATCAGCCGGGGCGCCCGCTTCGGCGACCGGGTCGGCACCGCCGGCCATTCGCACTACGGGGAAAACGTCCGCGCCGACGACCTGGCTGGGATTACCAAAACCAGGATCCCGGCCGAGTCGCACTGGGCGGGCTATCCCGCCAGGATGGTGCCGAAGGCATAAGATTCGGCCTTTGGGAGCAAAAGGGGAAGCTGACTCGGGACGTTTTAGAACGTACTCGGAAGTCGGCTTGAAAAGGGAGAGGTAAGAGCAAGATATGTTTGGTTGGAATCGGGGCCCCCTATGGGCACAAACAAGGGGCCTGCGGGCCTTCTTGACTCTCTTGCTCCTGAGCATGCTTCTCGCTGTGCCCGGCCAGGCCCAGACCGTCAGCGTGGGCGGCGAAGTCGTGATGCGACTGCCCGCTGCCAAAGCCGCTGTCGTGCAAACCCAGGTCGACCGCCTGCTAGAATCGGGCGCCGACCCCGAGGGGATCCAGGCCAAGAAGATCAAGACGGGCTACGGCGTCTACTGGGGCGACACGCTGCTAGTAGAAGTCGACAAAGAGTTGGCCGCCGAGAACAAGAGCACGCCCGAAGGGCTGGCCATCGCCTGGGCCGAGAAGCTTTACAAACTCGTCGGACCCGGCTACCTGCAGGTCAGCCCGAAAAGCGCCACCTTGCCGATCGGCGAAAGCACCGTGTTCCAGGTGACAGGTCTGGCCAAAGGCGAGATCACCATCGAAGGTGGCGACGGCGTCGTGCGCGCCACCGCCGACACCGCCAGCGGCACCGTCACGGTGAGCGCGGCCGCGGTGGGCGGATCGACCATCGTGATCAAGCGTGGACGCGGCAAGGTCCGCATCCCCGTGCGGGTTAAGGACTGGGCGGGTTACCCTCCCCAGGAGGTCTCCATCAAGGTGACCGGACATCCCGCCCCCGGCGCTATCGTGGCCGAAGCCTCTCTGACCGCCGTCTCCGGCTCCACCCGCCTGAACCCTGGCGCCCGTCTGCGTTTCCCGGACCAGATGCCCAACATCCCCTCGGTGAACAAAGGGCAGACCGTGCGCTTCGCCTTACCCGTCGAGATCGTGGGTGGCGACGACTATTTCTCGGTCAGCGCCAAGGTTAACGTCTCGGTGCAGTCGGTCGAACTCGAAGTCAAAGAGTCGAACCTGCTGGTGGTCTCCAACCGCCCCGAAAGGGTCGCCGTCGATGGCGTGCTGATGGAGTACACCTTCTCGGACCACGAGCCCACCCGCCTGATGTATTCGCACATGAACGAGACCATGGCGGATCGCAACCTCTGGGTGAACCTCTATAACGAGACCAGCCAACCGGTCGAAGTCTGGATCGGCTCGAGCTTTGCCGGTCCTAATCGCAATGAGGTGCATACCGGGCACATGGCGGCCGTGCGCTTCCTGCGCCAGCAGGGCGCCCAGGCGGGCTACATCGTCGAGATCCCCGCCGGCAAGCGGTTCGTGGTGGCCGACCATCTGATGCAGAAGAAAGATCTGCTGTCCGGTTTTGCCAACTTCCAGATCGTGGGCGCGGGCAAACTGCGCGTCGAAGTGCACTCGGCCCTGGCCCCGGCTCGTAACGACACCAAAGGCGTGGTGCGCCTGGGCGGTCCGTTCAACCCCTTCAAGATTCATCCCCACGGCGTGTTTGCCCAGCCCTACTTCGAAGAGTGGGTCGACCTGACCAACACTTCCGAGCCGACCTCGGTGCCGTACGGCATTTCTCCCTGGCTAATCGACTTCGAGACCGGCCTGCCCAACACGGGGAACTTTGGCGTGCTGTACCGCTACCACTTCGTGCTGTCGAACAAGAGCAGCGTCGGCACGGACTTCGAACTGGTCTTCCGTCCCACGGCAGGACCGGGGGCGGGCAGCTTCTTGGTTGACGGCGACATTCTCGAAGCGCCCTTCGCCAAAGGCGGCATCGAGACGCGACTGGGCCGTTTCCGGGTCGAGCCGAACTCGGAAAGAACTGTGGACGTAGTGACCCTGCCCGAGGCGTCTTCGAACTACCCGGCCTACATCGAGATGAGGCCGCTGCGTTGAGCTGGGCCGATCCTTCCCAGGGCACCCTGGCTGGCGAGGTGCGCCTGTCCGGCGTGGGGATCCACACGGGGCAGATGGGCCAGTTAACGCTGCGTCCCGCCGAGGTAGGCCGGGGGAGAGTCTTCCTGACCTCGGACGGGGTCGAGATCCCCGCCCGGGTCGATTACGTGGTGAACTGCGACCGCTCGACCATCCTGGGCAAGGACGGGGCGCGCGTGAGCACCCCCGAACATCTGCTTTCGGCGCTCTGCGCCTACGGCATCGACAACGTCGAGATCCATATCGAGGGAGAAGAGGTGCCGATCCTGGACGGCTCGGCTCTCCCTTTCTGGGAGGCGCTGCAGGCTGCGGGTCGGGTCTCTCAAGGCGTCCCCGCCCGCACCGTGGTGGTGCAGAAGCCGCTGGGCGTCGGCTCGGTCGAAAGCGCTCACGTCCTGGCGCTGCCGGCTCCGGCTACGGTTTACGAGTACGTACTGTACTATCCTCACCCCATGCTGGGCGCGCAGAGTGTCAGCTGTTCGACCGAAGACGACTACGGCGCCACGGTCGCCCCATCTCGCACCTTTGCTCTGTGGGAAGAGGTGCAGGCGCTGCTCGACCGGGGGATGGCGCTGGGCGGAAGTTTGGATAACGCCCTGATCGTGCACCAGGACAAATATTCGACCCCGCTTCGCCTGCCGGAAGAGCCGGGGCGGCATAAGCTTTTGGACCTGATAGGAGACTTCGCTCTGGTGGACGCAAGAGTTCAAGCTCGTATCCTGGGGGTTCGAGCCGGACACCGCTGGCACGTGGAAGCGGCCCGCAAAGTATGGGAGGAAGCCCGATGAAAACTTTAGAGCTCCGAGAGAAGCTGCCGCATCGCTACCCGATGTTGATGCTCGACTGCGTAGAAGAGGTCGGCGAAAGCTCGGCCCGCGGTTGGAAGAACGTGACCATGAACGAGCCGTACTTTCGCGGTCACTTCCCCAACGCCCCGGTGATGCCCGGCGTGCTGGTGATGGAAGCGTTGGGCCAGCTGGTCTGGATCTGGGCCGAAGCGCAAGGGCTGTCCCAGGCGCGTATGACCGGTATCCGCAAGCTGCGTTTCCGGCGCCCCACCATGCCCGGTGACCGTCTCGACCTCGAAGTCGAGATCCTGGAGCGAGAAGAAGGCTCTTGCCTGGTCAAAGCTACGGCATCGGTGGATGGACAGCCGGCCCTGACTGGCAACCTGTCGTTCGCGCTCTCCTGACTAGAGGCAGCGCTCCTGATTGTGGGTGCCGCGTCGTCCTCGGGCCGGTGCAAAGTTACCATCGCTGGCCTTTCCTCCCCGGCAGGGATCAGCATGAGGAAATTGAATGAAATTCAGGCAAATCGAGGGCCTCGAAATGCGCTTCCGGCCAGCAAAATAGGGAGATTCGTCCCCTGTTGCGCTGCCGTAAGGCCTGTGATATAAACCAGGGAACCGCCTGCCGGCCTTTTTTTAGGTTGGGCAGGGGTGGGCCCTCAAGCTCCTCGAGTCGTGGTGGGCACCATAGCGACCGGGGAAAGGAGGAAAGGGTTTTGGAGCCTGTTAAAGTCGGTGTTGTTGGGATAGGGAGCATGGGCGTGCATCACGCTCGTGTCTACTCTGAGTTGCCCAACACCGAACTGCTCGGCGTCGTCGATGTCGACGAGACGGTCGGAAGAGCGCTCGCGGAGCAGTTCAACACGGAGTTCTTTCCGGACTACCGTTCCTTGCTAGAGCGTGGGGTCGAAGCGGTCAATATCGCCGTCCCCACTTCACTCCACTATCCCCTGGCGGTAGAGTTCCTGGAGCACGGCGTGCACGTGCTGGTGGAAAAGCCGATCACGGTGGATCTGATCCAGGCCAAGAGTCTGGTCGACCTTTCCAAAAAGCAGAACTGCATTCTGCAGGTAGGTCATCTCGAGCGTTTCAACCCCGCCGTAAGAAAGCTGCGCAGCGTGATGGGGCGCCCCGTGTTCCTGGAGTCGCAGCGTATCGGCTACCCGACCAACCGCAACCTGGACGTGGGTGTGGTCTGGGACCTGATGATTCACGACCTGGATATCCTGATCAACCTGGTCAAGTCGCCGGTGGTCGAAATCCACGCTATGGGCGTCTCTGTCTACTCGGACTTCGAGGACGTGGCCCAGGTCCATCTGCTGTTCAAGAACGGCGTCGCGGCTTCGCTGCTGGCGTCTCGGATCAGCGGTGACAAACAACGCAGCATGCGGGTGACCGAGGATAACGGCCGCACGCTCGTCCTAGATTTTATGAACCAGACGCTTTGCGCCATGCGTCCTCCGCGCTCTGGTCACGCTGTCCCGGCGGAATATCTGCCGGTGGAAAAGGACCAGCCGCTCAAGCTGGAGCTTTCCCACTTTGCCGACTGCGTGGCTAACCATCGCACCCCGATCGTGACGGGTGATGATGGGAAAAGAGCACTGGAACTTGCCATGCAGGTTTTAGCTCGGATGAAAATGGTGAAATCCAAAGCGCCGCTGGGTAAAGAACTCATAGCTCTAGCGGGCTAAAACGACACAATATGGCTAGGGGCCTCGAGCCTCTAGGAGAGGAAAGCCTTCGTGGCAACTATTCATCCTTCAGCGATCATAGACCCGTCCGCCGAGATCGCCGAAGGCGCCGACATCGGACCGTTCTGTATCATCCACGCCAACACCAAGATCGGGCGGGGAACGAAGCTTCATTCCTCGGTCGTGGTTGGCCAGTGGACCGAGATCGGTGAGAACAACGAGATCTATCCCGGCGCCGTGATCGGTGTGGCTCCGCAGGATCTGCGTTACAGCGGCGAGCGCGCCTACACCCGGGTCGGTCATCGCAACGTGATTCGTGAGTACGTCACCGTGCACCGCGCTTCCGATGCCGAGGGGATGACCTCGATCGGCGATGACAACCTGCTGATGGCCTACACCCACGTGGCGCACAACTGTATTCTGGGCAACCAGATCATCATCGCCAACTCGTGCGGCCTGGCCGGCCACGTCGAGATCGAAGACCAGGCGGTGCTGGGCGGAATGTGCGGCCTGCATCAGTTCGTGCGCGTAGGCAAACTGGCGATGCTGGGCGGAATGGCCCAGATCCGTCAGGACGTGCCGCCTTTCTCGATGGTCGACGGTCAGCCCGCTCGTATCTTCGGAATGAACATTCGCGGAATGCAGCGTCGCGGCATAAACAAGGACAGTCGACAGGCGCTGAAAGGCTGCTACCGTCTGATCTTGCAGTCCGGTCTGAACCTGACCCAGGCGCTGAACTCGATTCGCGCTTCGGTCGACCAGACCGCCGAGGTTCGCCATCTGATCGGCTTCCTGGAAAGCCCCTCCAAAATGGGGATCTGTATCCGCGAGCCCGAGCACCGTCGCGAGCGCCGCCAGAAGGCGCGCCCGTTCAAGGTCAAGGTCGAAGCGGCCAGTCTGTAGTCGGCCCTTACCCTCTCCACGAAAAAGCCCCGAGCTCAGATGCCCGGGGCTTTTTCTAGTGTGCCAAAAGGGGCATTGCCCCCTGGCCTTCAGTCCCCGCCGAACTCCATAGCGGCGCTGTCTAAGGCCGTTCCATCGGCCTGCTCTTCAGTGCCGGCGGCGATGCGCTTGGCCCCGCCCGGGTTCAGGTCGCCGGATCCCAGTTCTCCGAACAGGTAGGTGCGGCCCAGTTCTCCGGTAGGGAGACTGGCGTACTGTTCCAGTTTGGCCCGGGAGTCGGCGATGTCCAGGTTGCGCATGGTCAACTGACCGATCCGGTCGACCGGTCCGAAGGCGGCGTTCTCGGTGCGCTCCATGGACAGTTTCTCGGGGTGGTAAGAGAGAGCAGGGCCCTGGGTGTCGATGATCGAGTAGTCCTCACCGCGACGCAGACGCAGGGTGACCTCCCCGGTGACCAGGGTGGCTACCCAGCGCAGGATCGACTCGCGCAGCATCAGCGCCTGCGGGTCCAGCCAGCGGCCTTCATAGAGCAGACGGCCCAGCCGGCGCCCTTCCAGGTGGTAGTTGGCGATGGTGTCCTCGTTGTGGATGGCGTTGAGCAGACGCTCGTAGGCGATGAACAGCAGCGCCATTCCGGGAGCTTCATAGATGCCGCGGGATTTGGCTTCGATGATGCGGTTCTCGATCTGGTCCGACATGCCCAGGCCGTGACGTCCGCCCACGGTGTTGGCCTCGTGGACGAGCGCTACCGGGTCATCGAACTCTTTCCCGTTGATGGCGACCGGGCGGCCGGCCAGGAAACGCACGGTCACGTCTTCGGTAGCGATCTCGACCGAAGGGTCCCAGAAGCGGACGCCCATGATCGGCTCGACGATCTCCATCGAGACGTTCAGGTGCTCGAGCGTCTTGGCTTCGTGGGTGGCGCCCCAGATGTTGGCGTCGGTCGAGTACGCTTTCTCTTTGCTGTCGCGGTAGGGCAGGTTGTTCTCGACCAGCCACTGGCTCATTTCGGCGCGACCGCCCAGTTCGTTGACGAAGTCGGCGTCGAGCCACGGCTTGTAGACGCGCAGGCTGGGGTTGGCCAACAGGCCGTAGCGGTAGAACCGCTCGATGTCGTTGCCCTTGAAGGTCGAGCCGTCGCCCCAGATGTGCACGTCGTCCGAGCGCATGGCGCTGACCAGCATGGTGCCGGTGACGGCGCGGCCCAGCGGTGTGGTGTTGAAGTAGGCGCGACCGCCGGTGCGTACGTGGAAGGCGCCGCAGGCCAGCGCGGCCAGGCCCTCTTCGACCAGTTGACGGCGGCAGTCGACGGCGCGGGCCAGTTCGGCGCCGTACTGCAGCGCGCGGGCGGGCACGCCCGAGATGTCGGGTTCGTCGTACTGGCCGATGTCGGCGGTGTAAGAGCAAGGGATGGCGCCTTTGGCTTTCATCCAGGCCACGGCCACGGAGGTGTCGAGTCCGCCGGAAAAGGCGATGCCGACGCGTTCGCCGACGGGTAGGGAAGTGAGAACTTTGCTCATGGAAAAGGAGACCTCCGCGAGGGGTGATGGCAGCTCTGCCCTGTCCAGGAGTCGGCTCGCGGACAAAGGGAGAGCAAAGGCAGCGCTTCTGACGCCTGCCAGCTGTCTCCTCCCGCTCCAGGCCTCGCTCGGTGGGCTCTGAGAGAGCGATAGTCCGCCTTGAAGGTACGGCGGGAGTTTTTGGTGCTCCAATTGGACACCGTGGTGTCCAAACGGAGCACCGAGCCTTTGTTGGAGGGGCTGGTAGCAGTTTTGGTGCTTTATTTGGACACCGTGGTGTCCAAACGGAGCACCAAACCTTTGGAAGGTTCGGCGGGGACGCGCACCTTGCCTCAGTGAGGCTCTTCTGTGGGAGGGCGCGCCGCCTCGCACGTGGTAACGCCTGCCGATGGAGAGCCAGCCTTCCCAGGAACCGCCCGCAAGCCCCGAGGACCTACCCACTTCCGCCACGGCGCCAGCCCAGCGGGTCTACGCCCTGCTGGCCGCCGAGCCGTCGGGCGAACTGATGGCGGCCGCTCTGGTCGAGCAGATCCGTCTGCGCGAACCGAACGCCCGCTTCGTGGGCATCGGGGGACGGCGCATGCGCGCCGCCGGCGTCGAGCTTTGGGAAGACACCTCGACCTGGGGCACCATCGGCCCTTTCGAAGTGATCCTGCGCCTGCCGCGCATCGCCCTGGCCTATCTGCGCCTGAAACGGGTCTTGCTGCAGCAGCGCCCCGACGTCACCGTGATGATCGATTCGCCCGCGCTGTTCATGCGAATCGCCAAATACACCAAAGCGCACGGACTGCGCACCGTCTACTACTTCCCGCCTTCGGCCTGGTCGGATTCGGAACGGCGCGCCCAGGCCATCACCGCTCGCACCACCGGCGTGGTCTGCGCCTTCGAGCGCCAATTTCGTACCTACCAGCGGGCGGGCGTGCCGGCGCAGTACTTCGGACACCCCATGGTCGACGTGGTCAAACGCTGGACCCGCGACGAAGCGCTGGCCTCGCTGGGCCTTTCGCCCGGCCGCTACGTGGCTCTTCTTCCGGGTAGCCGTCTGGCCGAAGTGCGCATCATGACTCCGATTTTCGTAGAAGCCGCCAAAAAGCTAAAAGCCGAATTCCCCGACCTGAGCTTTCTGCTGCCTGCGGCCAGCGACGCCGTCTACAAGAAGCTCCAGGTGATGCTCGAAGGCAGCGGCGTCATGCTGTTCGACGGGCGCACCCAGGAACTGTTGGCGGTCTCCGAGGTCGGCATTATGACCTCGGGTTCGGTGTCGCTGGAAGCCGCCTACCTGAACTGCCCCATCGTGCTGGGCTACCGCTTCAATCCGCTCGACGCCTTCTTTGCCCGCACCCTGGTCAAACTGGGGCTGCTCAAAGTGCCACGGTTCTCACTTCCTAACCTGATCCTGGACGAAGACGTCGTCACCGAACTGTTCCAGGAGCAGGTCACGCCCGAACGCCTGACCGAACTCGCCCGAGGCCTGCTGCAGGGCGGCGATCAGCGCGAGCGGATGCTCGACGACCTGCACCGGGTTCGGGAAAAGCTAGGTCAGCCGCCCGTCGTCAGCCAGGTAGCCGACTATGTCCGAGAGGTCGCCGGAGCATGACCACCATCACCTTGATCAGCAACTCGCCCGGCGAGGTCACCACCTTTGCCCGACCCGTAGCCGCCGAACTGGCTAGACTTCATCCGGATTGGCGACTAGAGGTCGCCCTAGTTCCCTGTCCGTACGCTACCGGGGCCGAAGCCAACGTGGTGCAGAGCTGGAACCTGGCCGACGCCGTATGGACCCCGAGGCAGACCACCATGGAATGGCTCCGAGGTCAGAAGGGCGACCGACGCGCGGTCTGCTTCCTGGGGGGCGACCCCTGGCACGCCTTGCTCTGGAAGCGCCGCTTCGGGGTGCCCGCCATCGCCTATTTCCCCGAACGTTCATCCTGGGAAGACTCGACCTGGATGGGCGGTTTCGACCGTGTGCTGCTGGGCTACCCCGGCGAGCATGAAGCCCGCGGAGCCAAATACCGCTCCCTGGGCGACCTTCGCGTCGACGCCGTCCGCGCAAGGCTCGAAGAGCAACCGCCTCGCGCCTCGGCCCGCACTCTGGCGGTCTTCCCCGGTTCACGCTGGCTGCACCTGAAAGCCTCGCTGGGCCCCTTTCTGCACGTAGTCGAACGGCTGCACCAGCAAGACCCCAGCCGACGTTTCGTGCTCTCGGTCTCGCCCTTCGTCAGCCGAGAGCGCCTGGCCAACGCCGCCGCTCACCCTTTGAACTTTGGCCTATCGATCAGCCGGGGAGAGGTCGAAGGCGACCTGCTGCGCACCGAGGGCGGAGCGCCCATCGAGCTGATCTGGGGCGACCCCTATCGCACCATCTCCGAGTGCGACCTGGCCCTCTCCTTGCCCGGGACCAACACCGCAGAACTCGCCATCGCCGGAAAGCCAACGGTGGTCCCGCTGTCTGACCGGGTGCCGGTCGGAGGCGGCGGGTTGCTCGGCCTGCTCGACCGCTTACCCGGCTTGAGCGGGCTCAAGAACCGCCTGAAGTATCGGAAGTACCGCCGCCTGAAGCTGCTGGCGCTGCCCAACCAGTTGGCCGGACGGGTCGTCATGCCCGAGTTTTTCGTGCGCGACGACCTGGGCGACCTGTTTGACTTTCTGGGTCAGTTGCTAGACAATGCAGCCGAACTTCAGCGCATCGGAGACGAGGCCAGAGAAGTGATGGGCCCGCCCGGCGCGGCCCGTAGATTTGTGGAGACGGTGGAAGAACTCGTTTGAGACCCCTCAGAGCCTTCTTGTTCAAATGGCGCGGCGGCCTGGTGGCCCCCGTAGCGCTGGCTTTTTTGGTGCTGGCCAAGCCCACCATGGGCAGTCTGCTGGCCGGCCTGCTGCTGGCCGTTCTGGGCGAAGGGATCCGACTGTGGGCCATCGGCTACACCGGCGAACCGACCCGCTCGCAGGAGTTGGACGCTCCGGTTCTGGTCACCACCGGCCCCTACGGCCTGGTGCGCAATCCGCTGTATCTGGGCAACCTGCTCAACGGTATGGCGGTGGCCACGGCCTCGGTCGGCGGCATGGAGCCGTCGCGGGCAGCCCTACTCTGGTCGGGCGCGGCGCTCTTTCTGCTCTTCGTCTACCACAACATTATCGCCCTAGAACAAGAGTTCTTGCTGCAGCAGTTTGGCGAGGACTATGAGCTCTATTGTCAGAGCGTTCCCTCGCTGATCCCGACCGGATTTCGCCAGCGCAGCGTAGAGGCGATCCGTAAGGGCGACTTTTCTCTCTCTCGCGGATTGCAGTTCGAGAAGATGACGCTGGTGTGGCAGGTCCTGATCTGGGCCATCCTGGTCGTCAAGACGGTCAAGGAGACCCTGCTATGAGTAAAGCCGGTTCACGCGCTGCCAAGCGCAAAAAGGTTCAGAACCCGGTCACGATTCACGGACACGCGGCGACCCCCCAGGAAGCTCGCAAGCTACGCCTGGCGATCTCGGAACCGCGCACGCTGTCCACCATCTGCTTTTCCACCGCGGGACTGCTGGCGGGGCTGGCTACCGGCCTGAACCATTTCCCCAATCTGCTGAGCCTGAACGCCGTGCCACAGACCATGCTGCTGGCCGCCTACCTGGGCGACCCGCACCTGGACGCGACTTACGGTCTGGCTACCGGTTTCGCCGGCCTGCTGATCGGGGGCTGTCTGGGCTTTTCGGCGCTGGCCGATGCCAAAGACCTGGGTCTCAGCGTGCTGCTGTCGACCGGATTGGCCATCGGGGCGCTGACCTTCACCGGTAGCCCTCTGCTGGCTGGACTGGCCTTCCTGGTGGGCCACGCGCCCGCGTTCCTGGCCGCTCGTCGACTACAGCAAGCGTGAGCCGCCCGGTGCGCATCCTGCACACCGCCGACGCTCACGGCACGTCCGCCGTTTATCAGGCGCTATCCGACGGCCGCGACCCGGACCATGACCTTTTGTTGGACGCCGGCGACGCTCTGCTGGGCAGCAACACCGCCTTTCGCTGGCGGGAACCGAACCTGAAGCGTCTCAGCGAGCTTCGCTGCGACGCCATGAGCATGGGCAACCGCGAACTGCACTATCTGCCCTGGGTGCTCGAGCAGCGCGCCTCCGAGCGCAACTTCCCCTTGCTAGCTGCCAACTTGATCGACCTGTGGGGCCGCCCTACCACCTGGCAGGACGGGATCACCGTCGAACGGGGCGGCCTGCGTTTCGGCATCTTTGGGATGACCGTGGTGCAGTACCCCGTCGGCTCGCTCTACGAGCGACTGTTCGGCCTGCGCTTTCTGCCCCCGCACACTCTGGTCGAGTCGCTGGTGCGGCGCTACCAGGCCGACCACGACGTGGTGATCTTCCTCTCCCATCTGGGCCTGGAGCAGGACCGCTTGCTGGCGAAACAACTCGCGGCCAAGCCTGACCTGAAACTCGATTTCCTGCTGGGCGGCCACACGCACGTCCTGTTTCATGAACCAGAGATGTACGGCCCCTGCCGGCTGTGCCACGTGGGCTCTCACAGTCGCGGCTACGGCGCCTGGAGCCTGGAAGATCAGGGCGACTGGAGCTACCGCTTCCACTCCGTCGCCGCTCCGTCCCCTCCAACCCCTTCCGGGGCCTCCCGATGAAGCGCCTGCTGGTGCTCAGTAACGGCGCCGGGGAAGACGCCATCGCCGCGCGGATCTTGCAGCGTCTGCCTCAGGAGCTTCAGGACAGCGTCGCCTGCTGCCCGCTGGTCGGCCCGGGAAAGGCGCTCGAAGGCCGCTATGAACTGGTAGGACCCCGCGTGCTGCCTCCCAGCGAGGGGCTGTTCCGCGAGTCCTGGCGACTGGCGCTGCGCGACCTGGCCACCGGCGTGATCGCCGGCCACTGGCGGCAGTTAGCCTTTCTCAAGCAGCAGCGCGAGCATACCGGCCTGACCGTGGCGGTGGGCGACCTGTTTCCCGTGCTGCTGGCGGGCCTGGCCGGTCTGAAGCCGTTGCTGTTCGTGGGCACCGCCAAGTCGGTCTATCATCACCCCTATTCCGCCCCCGAACGTTACCTGCTGAAGCGCTGGACCGACCATTCCATCGTGAGGGACGGCGCTACCGCAGAGAAGCTGACCGCGCAGGGCTTGGCCGCCCGCTGGCTGGGCAACGCCATGATGGACGAAGTGGCTCCCACCGGTCGTCCGCTGCCGCTCCCTGCGGACGGCCCGCTGATTACCCTGCTGCCCGGATCCCGCCAGGAAGCGCCCCGCGTCTTACCCTTTCAACTGCAGACGCTGCTGGCGCTGCGAACTCGCCATCCTGACCTTCGTGCCGCCGTCGCTGCGGCGCCCGGGGCGGACCCTGAAGAGCTGTCGCAGGGCTGTCGGGAGGAAGGTTGGAGCCTGCACTCCTGTCCTGGTGAGGGGGCCCTGGGTTTGTTGGAGAAGGACGGCTGGTCGGTTCCCCTGCTGCAGGGGCGCCTGGGTGATCTGCTGGCTCACAGCACGGTGGTTTTGGGACAGGCGGGCACGGCCAACGAGCAGGCCGCCGGAGCGGGCGTGCCGGTGGTGGCCTACGACGCTCGAGGCGTACGAAACCTGCGCTGGTACCGTAAGCGTCAGGTCGGGCTGCTGGGCGACGCCGTCAAGGTCGTCCTGCCCGAATCGCAGGCGATCGAAGCGGAACTTGATCACCTTCTGCGCGACCCGGCCGAACGCCAGCGTCGCGGCGCCATCGGGCGCGAGCGTATGGGCGAAGCGGGCGGCAGCGAGCGCATGGCCCGGGCGATAGCCGGCCTGTGGCGTCCCTAAGGAGCCTATGATGGGCGAGCGCTCGAGCGGCAGCGTCCTGGGCCGATTTTTTCTTTACGCCCTGCTGGTCTGGCTGCTGGCCTGGCTACCGCTGGGGCTGTGGAAGGGCGACCCCGACTATGTCCTGACCGTGGTCTCCCGGGGCAGCGTCGAGCGCCAGATCTATCAGGGGTTGCTCTACAGCGGACTGCTCTTCTTGTTTCTGCACGCCTGGTGGCGCCACGCCCCGGAGCGCCCCGGAAAGGGCCGAGCCGTGGACCTGGTCCTCCACGCCGGGCTGGGCCTGGTAGGAGCGCTGGGGCTGCGGCTGGCTATGGTGCTGTTGGGAGGCAGGGCCTGGCCGGAGCCGTCCTGGACGGCCTCTCAACTGCTGGTAGCTCTGCTCTCCGGGCTGGCCGTGGCGGTCATCGAGGAAGCGCTGTTTCGCGGCTTCTTGATGGGGCGACTGGCCGGGTGGACGACGCCTCGAAACGCCCTGCTGATCTCCAGCGCCCTGTTCGCTCTGGTGCATCTGTTCCGGCCTGGATCGCTGCTCTTTCGACTGGCCTACGGTCTGGGACTCTTCCTCCTGGCCCTGCTGCTGGGACGGATCGCCTGGGTCAAATGTTCCGTGGCGGCGTCGGCCGGGTTCCACGCCGGGGTCATCTGGCCCAACCTGCTGGACCCCTGGCCGGGCCTCTGGCCGGCCTGGTGGTCGGGATGGCAGGGCGAGCCGGTCTCCGGGGCCTTGAGCTGGCTGCTGACCCTTCTGCTCTGGGGCCAGTGGGAGTGGTGGCAGCGGCGGAGAGAGACCCTGGCGGAGTCCTAGGGCGTGTCATCAATTGAGCTTCCGCCCCTACACTCGTCTATTTCCGCCCTCCAGAAGCGACATTCTTCTGAAATACACCTGGTATTAGGCGGCGAATCTCACTCCTGGAGGACGAAAATATTCTTCGTGTAGCAACGAAAGTCCA
>JAEXNA010000022.1 GCA_023447635.1 Vulcanimicrobiota bacterium | reverse complement strand
AACCCCGGCGTCAAGCCGCCGACTCTGGCTTGGAATCAGGGCCACGCCTCACCGCCACGGCACGCCACAGCGCGCGGCTTCAAACCGATGATCCCGGTCTGAAACCCGCCAACCACGGCGTCAAAATCCGCCAGCATATAAAAAAGGGCACCCTCCAGCCAGGGCGCCCTCTGTTCGTTGAAGCAGCCAGGTTAATCGCAGTAAGGGTCGGCCAACGAGAGCGCCTCGTCGATGATCGACATCCCCTCTTCGACCTCGGCCTCGGTGATACAGAGCGGCGGAACCACGAAGATCCAGTCCCAGCGCACCTGAGTGCTCAGCCCGCGCGCCTTCAGGTGACCGGCCACCTTGGCCATAGCCTCCGAGGCGGGCTTGTTGAAGCCGCTGATCGGCTCCTTGGTCTCCTTGTTCTTGACCAGTTCCAGCACTCGGAACAGGCCGATGCCGCGGTGGTCGCCCACGCACTTGTGCTTGGCCTGCAGTTCGTCCATCAGTTTGGCGACCTTGGCGCCCTGAACCCGAGTGTTCTCGATCAGGTTGTCTTCGGTGTAGACGTCGATACAGGCCGAAGCGGCGGCGCAGGCGATCGGGTGCGAGCTGTAGGTCAGACCGCACCAGAGCGGCCGGTTGTCGAAGTAGTCGCCGATCTCGGGAGAGACCACGACCGCGCCCAGCGGGATGTAGCCGCAGGTCAGACCCTTGGCGCAGACCAGAATGTCGGGCTGCACGCCGTAGTGGTCGATGCCCCACCATTCGCCGGTGCGGCCGAATCCGCTCATCACCTCATCGACAATCAGCTTGATGCCGTACTTGTCGCAGAGACGACGGATGCCTTTCCAGTAAACGTCGGTCGAAGGCGCGATGATGCCGGAAGAGCCGGAGTACCCTTCGAGCAGAATGGCCGCGATATCGTTGGGGCCCTCCATCTCGATCTGCTCCTCGATCAGGTCGACCAACGCCTGGTCGCCCTGCTCCGGGGTGCAGTGACGGTAGAGAGGGCTGCGGTAGGCGTAGGGGTCCAGCATGCGAACGATCCACGGGACGCCGGGCTCGTTGGCCAGACGCCGAGGGTCGCCACCGGCGCTCATGGCCGCAAAGGTCGCGCCGTGATAGGCGCGATAGCGGGTCATCACCTTCTGACGACCGGTCACCAGACGAGCCATCTTCATGGCGTTCTCGATAGCGTCGGTCCCGCCGTTGGTGAAGAACACTTTCTTGAGGTTTCCGGGAGAGATCTTGGAGAGTTTCTCGCCGGCCTCACCACGCGGTTTGGTAGCGCAGCCGGGGTAGATGAACGCCAATTCGTCGGCCTGTTTCTTGATCGCCTCGATCACCTTGGGGTGACCGTGGCCGATGTTCATGTTCATGAGCTGGGCCGAAAAGTCGAGGTAGCGCTTCCCTTCGACGTCCCAGAAACAGCTGCCCTGGGCGCGAGCCACGGGAATGGGGTTGGCGACCGACTGGACCGACCAGGAGAACAGGGTGTACTCGAGGTTTTTGGCGACGATCTCTTGGGCCTCGCGGGCGGCCTCGGACTGTTGATCAACGATCACGTGATGACTCCTCATACAGTGCCCCATGGAGTGGGGCGAAACTTTGTGGCGGGAGAAATTCAGGGCAAGGGTTGGCGGGCCCTGCCGAAGAACCACGGGTTCTCATGCTTCGTAATAAGATCCAAGGACTAGAAGCGACCGACCCCGATTTCCCCCAGCTCAGCCTGGCGGAACGGCGAAAGAAGCTGCGGGTCAGAACCTACATCCGTCTCGAGTTCGTTACCGAAGAGGGAGGACGCGGCTCGGCTATCGTCACCGACCTGTCGCTCGACGGACTGCGTATGCGCTGTCAGACCCCCCTGGTGGAGGGACAGAACGTCGAGGTCGTGTTTCCCGACAGTTCGGCCACCGAAGCTACCGGCGCCGTACGCTGCAAAGTCGTCTGGCTGCAGACCATGCAGCAGGTGGGCCGGGTCTCCTACGAAGCCGGGCTGCATTTTGAAGACAGCCGAGAGAACATGCAGCGCTCCTGGGTCAAGTACGTGCTCGAGCAGCTAGGGTTTGACGAGAACAAGACTTTCCAGAAGCGCAAATACGTGCGCGTCCGAGGCCAGATCCCGGCTCGAATCTTCACCACTCACGACGGCGAGTCGCTGACGGGAGAGGTCGTCAACCTGGGAGTGGGAGGCGCGCTGCTGGCCCTCGACCACGAACTGCCCAAGGACACCCAGATCCACTGCGAAATCTGCCTCTGGCGCATCCTCCCCGCGCTACGCCTGCCCTGCCGAGTGATGGCGGTCGCGCCCGACCCCGAGCACGAAGGCGAAGGCCCACCCCGCCACCTGCACTCGCTGCTGTTCCTGGGCATGGACACCGAAGAGGTCAAACTCCTGGGCAACTACGTCATCTTCTTGATCAACCAGAGCGAATAAGGGAGCGGGCTCGCCGAGTGCCCGAGGGACGCGGGCTCACCGAGAACCCGAGCGCGGGCTCACCGACCACCCGAGTGCGGGCTCATCGAGAACCCGAGTGCGGGCTCGCCGAGTGCCCGAGCGACGCGGGCTCACTGAGCGCCCGAGTGCGGACTCACCGAGTGCCCGAGTGCGGCCCCATCGAGTGCCCGCGCGACGCGGCCTCTCGCCTAGTGCCCGGGTGCGGGCTCACTGAGCGCCCGCGCCGCCCCACTCGGGACACCCAGCGAGCCACGAGCCCCAGCGCAAACAGCCCCAACGCAAAACGAGCGCCCCTCTCGGTCACGCTCGTCGTAAATCTCATCGCCCGAAGCCAAAGCCCGGAACCCAGAGCCCAAAGCCCGCTCAGGGCCAAAACTCCTCGTCGTTGCCCGCTGCGCCGCGTCGCAGCGCCTCTTGCACCGACGAATAGTCGAAGCCGCGCCGAACCATCGCCGCCATCACCTTCTGCGGCTCCCGCCCCCGCGCCAGCTCGCGCGAGACCAGGCGGGCCAGCTTCGGCTCGATCGACTCCATCTCGGGCAGCACCTCGTCGACGATCTCTTTCGAGATGCCGCGCGACATCAGCTCCTGGCGATAGCGACGCGGCCCCCACGCCTTGCCCGACCTATAAGAGAGAAAGTTCTGGGCAAACCGGCGGTCGTCAAGGAGACCGATGTCGCGCAGCTCTTGAAAGAGCGTCACGACATCGGCCGCCTCGCCGCCTCGGGAACGAAGCTTGTCCTCGAGCTCCTTCTCCGAGTGGTCGCGCCGAGCCAGCAAGTCGAACGCCTTGGCGCGCAAACGCTTCGGCGTCAACGGCTCGACCGGCTTCTGCGCGCGACGCCCCATCATGCCAGCGCCGCCGGAACACAAAATCTCGACGACGCGCAAGCCAGCGGAAGCCCGTTCTCAGACCCTTGCGGCCCGAAAACTCGAGCCCGTGCTGCTGACTTACGCATCATCGCCTAGACCTCGAGAGGCTCTTCTTCGTCCTCTTCGATCTCGTGAACCTGACCGTTGGCCTGGTTACGGTTCAAGCCGCCCTGGGCGCGCACCTGACGCTCGATGGCGTCGGCGATCTCGGGGTGATCTTCCAGAAAGACGCGCGAGTTGTCGCGCCCCTGGCCCAGCTTGGTGTCGCCAAACGAGTACCAGCTGCCGGTACGAGCGGTCACGCCCATCGCGGTCGCCACATCGATCAGCGAGCCCTCGCGCGAGATCCCCTTACCGAAAATGATATCGAACTCGGCCGTCTTGAAGGGAGGCGCCAGCTTGTTCTTGACCACCTTCACCTTGGCCCGGTTCCCGGTCTGCTCCTGACCCTGCTTGATGCTGTCCATACGACGCACCTCGAGACGAACCGAGGAGTAGAACTTCAGCGCGCGACCGCCGGGGGTGGTTTCCGGACTGCCGAACATCACGCCGACCTTCTCGCGAATCTGGTTGACGAAGATCACGGCGGTCTTCGACTTCGAGATGATGGCGGTCAGCTTACGCAGCGCCTGCGACATCAGACGGGCCTGCAGACCGACGTGCGTGTCGCCCATATCGCCTTCGATCTCGGCCCGGGGCACCATCGCGGCGACCGAGTCGACGACCACGACGTCGACCGCGTTCGAGCGGACCAGCGTCTCGACGATCTCCAGCCCCTGCTCACCGGTGTCCGGCTGCGAGACGTAGAGGTTCTCGAGGTCGACGCCAATGCTTGCGGCGTAAATCGGGTCCAGCGCGTGCTCGACATCGATGAAGGCGGCGATCCCGCCCATCTTCTGAGCTTCGGCCAGAACGTGCAGGGTCAGCGTCGTTTTACCGGACGATTCCGGTCCGTAGATTTCGGTCACACGACCGCGAGGGATACCTCCCACCCCGAGCGCCATATCGATGGCGATGGAGCCGCTGGGGATGACGGGAACCTCGAAACGGCTGCCGGCTTCGCCAAGCTTCATGATCGAGCCTTTGCCGAACTGGCGCTCGATCTGGGATAGGGCTGCGTCTAGTGCTTTTTTCTTGTCCATAACATCGTCTCCTAATTTAGTTCTAGTGAACAGGATTTCACGTGAACGAAAGATCTCCTTTTGGATCTCTCAAAATATTTTTTTTCACCAACGACTCTTCGACTCTCCCTACGAGCCCCCGCCGGACAAATCGTTAAATTTTTCTACCAAATCTCAGCCCGACCGGGCCATCCCCTCTCCTCCGACCGGGCCATCCCCTCTCTCCAATCCCGCTCCTCAGCGCAAACTTTCCAGCAGCCTGAAAAGGGCTTCCCCCCCGCCATCGTGTACCCCAGGGAAACGGCCGGCTCCCTTCTTAAGGTAACCGGCCCCTATCTAAAGGAGTGCGCAATTCATGGGAATCCCTAGCCAACTGAAGCGGTCGCTCGTCGGCCTCCTGGTCCTCGGCATGTCGACCAGCGTCCTGGCCGCCCCGCTGCCCGCCGGCACCAAAGAGGTCACCGCCGTGGCCGGAATCACCGAGTACCGACTCGATAACGGAATGCGGGTCCTCCTGTTCCCCGACTCCTCCTCGGCCAAAACCACCGTCAACGTTACCTATCTGGTCGGCTCCCGCCACGAAGGGTACGGAGAGACCGGCATGGCTCACCTGCTCGAACACCTGATGTTCAAAGGCTCCAAAGCCCACACCAACATCACCAAAGAGCTGTCCGACCACGGCGCCCAGGCCAACGGCACCACCTGGTTCGACCGGACCAACTATTACGAAACCTTCCCCTCCTCCCCGGAAAATCTCGAGTGGGCTCTCTCCATGGAAGCCGACCGCATGGTCAACTCGTTCATCGCTCAGAAGGACCTCGACAGCGAGATGACGGTCGTGCGCAACGAGTTCGAACGCGGCGAGAACGACCCCGGTAGCATCCTGCAAGAGCGCATCTTCTCTAGCGCCTACCTGTGGCACAACTACGGTAACTCGACCATCGGCTCGCGGGCCGACATCGAGCGAGTGCCGATCCACCGCCTGCAGGCGTTCTACAAATATTACTATCAGCCGGACAACGCGCTGCTGATCGTGGCCGGTCGCTTCGATCCCGAAACCACCCTGGCCAGCATCGCCAAAAAGTTCGGCTCCATCCCGCGCCCCACCCGCGAGCTGCAGGGCACCTACACTCAAGAGCCCACCCAGGACGGCGAGCGCGCCGTCGAACTGCGCCGGGTCGGCGACACCAAAGTGGCCGCCGTCGCCTACCACATCCCCGCCGGCAGCGCCGATGACTTCGCCGCCGTCGACGTGCTGGGAGAGATCCTGGGCGACACCCCCTCGGGTCGCCTCTACAAAGCGCTGGTGGTTCCCAAACTGGCCACCGCCGTGGGCGGAGGCGCCTACCAACTGCACGACCCCGGACTGCTCTTCCTCTCGGCCTCGACCCGTAAAGACGGCGACCTGGCCAAGGTTGAACAGGTCCTTCTGCAGACCGTGCAAGGCTTCGACAAGCAGCCGCCTACCGAAGACGAAGTCAAGCGCGCCAAAGCCAGCCTGCTCAAAGGGATGGAAGCCACCCTCAGAGATAGCCGCCGACTGGCGCTGCAGCTGTCCGAATGGGAATCCATGAGCGACTGGCGCATGTTCTTCCTCTACAAGCAGCGCCTGGAAGCCGTGACCCCGGCCGACGTCACCAAGGTGGCCCAGGACTACCTCAAGGTCTCCAACCGCACCGTCGGCCGCTTCCTCCCCGAAGAAGCTCCCGCCCGGGCCGATATCGCTCCTGTCGATGACGCCAAGCTGCAGCAGACCCTGACCTCCATGAAGGTCGAACAGGTGGTAGCAGCCGGAGAAGACTTCGACCCCACCCCCGACAACATCAAAGCCCGCACCACCTACAGCGAACTGGCCCCCGGAATCAAGCTCGCCTTGCTGCCCAAGGACAATCGCGGCGAAACCGTGGTGGTCAGCCTGAACTTCCGCTTCAACAATCTGGAAGACTCTCAGAACCAGAGCGACCTGGCCGCTTTTACCGGCGCCATGCTGATGCGCGGCACCTCGACCATGACCCGCGAGCAGATCAAGGACAAGCTCACCGCTCTGGAAGCCTCCGGCTCGGTCAGCGGCGACGTGAATTCCGTCTCCGCCTCGTTCTCGACCACCAGAGAGAACCTGCCGGAGGTGATCAAACTCAGCGCCCAGCTGATGAAAGACCCCACCTTCCCCGTCGAAGAGCTCGACACCATGAGAGAGGCTTACCTGGCCTCGCTGGAAGAGTCGGAAAGCGACCCCGAGAGCCGCGCCTCCCTGCTCTTCTCGCAGCAGCTCGACCCCTATCCCAAGGGCGACCCCCGAGCTCAGACCACGCCGCAGGAAGACGCCGCCGCCGCCAAGACCATCACGGTGGACCAGATGAAGGCGTTCCATAAGAAGTTCTATGGCGCCGAACGGGGCGAAGTTACCGTGGTCGGCGACTTCGATCCCAAGGTCATCGAACCGCTTCTCAAAGAGCAGTTCGTGGGCTGGAAATCGCAGGGCAACGTCCCCTACGCCCGTCTGGTGGACAAGATCAAGACCGACGTGAAGCCCAGCGACCAGGCGATCAACCTGCCCGACAAGTCGAACGCCGTCTACCTGGCCGGCCTCTCCTTCCCCCTCACCGACGAACATCCCGACTACGCCGCCCTTCGCTTAGGCAACTACATGCTGGGCGGCGGCTTCCTGAACAGCCGCTTGGCCAACCGGGTGCGCCAGCAGGAGGGTCTGTCCTACAGCATCCGCTCCAGCCTGACGGCCGACTCCCAGGATCCCGTGGCCGGCTTCTCCGTCTACGCCATCGCCGCTCCCGAGAACATCGAGAAGGTGAAAAAGGCGGTCGCCGAAGAGTTGAACCGCGCCGTCAAGGACGGCTTCACCGCCGAAGAAGTGGAAGCCGCCAAGAAGGGCTACCTGGAATCGCTCAAGGTCCAGCGCAGCCAGGATGGCAGCCTGCTGGGGCTGCTCTCCAGCTACATGTACATCGAGCGCGACGTCGACTGGCTGAACAAATGGGAAGCCAAGATCAACAGCCTCAGCGCCAAGGAGATCCAGGACGCCCTGTCCCGCCACGTGAAACCCGCCGATATGGTGGTGGTCACCTCGGGCACCTTCAAGAAGTAGCCCCTTCGAAACAGAAAAGCTCCCCGTTTCACGACGGGGAGCTTTTTTTGTGGGAGGGAGCCAGGTTGGAGGGGAGAGCGCGGGAGGAGAGGCCCCAACCGGAACGGTTGGAGGGCCCGGAGCCCTGGCTAGCTGACGACGCGCAGGTGCCGGGTCTTGCCCGTCTCGCTGGTCTTCGAGTAGTGCCGCGCCAGCAGGTCGATCAGGGTCGAAGCGAGTCGGTCGCTGTCGTGACGGACCAGATTGTCGGACCGGATCAGGTTGGCTCCAACCACCTTGACGCCCATCTTCTGCAGGCGCTCGATCTGAGGGTCCACCGGATGGGCGCCTTCAGCGGCGTAGCGACGAAGCAACTCTTCACTGGGCGTCTCGACGTTGATGACGATCGTATCGACGACTCCAGACCCGACGTGACGCTCCAGAGCGGCCAGATGGTCGGCGGCGCCAAATCCATCGGTCTCGCCGGGCTGGGTCATCACGTTACAAACATAGATGCGCGGTACCTTGAGAGCCCGCAGCGCCTCTTCCATCCCCTCGACCAGAAGGTTGGGGATGACCGAGGTGAACAAACTTCCCGGGCCCAGGACCACCGCGTCGGCGGTGGCCAGCGAGGCCAGAACCTCGGGCGCCGGCGTGGCGCCGGGAGGGTCCAGGTAGACCTCTTCGATCACTCCCCCGTACTCCGGGATGGAAGATTCTCCGCGAACCACCTCGCCGCCCCACATACGGGCGCACAAGGTGACCTTGCTCAAGGTGGCCGGCAGCACTTTGCCCCGGGTGGCCAGAATCTGGCTGGACACCTGAATCGCCTTTTCGAAATCGCCCACCACCTCGGTCAAAGCGGCCAGGAAAAGGTTCCCGAAAGAATGCCCGCCCAGGTCGTTACCGTTCTGGAAGCGGTGGTTAAAAAGGCCGGATAGCAGCGACTCGTCGTCGGCTAAAGCGACCAGACAGTTACGGATATCGCCAGGAGGCAGCAGCCCCAGATCTTTGGACAGACGCCCGGATGAACCGCCGTCGTCGCACACCGTCACCACGGCGGTCAGGTTGCTGCTCATCGGCTTGAGACCGCGTAGCAGCGAGGACAGTCCTGTTCCGCCGCCCAGGGTGACGATCTTCAGACCCGAACCCAACTGGCTCTTCTCGTACAGCACGTCGACCAGTTTGCGGGTGGGGTTGGGCTGGACCGCGTTGAACATGGTCTGGAACCCTTTGGTGAGGCCAAAAACGATGATCCCCATCCCGCTCACCGCAGCGCCGATGCCCAGCGTGTTCCGCACGGAAAAACGTTCGCGCAGCAGTTCCCAGAAGTGGGAGGGCATGTCAGCCAGGATCAGGATGCCCAGAGTAAAGGTCAGAAAGCCGACGATCGACACGCCGAACCAGCGCTTGACCCCCATGCCCGGGGTCAACCACTTGCGAAAAGCCAGTCCCCCGCTCGAGGACGTACTCAACGGCTACCTACCGGCACGCGGTCGGATTTGTCCGGCTCTAAAAGCTGGGCTTTCAGCCCCTCGAACTCGGGTTTGAGCTTGACGTCGCGGTGACAGACCGAAACGACGAAGCCCGCCTCCAGGCACAGTTTGGCGAGACGTTCGGTGGTGGCCACCGAGCGGTGCTGCCCGCCAGTGCAGCCGATCCCCAGGTTCACCAGGTGGCGCCCCTGCGAGGAGTAGATCTTGAGGATATCCAGGAAGTTCGTCATCATCCGATCGATCAGCTCGACGTCGGACTTCTCCGAAAAGACCACCGAGCTCACCTGCTCTTCGACGCCGGAGCAGTCGCGAAGGTCGGGGTTGTAGTAGGGGTTGGGCAGAAAACGCACGTCCCAGACCCACTCCGCGTCGGGCGGAGCGCCGTTCTTGAAACCGAAAGACTGAATGTGAGCCAGCAGCGGTTGATGGTAGCCCGAGACCGAGGCCTGAATCGCCTCCAGCCGCATCATCAAGGTGTGCGGGCTCAGCGAGGTCGTGTCGAGCAGGTAATCGGCCTTCTCGCGCACCCCTTTGAGCGCTTCCCTTTCGGTACGCAGCGCCCGCATCAGCCCCCGCCCGGAATTCCCGATCAGCGGATGGCGACGGCGCGATTCCGAGTAACGCTTGACCAGCGTCGCCTCGTCGCATTCCAGGTAGATGATGCGGGTCTGGATCGGGATGTCCGGTAGCTGAGCCAGCGCCTCTTCCAACTCTTTGAGCTGCTCGATCCCGCGCAGCCCAAGCGCCCGAGGCATCTCGGCTTCGTTCGGGGTCTCGCCGGTCGGCTCGAGCTCCATGTACGAACGCATGAGCTGGGCAGGCAGGTTATCCACGCACCAGAAACCCAGGTCTTCCAGGCATTTCAGGGCTAGCGACTTGCCCGCTCCGGACAAGCCTGTGACGATCCAAAGTTCGCGGCTGAGATCTTTCATAGTTTGCGCACTCTCGCGAGGGAGAGCTTTCGTGCTCAGATTAGCCATAGAAGCGCGGCCTAAGTCAAGCCGATGCTCCAGCCAGAGGGAAGTTTGAGGCCACCCGGGGCGGCTCCTACCAGGCTCAACGGCAAACGGGCCTCTATCCTGAAGTCCGCCCCCCCCATCTCTAGCGGCCCAACTTTCCCCCGCTCTGCCAAGAATCTCCCCTCCTCCCGTCGAACGAGGGCTCTATGCGAAGCGAACTGTCCCCCTGGCAACAGGCCAAGCTGCGAGACCTTTTTGGGAAGTTGGACAACGACGGCGACGGTCGGCTAGAAGAGGGAGAGCTTCGGGGCGTCCTCGAGCGGGTCTGGGTGGACACCGGTTGGCCCGAGTCGAGCCGCGTGGTCTCCCACGTCGAGGCTCGCTGGAGGCGCTTCTTACAGGCGCTGTTCCAGGCCAAGACGGGACTGAGTGAGGGCGATTGGCTGGACCATTTCGGCGCCTTTTTGAAAGCCGACCGAGAGGGTCGGGTGGGCAGCGAAGGCTATCGCGGCCCGGTCGAAGAGCTGGCCCACCTGTTCTTCCTGCTGCTCGATCGCGACCGAGATAACGGAGTCGACCCTTTGGAGTTCTCCATCTTCTTCTACGCCCTCGGTCATCGCGACGAAGCGACCCGCACCTGTTTCGAGCGCCTCGACCGCAACGGCGACGGCAGCCTGCAGCGCGACGAGGTCGAAGACATGGCGCTGGAGTTCTTTCACGGCAGCGAGCCCGGCGCCAGCGGCGACTGGCTGTTCGGTCCCCCTCCGCTGACCGCCGTCTGAGCTGCTGCGAAGCGCATCGTTCCATTCCCGGCCTGGTTCAGGCCGTGGCCTCCGGCTCCACTACCGCTCAGGCCAGCCTCCCCGGCAGCGCCCTGGTGGCGACGCCACCGTCACCGTCAGCGCCGTCGCCCCGACTCTGCAGGGCCTCGTCATCTCTCCCGACCAGGCGCTGTCCGGCAAGGGCACGAGGCGTCAGTATAGCGCCACCGCCAGCTACTCTGACGGGACCACTCGGGAGGTGACCGACCAGGTCGTTTGGAGTAGCAGCAGCGCCGACGTGACCATCGCCAGCGAAACGGTCGGCAACGTCACCACCGGGGAAGCGGTCGTCGGCGCCACGGCCACCAGCGGCCAGAACGTGACCGTCAGCGCCACGCTGAGCGGACTGGAGGCCACTGCGACGCTTTCGATCAACAGCTTTGCTTACGTTTATAGCGAAGTCAACCCGTTCGGTCTCTCGCTATTTCGGGTCGACAGCGAAAGCGGCGCTCTGACCAGCATAGGAAGCGTAAGCTTCAGCCCTGCCGACCGCCCTAACTCGGGCCTGGCGGTTCACCCCACGGGCCGCTTTGTCTACGCGACGACCGCCAACCCGTCCCCAGGCTACATCTCGCTTTACCTGGTCGACCCGATGACCGGAGCGCTGACCCTCTCTCCCACCACCTACCAGGCGGCCAACAGCCCGCGCGCCATGACGGTCGACCCCACCGGACGGTTCCTCTACGCCGCCAACAATCTGGGCGACACCGTCTCGACGCTGGCCGTCGACCTGGTCAACGGCAGCTTGAATCGCCTGAGTCCGGGTCCTATCCTCAACGGCCCTCCGGCGACCGAAGAGCCCACCTCCGTCGCGGTCCACCCCAGCGGTCGCTATCTCTACACCGCCAACTCTCTCAGCTACGATGTGTCCTTCTACAAGGTCGACCCGGAGACGGGAACGCTGAGCGACAAAGAAACGATCCCCGTACCCGGCGTGGGCCGACTCGCGGGCATCGCCATCGATCCGAGCGGAACCTACGCCTTCATCGGCACTTCGAACGGCCAAGCATCCCAGGCCATCTCCTACCGCATCGAAAGCGACGGAGGGTTGACCGAAATAGGTCGCAATTCCACCGGCGCCTTTGTCAGTCAAGTCGCGATCGATCCCAGCGGAAGGTTCGCCTTCGCCGTCTGCGGGAGCGGTCTGCTGCGCGCCTACAGCCTTCAGCCAGCGGCCCTGCCGATCGCTAGCGGCCACGAGTTCAGCGGCTCGACCGTGAACGGCATCGCCTTTGACCCTAGCGGCCGCTTCGCTTACGTCAGCAGCCGGAACGGCGGTGCGATCCACGCTTTCGCTTTCAGGGCGCAAGGTCTGACGACCACCTACACGTCCTACCCCTGCGTCTTCCCCGTCGACCTCGTCATCACTCCCTGAGCCCCCCGAGCGGCGCCGGCCTACAGGGTAGGCTGGTACCGCTCGGCCCAGCGCTGGAACACCAGCAGGGTCCAGAGCGGCTTGCGATGGTCGGCCCTGCCGTCCAGGTGTTCTCGCACCAGACGCTCCACCGGTTCGGGCCGGAACAGCCCCTGGTCACGCAGATAAGGAGCGCTCAGGTACTGGTCCAGGAGCGGCTTCAGCGGCCCCCGCAGCCAGTCGGCGATCGGGATCCCGAACCCCTTCTTACGACGCCGCACGATGGCGGGCGGCAGCCGCTCCCCCTCCACCCGCTTCAGCACCCGCTTGGCGTCCAGCCCCCGCAACTTCAGCGAGGTGGGCAGAGTCGCCATCGCCTCGACCAGGCGGTAGTCCAGGAACGGCACCCGCCCCTCCAGGGAGACCATCATGGTCGCCCGGTCCAGCTTGACCAGCAGATCGTCAGCCAGGTAGGTATGAAAATCCAGCGCCTGAGCCCGCTCGACGGGAGTTCCGGGAAGGGACAGGGTGTGGAGGTCCAGGGAGGGGTTGGAGGGGTGGAGCAGCACTCCCGAGTCTCCGGACCAGGGGAACGACCCCATCCAGGTCAGATGGCGCTCGGCCGGTGGCCGACCCATGCCGGAGGCAAACTTCTTCAGCTTGAAATCGAACGAGAGGTACTCGCGGGAGGGGCGGATCCATCCTACCGCGCGCTGAGCCAGACGCCACAGCCCCGGCGGAATCAGGTCGAGCGGACCTGCCAGCTGGTGAGCAAAGTAGGTGGGGTAGCCGCCCAGCAGTTCGTCGGCCCCCTCCCCGCTCAGCGCCACCGTCACCGTCTCTCGAGCAAAGCGCGAGAGCAGCATGGTCGGGATGATAGCCGCGTCGGCCAGCGGTTCGTCCAAGGATTGGGCCAGCGGCTCGAGAGCCTCGAGAGTGGCTCGGGAATCGAGCATCTGGTGATGGTGAACGGTGCCCAGCTTCTCCGCCACGGCCCGAGAATACTCGCTCTCGTCGAAGCTGGCCTGGTCGAACCCCACCGAGAAGGTGTGCACGGGGCCGCTGTGATGACGGCTCATCAGCGAGGTCAGGGTCGACGAGTCCAGCCCTCCAGAAAGGAACATCCCCACCGGCACGTCGGCCACCAGGCGCAGACGCACCGCGTCCTCGAGCAGAGCGCCCAGACGCTCCGTCCAATCCTCCATCGTGCCGCCCCCGGGCTGGAACCGCGGAAACTCCCAGTAGCGAACGCTCTTTACCTCTCCCGACCCGACCTCCCAGCGATAAGCCTGCGGCATCTTGCCGATGTCGGCGAAGATCGAGCGCGGCGACGGGACGTACTCCAGGGTCAGATAGCTGCGCAGCGCTGCGTGGTCCAGGCGCCGGGAAAGACCCGGCACCTCCAGCAGCGACTTCAACTCCGAAGCGAAATACAGCACGCCGCCCAACTGCGTCGTGTAGAGCGGCTTGATCCCCAGGCGGTCGCGGAACAGATGCAGGGTCCGACCATCCCACAGGGCGATGGCGAACATCCCGTTCAGCTTCTGTACGAACTCCGGCCCGTGCTCTTCAAAAAGATGGACGATCACCTCGCCGTCGGCGCGGCTGCGGAAGCGGTGCCCCTTCGCCTCGAGCTCGGCGCGCAACTCGACAAAGTTGTAGATCTCGCCGTTGAAAACGGCCCAGATCGTTTCGTCCTCGTTGCGATAGGGCTGGTGCCCGCCCTCCACGTCGTTGATGGCCAGACGGGCGATCCCCAGGCCGGCTCCGCCCAGGTCGACGTGGTCCTGCTTATCCGGTCCGCGGTGGCGCAGGGCCGCCACCATTCGGGATAGCGTCTCGGGACAAGGCGGCGCGCCGTTGATGCAGGCCCATCCGGCGATACCGCACATCAGCCGTTCTCGGACTGGCGGTGGCGGTGGCGCACCAGGTAGATCTTCTTGTTTTGGGACTCGTGGTAGGTGCGGATGACCAGTTCGGCGAGCAGCCCCAGCATCAGCGACTGCATCCCGAGAATCACGCACATCGCGGCCAGGGTAGGCAGCGGCGTCAAAATCATCGAGACGCCGTAGATAAACTTCAGATAGGTCATCAGTCCGACCAGCCCAAAGCCAAAGCCGAACAGCAGCAGACCCAGACCGCCAAACAGATAGATCGGCTTGGTCGAATAGCTGCTGAGGAACTTCACCGTCATCAGATCCAGGATCACTTTGAAGGTACGCCCGATCCCGTACTTCGATACTCCGAACTGGCGGGCGTGATGGCCAACCGGCGTTTCCACGATGCGGGCGCCCCGCTGGGCCACCAGGGCGGG
Source organism: Vulcanimicrobiota bacterium (assembly GCA_023447635.1). Taxonomy (GTDB): domain Bacteria; phylum Vulcanimicrobiota; class Xenobia; order Xenobiales; family JADMJV01; genus JAEXNA01. Next base: position 48,486 of record JAEXNA010000022.1, on the reverse strand, counting down.
CAAAAAGCGGTGCATCTCCCCGTACAGGTTCAACCCTTGCAGGGCGTCTCGTCGGTAGACCTTCAGGGTGCAGCCGTAGTCGTGCAGGTGGACCCCGGTGATTCGCGAGATCAGCGCGTTGGCAATTCTCGAAGGCAAGGTGCGAGAGACGAAGTCGTCTTGCCGATCCTTACGCCAGCCGCTGACGATGTCGTAGCCGTCGGCGGCCTGGCTCAGCAGCCGGGGGATGTCGGCCGGGTCGTTCTGCAGGTCGGCGTCGAGAGTGACCACGAACTCACCGCGAGCTTCGTCGAAACCGGCCGCCATGGCCGCCGTCTGGCCAAAGTTCCGTCGAAGCTCCAGCCCCGTCACGCGAGCGTCACCGGCGACCAGATCACGAGCCACCGCGACGCTGCGGTCGGTGCTTCCGTCATCGACTAAGATCAACTCCCAGGCGATACCCAGGGGGTCGAGGGATTCCACCACGCGCTGATAGAGCAGCGGTAGATTCTCCTCTTCGTTGTAGACGGGAACGACTAGAGAAACCTTGGGCGTCATGACGGCCCGTTCCATAGTCGGAAAGCCTATTCCTGGGTTAAATCCAGCCCAGGCTTACGCGCCAGCGCCAGCAAGGTCATGCCGATCGGCAGCAGATCGCGTCGGACTAACGACTCCTCGGCGTAGCAAAGCGCGGTGACCAGGCCGTTGATAGGCGCCGAGGGCACCTCCATCTCCTGGTGGCTGGCTTTCGAGCGCAGTTTGGCCAGACCGCGCGCCAGCAGCACCAGCGGCAGCACCAACCCGTTGACGTAGGCGAGATGGTGAAGTTCGTAGCCGCTCTCCAGCAACTTCTCCTGCAACTCTGCGCGCCGATAGCGCCGCTTGTGATGCACGATCCGGTCGTGCTCGTTGTAAAGCCAGGGCAAGGCCGGCGTGTAGATCAGCATCCAGCCGCCAGGACGCAGCACCCGGCCAAACTCTCGTAGGGCTTCCCGGTCGTCGTCGATATGCTCGATAACATCGAAGGCCGTCAGCAGATCGAACGACTCGGAGGCAAAGGGCAGCTCGCCTGCCGTGTGCAGCGTCACCTGCAGCTCTCCCCGGCGACGGCAGAACTCCAGCGCCTCGGGCGACATGTCGACCCCCTGGGCCCGCCCGAAGCGCCTCAGCAAACCGAGGTTGTATCCGGTCCCGCAGCCCACGTCCAGAATATCCAGGCGACCTGGCCCCAGAGTACGCTGGAGCAGATCGAAACAGACCTTACGGCGACCCCTGTACCACCACAGGGTCTCCTCGATTTCATACATCAGTGCATAAGCGGAAGCGTCCACGGACGCCCCTTCCCCGACGGAGAGAGAAATCTTGCCGGACCCACGGCGGGGATGAGAGGGAAGCGGAAAGAAAGGACTGCCAGCGCATGTTCAACCGTTCTCCCGACACCTCTCCCACGCCGGGAAGCCGTCCCGATCCGCGCGAGGTTCTCGGCCTCGTCGCGTTGCTGACCGTCCTGTTTCTCTGGTCGCTAGCCCCCCTTGCGGGCTACGACTTCTGGTTCTACCTGGCGGTCGGCCGCGACATCTGGGAAACGGGTCGTATCCCCTGGTCGGAAAGCTACCTCGGGACGACCGCGACCTTCGGCTTCGGGCGCTACGCCGACGCCGCCTGGCTGGGCAATCTGCTCTGCTACCTGGCTTTTGCCGCGGCCGGACCGCTGGGCCTGGTGGCTCTCAAGAGCGGGCTGCTCGCTCTGACCACCGGTCTGAGCTACCTGGGCTGCCGCCTGGGTGGCCTCCCGCCGTTCTGGTCCGGGGCCTGGAGCGCGCTGGCGCTTTGGACCGTCCGGGGCCGCTTCGAAATGCGCACCTACCTTTTCACCGACCTCTGCCTGGCCGCTCTGGTGCTCGTGCTGATGACCGCCGAGCGCGGCGCCGCGCTGCGCCGACTGGTGCTGGCGACGGGCCTGCTGTTCGCGTTCTGGACCAATCTGCATCAGGGGATCATCGCCGGCTACGTCGTGCTCGGCTGCTGGGTCGTGTTCGGGCGTCGGTGCCCCCGAGAGCGGGTTCTGCTGGGAGTCGCCGGTGGGCTGGCCTCCCTGGCGCGTCCCCACGCTCTCTCCTTTCCGGCTTTCCTGATCGACCACTTCTCCAACAACTCCGCCATCAGCGGGGTGGTCGAATGGGCGCCTCCCACGACCCCGGTCTTGCTATATCAGCTAGGGCCGATGCTGCTCTGCCTGGGCGGGGTCTTCGTATCGGCCTCCCTGAAGGGGAGGGGAAAGCTCCTGGCTCCTCCATTGGCCTTCGGCCTGGCAGCCCTGGCCTTTGCCTTTCTGGCCGTGCGCTCGATTCGAAGCGTCAGCGAACTGCTGCCCGTAGTCTGCCCTCTCGCCGCCCCCTACTTCCCCCGCCTTTCGGAACGCTCCGTCTGGAAAGGCGCTGCCAGCGGGGCGTTAGCGCTGCTCTTCTGGTGGACCGCCTCCCCGCCTCCCCACCTTCAAGCGCTGCGCGACACAGCGAGCTATCCTTCGACCCTGGTCGACGCGCTGCCGTCCGAGCCGGGACAAGTCTTCAACTCTTTCGAGTTCGGCAACTACCTGGTCTATCGCCAGCGGCCGCCGTTCCTTCACGGGATGACCATGCTCTACCAGGAGCAGCTGATCGTCGATTTTCAGGCCGTCCTCAACCCTACCCCACGCCGACAGGAGATCCTCGAGCAGTTCCAGGTCACCTCGGCTCTCCTCCACCATCCCACCGAACAGGACGCCACACTCAGCCTGGTCGACAGCCTGGCCGAGTCGGCCGACTGGAAGCTCGAACTCTGGGACGACACGGGTCTGCTCTTTGTTCGCGGGAATCGGGAGCAGGGGTTGACCGAAGTGCGCCCCTGGCGCACGCCGTCCTGGGCCGATGCGGATTCTGCAGAACTCGAGCTTCGCGCCTTGCTGGTACGACGCCCCAGCGCCACAGCGCATCGCCTGCTCAGCGAACTGCTGCTCGCGCAGGGTAAGGTTGACGAGGCGGCCCAGCAAGCGCGACTCGCCATTGCCCTGTCCCCCGCCTTCCAAGGCGCCTGGGCTCAGCTGGGTCGCTGTCTGGCCCGCCAGAACGACCCCCAACAGGTGCTGATCGCTGCCGAAGGAGCGGTTCAGGCCAACTGGAGCAGCGCTCCGGCTCAGACCCACCTGGCCCTCCTACTGGCTCAGAAAGCTCAATCCGGAGGAGGCTGGAGCGATCTCTGGCGAGCCCGCTATCACGCCCGCTTAGCGCTCTGGATCGACCCCCGATTTGCACCGGCCCGGCAGATCTGGAATGCGCTGTAAAGGGAAGGTAGCGACTGTGGAAACAAGAAGCGACCGCTATCCCGAGGCCGGCGGATCGGTCATTGTTGGGTGGAGGCAAGTGTGTTGAAGCGAATTTTGGTTACCGGAGGGGCGGGATTTATCGGCTCGCATCTCTGTCGCCGGCTGGTAGAAGAAGGGCACGACGTGCTCTGCCTGGACAACTATTTCACCGGGAGCAAACGGAACATTCTTCCGCTCCGTGGGCGGCCGAACTTCGAACTGGTACGTCACGACGTGACCGAGCCGATCCTGCTCGAGGTGGACCAGGTCTATAATCTGGCCTGCCCGGCCTCACCCGTCCACTACCAGTTCAACCCGGTCAAAACCGTCAAGACCAACGTGATGGGAACACTCAACATGCTCTCTATGTGCGAGCAGATCGGAGCCACTTTTCTGCAGGCGTCCACCTCCGAGGTATATGGCGACCCTGAGGTTCATCCCCAGCGGGAGGAGTACTGGGGCAACGTCAACCCGATCGGACCGCGCAGCTGCTACGATGAAGGAAAGCGGCTGGCCGAGACTCTTTGCATGGATTTCCACCGCCAGAACCGAGTCCCCGTGAAAATCGCCCGAATCTTCAATACCTACGGCCCCAACATGGCGGTCAACGACGGCCGGGTTGTCAGCAACTTTATTGTCCAGGCGCTTCGCGGAGAGCCCCTGACAATCTATGGCACCGGCCAGCAGACACGAGCCTTCTGCTACGTCGACGACCTGGTCGAGGGGCTGATCCGACTCATGAACACCTCGGACCGGGAGTTCACCGGCCCCGTCAACCTGGGCAACCCGTCGGAGTTCACCATGCTCGAACTGGCCGAGAAGACGCTTCGCCTGACCGGCTCGACCCTACCGCTGATACACGGCGAGCTGCCTGCGGACGACCCCAGGCAGCGCCAGCCCGACATCAGCAAGGCGCGCTCTGCGCTGGGCTGGTCGCCCACGGTGCCGCTCGAGGAAGGGCTGGAGAAAACCATCAGCTATTTCCGCTCGATGCTCGCCGAAGAAGCGCCGCAGGTGATCAGCAGTCGCTCATGACGCAAGACTGGCGAAGGACGCTCTCCACGGCCGGGGCTCTCGGCCTGCTGGCTCTGCTACAGACCTGGTGGTTTTTCAACTCGGATTTCCAGATGGCCTGGATGTATGAGTTTTCCCACTACGCTGACATCGGTCGCTCGGTCTCGGAAGGGAAGTTTCACAGCCACTTTCTGTTTCCCACGGAACTGGCCGTCCTGGAGAACTCTCCCTACAGCGCCCCGCCCTGGCCGATCACCTTCCGCTTCCCGCTGTTCGGAGTCTGGGTGGGGCTGTTCTTCGCCATCCTTGGTGTCAGCGACGCCTCGCTGGTCGTAGCCACCGGGACCGCCTGGGCCCTCCTGGTCTCCTGCACCTACACCATCGGTCGCTTCCTTTACCCCGCGAACGCTCGGGTCGCTCTGGGCGGTGCGCTGCTGCTGCTCTGTACTCCCGTCTTCTTTCGGGATTTTACCCTCTGGGGCTACGCCGACATTTTTTTCGGCCTGCTGATCCTGCTGCACCATCAAGCCTTGATCGCAAGCTCGCCCCGTCGCATGTTCCTGGTCGGGTTACTTGGCGGCCTCTGTTACCTGGCTCGCTTCAACTTCGTGCTGTTCACCCCGATCGTAGCGCTCTACCTCTGGCTTCGCAAAGCCGACCGGTGGAGCCTGGGGTATTTCCTGGGACTGGGCCTGGTGGCCGTCGGCTACCGGCTCACCCGCCCCGACGCCGCAGCAGAGCTGCAGTCGTCGACGATTCTGGCCGGAAACCTGAGCCAGATAGGTCAACATATCCCCTGGCTGGACTACAGCCCGCCCCCCAAGATCGGACCGCTGATCGTCGAGCGGTTCTGGCCTCTCATGGACAAAGGGATGTTCAACCTGTTCCAGGAGTTAGAGTGGATGACGCGGCCCTGGGCTCATTTCTTGATGGTCCCGTTCGCGCTGCTGGCCATCTACCGGATCCTGACCCGCGAGCCCCGCGGCAACCTGCAGGACTGGGTCGGCCTCAATCTCGGCTGTGCCGCGATCCAGGTGGCGACTTTCAGTTTTCTACGAGTCGAACCGCTGGGACGCTACTGGGTCTGGATGGCTCCGGTAGGGCTGCTGCTGGCCGCCAGCGGAGTTCAACAGGCGTTGGCCGGATTATCCCCCAGGGCCTCCCGTTGGGCCCTGAATGCCCTGGTTGTAGGGGTCGCCTTCGTCACCCTGGGCCAGCTTCGCTACACGGTGATTCCAGGACTCATGCCTGGCTGGAGTCAAGCACCGCCGCAAAAAGTGGAGTTCCGCCAATTGGCCCAACTGGTTCCAGCCGATGGGCTGATCGTTAGCAACGTCGGTGTCCACGCCGCCTGGTATTCTCGACGGGCCGCCATCGATCTGCCCAATAGCTTCCGCGAACTTCAGGCGATCATCGCCCGTCACCCGGTCAAGGCGGTTTTTATCGTCAACTGGCCGCAGGGAGAGCTCTATAATCGCGCCGAGTGGCGCGATCTCACCGCCCAACCGGAATGGGAGAAAGACCTGGCCAAACGACTCGGGGCCCGCTCGTACGAAGTGGTTCGCGGCGGCGTGATCTTCTTGCTCTAGATCGGGAGCGGGCCAGAGAGTGACGACAGCGGGCGCTGTCTCAAGCCATTCAGTGCGCGTTGTGCAGATAGTGATGTAAGGCCTGAGCCGAGGCCTGGCCAAACCCGTCGACTTCCGCAATCTCTTCGGGAGTCGCGGCAACCAGACGGCGTAACGTCTTGAAGTGCTCCATGAGCGCCTTCTTCCGGGTCGGCCCCACTCCGGGCGCGTCGTCTAGGGCCGATTTCTTGCTAGCCTTACCGCGCAGATTGCGATGATAGGTAATGGCAAAGCGGTGAGCCTCGTCGCGCAGGTGGGTGACCAGGGAGAGACCTTTCGAGCCCGGCGGTAAGATGATCGGGTCGCTCTGGCCGGGAGCGAACAGCCACTCGTGCTGTTTGGCCAGGCCCACCACCGGGACGCGGTCTCGGACGCCCGTCTCCTCTAAAGCGCGAACGGCCGAGCTGAGCTGGCCTTTACCGCCGTCCACTACCAGCAGGTCGGGCAGCGCTTCGTAGTTGCCCCCTTCTCCACCGTTGCGAAAACGGCGACTGACCGCTTCGTGCATCATGCGAAAGTCGTCCGGGGTATCGCCCGAAGTGATGCGGAACTTGCGGTACTCGGACTTCTTGGGTAGCCCCTGTTCGAACACCACCATGGAAGCCACGGCCTCCTTTCCCTGGGTGTTCGAGATGTCGAAGCACTCGATGCGCCAGGGTGGACCGCCCAGAGATAGACGCTCCTGAAGTTCGGCCAGTCCGCTGCGCCGCGACTCGTAGCGAGACGGCATGACCGTCTCCATCTCCAGCGATTGACGAGCGTTCTTCAGAGCTAGCTCGAGCAGCTTCTTCTTTTCGCCCCGCTGAGCCAGCCGAATCTCCACTTTCTGGCCGGCCCTGTCGGAAAGCCAGTCCTCTAAAACCTCGTGGTCTTCCGGCAGCGTGGAAACGACCAGTCGACGCGGCAGGGCGACCGGGTTGTCGTAGTGCTCCTTCAGGAACGCCGACATCTGTTCGGCCTCATCAGCCCCGCCGTGCGAGTCGAGAAAGAAGCCTTTCTGCTCGATCAGCTTACCGGCCCGAACCATCATCACGTGCACCGACACCGTATCGCGCCGCCCGGCCAGGGCGATGTAGTCCTCGTTGTCCTTCGGGTTACTGGAGACCACGCTCTGCTTTTCCACGATTCGGTTGACGTCGGCCAGGGTATCGCGCAAGCGGGCGCAGCGCTCGAAATCTAACAGTTCGGCATGACGCTGCATGTCCGAGGTCAAACGACCGATCAGCCGCTCGGAGCGCCCTTCGAGAAAGTCGATGGCTGCGTCGATCTGGCTGCGATAGACGATCTGGTCCACGTAGCGGGTGCAAGGGGCGGTGCATAGTTCGATGTGATAGTCCAGACAAGGTCGCTCGGCCACCTTATCCATATCGATTTTGCAGGTCCGCACCTGGAATACTTTCTGGATCACCTTCAGGGTACGACGCATGGCCCCGGCGTCCGGGTACGGACCGAAGTAGCGGTTCTTTTTGTTGCGCGCCTGCCGCACCACGCGGATCTTCGGGAACGCCTCGGAGGTGGTGATCTCGAGGAGCGGATAGCGTTTGTCGTCGCGGTATTTGACGTTGAAGTAGGGTCGATACTTCTTGATCAGGTTACACTCGAGGATCAGCGCTTCCAGCACCGAGCTGACCAGGAACACCTCGATATCGTCAACCCGCGACACCATCCAGGCGATGCGGGCCGAGTGGGCCGCTCCGCTCTGGAAGTACGAACGCACCCGGCTCTTGAGACTGCTGGCCTTGCCCACATAGAGCACTCGACCGGCCTTGTCCTTATGCAAGTAGACGCCGGGAGAATCGGGCAACTGCCGCAGCTTCTCTACCAGCAACGGCGAGCGCTGAGACACGTCGCCCCAGCCCGCGTTGAGCAGTTCGACCGGGTTCCCGGAAATGGAAGTCTCGTGCACCTGGGAGGCGCCCCGAGTTCTGCGCGCGCGCTTCTCTATCGCTGGGGGTTTACTGTCGCTGCTGTGTTGCTCGTCCATAGTTCGTGTGTAAGTTCAAGAATTTCGCTGTGGAGGGACTCTTCGTCCCTACCCTGGCTCACGTCCACGGCCAGGTCGGGGGTCAGCCCTTTGCCTTCCAGGGTCCGCTTCTGTGGAGTGAGATAGGCGGCGGTGGTCATCTTAAATCCGCCACCGTCAGCAAAGTCGTGCACGGTCTGCACGCTTCCTTTACCAAAAGTGGGACTGCCTAACAGTTTGGCCCGACCGTAGTCCTGCAGCGCCCCCGCCAGGATCTCGGCCGAAGACGCGGTGCGGCCGTTGACCAGGACCAGCAGCGGCAGGGTGCTGGGCGCAGCGCCCACGGTCTGGCGAGACTTCTCCCCCGCCCTCCCCCGGACGTAGACCACCGGCTGTCCCGAAGGTAGAAACAGCGAGGCGACTTCGACGGCCGCGTTCAGGTAGCCGCCGACGTTATCTCGTAGGTCGATGACAAAGCCGACAGCGCCTTGCTTGCGCAGCGATTCGACCGTCTCGGCCATCTCGTATCCGGTACTTTCCCCCAGGCTCTCGACCCGGATCCAGCCCACCCGGGGCTGACCCAGAGCGGGGTCGCCCAGCATCCGACCGTTGACAGAACGGGTCTCGAAGCTGGCCCGGGTCAGGCTTTTGGTAAAGGGGCTGCCGGCCCGCTCCAGGCGAAGCTCTACCTTCGAGTCGACCTCTCCCTGCAACAAGAAGTGGACGTTTTCCAGCGTTTCCGTCGGCTGCCCTCGACCAAACAGCAGGACCCCGTTGACCGCCAGCAGGTGATCGCCGGGGCGGATACCCGCCGCCGCGGCCGGCCCCTTAGGCTGAACCTCGAAAACGACATAGGCGCCATGGGTCCACTCGACCTCGATCCCCACGCCTCCCACCACCTGGCTGTGCAGGCCGCTGTTGAAGCGAGTGTAAGTCTCCGGGTCCATGGCCAGAGTGTAAGGATCGGCCAGCGTCTCCGTCATCCCGCCAAGGGCGGCATAGGTGACCGCCTCCCTGGACAGCTTCGACGGCTCGAGCGTGGCCACCCGATCGATGTAGGACTGGACCCGGCGCAGACCGGCGTCTCCGGGAACCCGGGGAAGTTCGGTCCAGTCAGGGAGACGCTCCATTGCCACGCCGCTCTCGACCGCCCTGACTCTCACGGCCTTCACCGCGCCTTCCAGCAGCGGCAACTCTTCCAGACGATGGACGTAGCTGTTGCGCAACAGGTAAAACGCCTCGAAAAGCTGCGACTCGGCGCTGACCGGGGCTGACCCCTCGTCCGGGTCGACCGCAGCCGCATCGAAGGCGCCACCCAGGTAAAGTAGCGACACTACGATCACCAAAAGGGATAGCAGAACCTGCAGACGCCGGCGTTGAAAGAACATCGGGAGCGTTGATCGGGGAAAGTCTAGGTAGAAACGCCGAGCGCGGGACCGAGGTCGAAGCGGAAGGTCTCGTCCCTGGTGGAATCGGGGAAGCGCACCTTGACCTCTTCGATCAGCGACTCTTTCCCTTCACCGAAGACGTAGCGACGGTCGACCATGGTCGGTTCGCCACGACCCAGAGTGCGCAGGTAGCGCCACTGCTCGGCTCCGGTACGTGCGGTCGGCAGGCTGCCAGCGACCGACTCGGAGGCGTCGATCTTCTCGATCAGCGACTTGGCCGCTGCCTGGAACTGAGTGTCGTCCTTGCCACCCAGGCTGCGCCCTTCAAACTCGACCTTCTCGTGCGGCTCGATGCCGACTTCGTTGATGTCTTTCCCGGTCGGGGTGTGATAGTGGGCCGTGGTGATCTTCACTCCGGAGCCGTCCGGCAGGGAAAAGATCTTCTGCACCGAGCCTTTTCCAAAGCTCTTGACCCCGACCAGCTCCGCCGCTTCGTAGTCCGACAGCGCGGCTGCCGTGATCTCCGAAGCCGAGGCAGAGTACTGGTTGATCAGGAGCACCAGCGGCTTGGGGGTCCGCAGGGAAGGGCGGGAGCGGTAGATCTTATTGCCGGTCCCGCGCTCTTCCACCGAGGTCACCACCGAACCGGTGGGCACGAACTTCGAGACGACGTCGACGGCCGACACGATGTAGCCGCCGCCGTTGTTACGAAGATCCAGCAGATAGCCTTCAGCGCCCTGGTTTTCCAGCGCGCGCATGGCGCCTTCGAGCTCTTCGTCGGTCTTCTCACCGAACATCTGCAGACGCATGTAGCCGACCTTATGACCGTCGATCTCCTCCAGTGAAGAAGCGACCGAAGAGACTCGGATATTGTCGCGCTTGAGCACCACGTCGAACGGCTGCTCCTGATTGAGACGACGGATAGTCAGGGTGACCGGGCTGCCCACCACGCCACGAAGCTTGGTCTGAGCGTCTTCGATGGTGTAGCCAGCGGTCGACTCGCCGTCGATCCCCAGAATCACGTCGCCTTCGCGGATGCCCGCATCCGAAGCCGGGGAATCGGGAATGGGGCGGCTCACCGTCAGGCGACTGCCGGCCTCGCGACCCAACTCGATATAGATGCCGACGCCGCCAAAGTTACCGCCGGCCATCGACTCTTTGAGAGCGCGGTACTCTTCGACATCCATGAAAACGGTGTAACGGTCGCCCAGGCTCGCCACCATGCCCTCGATCACCTGATGGGCCAACCAGTTGTCCTTCAGGGTCTTGGGATGAGCGACCGCGAGCTTTTCGAACTCGGCGCCCAGGAACGCCTCGGCCTTCTCCGTGTCCAGGTCCTTGGGTACCGGCGGCAGCTCGTAGCTGATCCCCTGCTTGGTCAGCCCTTCTCCCAGCGTCTTGAACGCTCCGTTGACGATGTCCGTGGGCGGCGTGTCCTTGATGAACTCGCTGCGCACCAGCACGAACATATTCTCGACCACCTGGAAGGCGGCTTTGCTGTCGGAACGGACATCGGCCACGGCGCCGACGGAAAGCCAGGCCGTGACGAGAGCGACACATACGGTACGGGAGAAAGTTTTCAAGAGAACACCTCGCTTCTGCCTAACTGTTTCCCAGGAGTCGGGTTTCGGACCTGCTTCTGCCGGTACAGGTCTCACCATCCGGGCGCCCCGCTCTCCACCCAGGCCCGCCTCCTCCAACCAGGAAAGGCGAAGGCGGCGGAGATACATTCTCGCATGAGCAAGCGTCCTCCCCACCTGCTGCTGGCCGGCTACTTCGGCTTCGACAACGCCGGCGACGAAGCGATCTTCGAGTCGATGGTGGACCAGTTCCGCGCTCAGCGCCCCGATGTGGTGCTCAGCGCCCTGGTCAACGACCCCTCGACGGCGCAACGGCTGAACGTCAACCCGGTGCCGCGCAAGCACATCCCTTCGGTCTGGAAAGCGCTGCGCGCCTGCGACACCTTCTCTTTGGGCGGCGGCGGCCTGTTCCAGGACAGCACCGGGCGCGGCTCCGTGATCTACTACGGCGGTCTGCTGCTGATGGCCAAAGCCGCAAATCGCCCCAGCGTGGTGTTCTGCCAGGGGTTTGGTCCCGTCAGGAACTCCCACGCCCGCTGGCTGACCCGGCAGGCGTTCCGCCTCCCCGAACTGGTCATGGTGCGCGACGAGGAGTCGGTCGAAGAGCTCCTCCAACTTGGCCTCCCCGCCTCGGAGGTTCACCTGACGGCCGACCCTGCGCTGCTGATGAAGCCGCTGGCGGTCGAGGAGATGCGCCCTATCTTAGAGAGGGAAGGGCTGCTGGGCGAGTTGGGTCGATCCGAACTGCCCGATGGGCGCCTTTCCGAGGCGGGGCCGCTGGTCGCTGTGACGGTCCGCCCCTGGCCGACCCTTCACCTGGAAACCCTGGCTGAGGCTCTCAAAGAGTTCCGTCAGAAACACAAGGCGCGCTACCTGCTGCTGCCGCTCCACCCGGAGATGGACCTGGAGCCGTCCCGCAAACTCGCCGAACTTCTCGACGGTGAGGCGAAAGTGGTGGAAAGTCACTTGGCGCCCAAGGCGTTGACCGGGGTTCTGGCCTGCTGCGATATGGTGATCGGGATGCGACTTCATTCGCTGATTCTGGGCACGGTGCAGAACCCGCCGCTGTTTGGTTTGTCTTACGACCCCAAGGTGGAAAGGTTCTGTCGGCGGGCAGGTGCTCTCTCCTGCCGCGTTGAAGAAATTTCATCGGAGAAACTTCTGCGCGAGTGGGGGCACCTTCTCCTGGGACGCAAGAACCAGCGCGCCGTGCAAAACAAGGCCGTCGAGACGATGAGGGTGCAGACCGCGAAGGCGTTCGCCGCCACCCTTGCCGTGGCTGACGGCCGGCGGGCGAAAGAGATCGCCCGGGATATCTTGAAGCAAGACCCGAGCTAGGGGGGTTCCCGGCTCCGCTCTCGGGTCAGAGCAGGAGCCCTTCATGTGGGGACCTTTCCAAAGATCTGAACTAGCATTCGACGCCTCGGGCAAAGTCCCGATGATCGAGGTCACCGACCTCGAACTGGTCTACGCCAACGGGCATCGCGCCCTGCAGAACGTCAACCTCAAGATCGAGGCGGGCGAGTTTGTCTTTCTGGTCGGCTCGACCGGCTCCGGCAAGAGCAGTCTGCTCAAGCTGTTCTATCGCGAGCTTCAGCCGACTCAGGGCTCCTTGATGGTGGGAGGGGTGGAACTTGCCGACATGTCGCGGCGGGAGGTCCCCTATCTGCGCCGCCACACCGGGGTCATCTTTCAGGATTTCCGCCTGCTTCCGGGCAAAACCGCCGCCGAGAATGTGGCCTACGCGCTCGAGATCACCGGCGCCTCGCGACGCCGCATCCCCGCCAAGGTCGCCCAGTCGCTCGAGATGGTCGGCCTGGCCGACAAGGCCAAACGTTTGCCGGGCCAGCTTTCGGGCGGAGAGCAGCAGCGCGTGGCGATCGCCCGCTCGCTGGTCAACGACCCCAGCCTGCTGCTGGCCGACGAGCCGACCGGAAATCTGGACCCTGACAGCACCTGGGACGTCATGCAGATTCTTTCGCAGGTGCAGAACGGCGGAACCACCGTGGTGGTGGCCACGCACAACCAGCAGGTGGTCGACCTCATGCAGAAGCGCGTGCTGGTGATGCGCCGGGGCCATCTGGTCAACGACCTGGCCCGCGGCTCCTACCGATTGGACGGTCGGGCGAGCGAGGGGCCGGAGGCGGAGCCGTCGCTGTTGCTGGTGGGAGCCGATGCGCCGTGACCAACCCGACGTACTTTATCCGCGAAGTTTTTACCAATATCCGGCGTTCGCCCTTGATGAGCATCGCCTCGGTCACCACCGTGCTGGTGCTGACCCTGATCCTGGGCTACTTCACCGCCATCATGGCCAATCTGGAAAAGCTGGCCGACTCCTTGCTCGACGAAGTTCAAGTGGTGGCCTACCTGGACAACGATGCTAACCGGGTTTCCGTGCTGCAGCAGTTAGAGCGGATCGACGGCGTGCAGCAGGCGCACTTTGTCTCGAAGGAGACGGCGCTGAAAAAGCTGGTCGAGCGCATGCAAGGGCGGATCGACGTCAACGACCTGACCCGCAACCCGCTGCCCGACTCTTATGAGTTGGCGGTGGACAACGCTCTGAACCTGGAACCGGTGGCGGTGCGGGCCCGCCGCATCGCCGGCGTGGCCGAGGTGAAGTACGGCGAAGAGATCGCGCGCCGCATGCTGAACTTCAACGCTATGGTGCGCTCGGTGGGGGCGGTCATCCTGGCCTTGCTCTTCCTGAGCACCGTGCTGATCGTCTCTAACACTATCCGCCTGACCGTCTTTGCTCGCCGCAAAGAGATCGAAATCATGCAGATGGTGGGCGCGGCCGAATGGTTCATCCGCTGGCCGTTCATCCTCGAAGGGGTGCTTCAGGGTCTGGTCGGCTCGGTGGTGGCGGCGGCGCTGGTCGGCGGCTCCTACTCGATGGTGGTGCCGAAACTGGCCGAAACGGTGATGTTCCTGCCGGTCATCCCGGCCCCCGTGCTACTACCCAAACTGCTGCCGGCCCTGATCGGGATGGGGGCCTTCGTGGGCGCGCTGGGAAGTCTGGTCTCCGTGAACAAGTTCCTGAAGGTCTAGCTCTCGATGCTCCGCGCCTTACTTTGTACTCTGCTCCTTCTGCTCACGCTGTCTCCGTCGGCCCTGGCGCAGAACTCGTCCGAGGGCGCTCTGCGGCGCGATATCCGTTCGAATCGGGCCCGCATCGGAGCGATCAAGAAGAAGTTGGATCAAGCCAACAAGCGGGAGAAGGAGCTTTCGATCAAGCTCGCCCATACCCGTAAGCGCAAGGTCAAGGCCGAGGATGAACTGGCCGTGACTGTGGGCCAACTGGGGAACGCTCAAGAGCGGCTGCGCGACGTCAAGATGCGCATCAAGATGACCTCCATCCGGCTACTGCGAGCCCAGCACGCTTTAGAGAAGCGCCTGCGCGCTATCTATATGGAGGGCGAGGTGTCCTACATGGCGGTGCTACTGCAGTCGGACGACTTCACCGACTTCCTGAACCAGGCCGACTACCTCGAGCGCATCGTGCAGACCGACGCCGAGCTGATCGCCTCGGTCAAGAAACACAAGACCTCGCTTGATGGCCAGAAAGTGGCGGCTCGCGACGTGGTGATGGAACTGGCTAAGCTGCGCTTGCGCAAAAAGGACAAAGTGGCCTCGCTGGCTCGCTTGAAGGCGGCTCAGGACGACCTGTTCGCCCGCCTGGAAGAGCACCAGTCGCGCCTCAGCTCGCGCATCGACGAGATGGAGCACATCACGCTGAAGAAGGAGAAAGAGCTACGCCAGCTGATCCGCTCACGCACGGCGTATTCTCCGCCCGGTCGGATCCCGCGCTCGGCCGGTGGGATGATCTATCCCGTCAACGGACCGATCACCTCGCCCTTCGGCTACCGCATCCACCCGATCACGGGCAGTAGCCGCTTCCACGCCGGTCTGGACTTCGGCGTCGGCCACGGCACGCCGATCCAGGCCGCCGACAACGGCGTGGTGATCGAGTCGGGCTGGGTTGGAGGCTACGGCAACTGCGTGATCATCGACCACGGCGGCGGCTGGACCACCCTTTACGGCCACGCCTCGCGCCTGAACATCTCGGCCGGGCAGACCGTGCGGCGAGGGCAGGTCGTCTCCTACGTCGGCAGCACCGGAATGTCCACCGGACCCCACCTGCACTTCGAGACCCGCTACCACGGCAACCCCGTCGACCCGATGAGCCGGCTCTAGACGGTGGAGGGGACAGCGTCACGCCGCCAAACTCGGTTTGGGCCCCACTGCGCTCCACCAAACCCAACCCCGCGGCGTCAAACCGCCACTTCCCGGTTTCAAACCCACGATTCCCGGCGTGCAAACCCGAATATCCAGGCGTCAAACCGGCAAAACCCGGCGTCACGCCGCCAATCTCGGTTTGAACCCGACCCCCTCCACCAAACCCTTCCGCGCGGCGTCAAACCGCCAATTACCGACATCAAACCCACGATTCCCGGCGTGCAAACCAGCGATTCCCGGAGAGCCCCAAGGCGGACTCTAGAGGAAGATAGAGAACCATTAAATTATGTCGGTCTACCGTGCCGCGGTCACGCCTAAAGAACTCAACTCGGCCCTCAAAGAGCACATCGGTCGGAACCTGGGACCGGGCGACCCGCTGGAATCTCTCAAAGCGCTCCTCAAAACTTCGCCGAATCTCGCCTACGCGCGGATGCGAGGCGGGCGCTCTCTGCTGCACCTGGCCGTGGTGGACGGAGCGCTGCGCATAGCGGAGTGGCTGGTCGACGAGTTCCCGCATATGCTCTCCCTGCAGGACCAGTGGGGCTATGCTCCCCTCCATATCGTTGGCGAGACGCTCTTCGTCCCAGGCGGAGGGAACGGCGTGATCGCCTTCCAGTTCGCCTCCCTGTTCTTGAGCCACCGAGCTTCCCTCATCCAGCGAAGCAGCAGCGGGCTTACTCCATTTCTGGCACTTCATCTCCATATCAACAACCACGACGGGTGGTGCGACACTGTGGGTCTGTTCCTGGAACGCGGCGCAGACGTCAACGAGACCGACCGCAACGGATCGACCTTCTTGCACCTGTTGGCCAGGGATGCTGATACTGGTGGCCCGCTCAAAATCTGGGCGCTTCTCCTGGAAGCCGGAGCCAGTCCCCACCTGCGCGACGGCTCGGGACAGACCCCCCTCGAGATTGTCGAAGGCATAACTTACAGGGACCACGAGGATGGATATCAGGCCATCCTTCAAGTTCTGCGCCGAGCCTCGCAACCGTGATGATCGATTGTCCGTGCTGCAGATTCGCCATGCCGCCGGGACCTCGGACGACCCGATTGCGCTCTCTCGCACGGTATGACGCTCTTCACTGCCCGGAATGCGCGTCGAACTGGTGGGCGTACTTTGACGACCATGGAAGACTGAGCCGCCTCGAAGAGATGGAGATGGCGGACCATACTCCCCCTCCCCGAGGCAACTCTACCGGCTACCGGTCGCCTGGCTGGCGTGAGATGCTCACGCTGACCGTAGACGACCCGGACTCGGATCAGCCGGCGACAGGATAAAGGACCGCTCGCAACCTGGTCGCCAACATGGTCACCAGGTCTTCGGTCAGAAGCGCTTGCCGGTCCAGTCGAATTGTCGGCATTCCTAGCAGGCGCTGCCTCTCCGCATCAAACTCTCCGTCGTGACCCGCTCCGTCAATCTCGATGTTCATCCAGACCCGCTGCCTCCCATCTCGCATACATAACGTAGCGTCCAGACGGAAGTAGGCCTTTCGAGTGTCTAGCGTCAGTTGAGGAAATAGCAAGCACGGATACCCCCCGATGGTCACCTCGAGGCAGGGAGAGCTCAGGTCGTTGACCGTCACCCAGGTCGACGGTTCGGCAACCCTCAAAGCCCGGAATCCCACCGTCGCCGGAGCCGTCGAGCAAGGTCGAGCTCCAGCGGCCAGCAGTTCCGCCCAGAAGAGGAACTCATGGCCCGAATCGATCCCGGACTGCTCGAGGAACTCCTCGCAGAGGTGAAGGTCAGAGCGCGCCCGCATCGCAGCGACCGCCCGCTCGGCGCGGGCCCCGAAGCTGCGAAAGGCCGCGACCTTTCTCGCTTCGGTCGAGCGGGCCGAGGTCAGCTTCACACTCGGCCGGTCCAGTCGCCAAGCTCGACTGGGGGCAGGTAGCACGGCTCTTGCCGATCCAGCTTCGAGCGCGACTCCCAGGTGAGTCCGCAGGAGCGGGATTTCGGCTTCGCAGACCGACCGCTCCCCCCGTTCAAGTTGAGAGAGACGCCCCTGAGCAATGCCAGTCAGCTCGGCCAGCGCATCCTGGCTCAAGCGAAGTTCCTTACGTGCGGCTCTGATGCGAGAGCCCTGAGTGGTTGTTTTCATGCTCCCATTGTGGCCAGCAAAGTTTGCCGCCAGATAGCCAGCCCATTGCCGACTCGTTTCAAAAAGATTACAGATTTATCAACACGAGGCGAACCGCGCGACCAATCGCCTCCCACCAAACCCAACGACGCGGCGTCAAACCGGCAAAGCCCGGCGTCAACCCCACGATTCCCGGCGTGCAAACCCGAATCCCCAGGCGTCAAACCGGTAAAGCCCGGCGTCACGCCGCCAACCTCGGTTTGGACCCGACGTCCCGTGCCCACTACCCTCTCCCCTCTCCCCTCTCCCCTCCCCCCGCTGGTCCATGTCTACCAGGAAAACAGCTCCTCTCTACCGCCCGCGGGACTCTACCAGGAAGGGTCAGCGCGAACGCGAAGCCTCGCTCAGCGTCGCTCACCCTCGAGTGGGCCGGGTTTTGTAAGGAGTGTTGACAGATGGCCATTTTTGAGGGACCTGCCCCCATGGGCGACGAGCTGACCGGGGCGCCCGCTGCGGCGACTCAGGCTTCGCCCCCCCTCTCGCAGGGGCTGCCGGAAGTGCCTCCGCTCACCCCCGAGCGCTCCCGCCAGGAACTCGATAAGCTGGCCGCCATCATCACATCGAACGAGACGCTCAACTTCCTCGAGCCTCGGGTGCGCCGCTGCCAGCAGGACGGGGCTGCGGACATGCCGCTCCTGCTCTCGTTCTACCGCCTGATTTCGCAGGCTCTCTCTGAAGAGCTACAGGGCCAGAAAGAGCAGCTTCAAGCCTCACAATCCGCCCTGGTTCAGGCCAAGCAGACCTCCGCCCAGGCCCAGATGATGGCCGCCCTCGAAGAGGCCAGCCAGGCCGTGCACGCCGTCAATCGCGGCGACTCGAGCGGCTCGGCCCCGGCCCAAGGCGGAGGTGGCCACGCCAGCGAGGAGGTGCTGGCCAAGCTCGAACAGGCGGAAAAGCAGAGCGAACGCTTGCTGCAAGACATGCAGAATATGCGCAACCGCGCCAAAATCGACGTTGAGGTTCGCGTCTTTAAAGAGCTGGAGAAGTTCTCCGCCTCCCTGATCCCCGCCCTCGACGCGTTCTACCAGGCCATGCCCAGCCTGAAAACGACTTCCGACGTCAGCGCAGTGGTCACCGGCGTCACCATGATTTACGAGCAGCTTCAGGACAGCCTGGAAAAGGCCGGCCTCAAGCGGATGAAAGTCGTGGGCGAAAAATTCGACCCCCGCTATCACGAAGCGATCGGCGAAGTCGCCACCAGCGATGTCCCCGACGACCACGTTTTTGACGAACTCCAGCCCGGCTACGTCCTGGGCGAGCGCATGATCCGTGCCGCCATGGTCCGTCTCGCTCGCAACGACGGCCCGCCTCCGGCGCCAGCAGCGGCCGCTCCGGCTCCGGCCGCAGCCGCTCCTCCCACGCCGCCCACGCCTCCCGCGCCAGCTCCCGTGGCAGCCGCTGCTACAGCCGCCCCTCCGGCTCAGCCCGTAGCGCCTCCGGCTCCGGCCCCGACGGCCCCAGTACCACCAGCGGCTCCTCCCGCCCCCCAGGCCGTAGCTCCCACCCCGGCCCCTCCAGCACCCCAGGCCGTAGCTCCCACCCCGGCCCCTACGGCTCCAACCCCAGTACCCCCGGCGCCGCAGGCCGCTCCCACCCCGCCTCCAGCCCCGGCGGCCAACCCCGATCCTTTCCCACCCGCCCCTCCGGCCCCCCCGGCGGGACTGTAACAAGGTCGTCACGAGGAAACCGCTCCTCCGGACCCGAACGATTAGCGCAAGATCACCTAATGTGTCGCGATGCGACCCTTACAGGATAAGGAGCAGAAGAAGGCGTGAGCAAAATTGTAGGTATCGACCTGGGGACGACCAACAGTCTCATCTCGGTCGTTGAAGGCGGTGTGCCCACCGTGATCCCCAGCGCGGAGGGCGACTTCTTGTTCCCTTCCGTCGTGGGATTCTCGCGGAATGGCGACCGTCTGGTCGGATCCGTTGCGAAGCGCCAGGCTATCTCCAACCCTGAGCGGACCATCATCTCGGTCAAGCGCTCCATGGGCACCGATTCGCGCATCAACATTGATGACCGATCGTACTCGCCTCAGGAAATCTCCGCGATGATCCTGCAGAAGGTGAAGGCCGACGCCGAAGCCTACCTGGGCTTCCCGGTAGAAAAAGCGGTCATCACCGTCCCCGCATACTTCAACGACTCCGAGCGTCAGGCCACCAAAGACGCCGGCTCGATCGCCGGACTCGAAGTGGTGCGAATCATCAACGAGCCCACCGCCTCGTGCCTGGCTTACGGCCTGGACAAAACCGACAAGAACGAAACCGTTCTGGTTTGGGACCTCGGCGGCGGAACGTTCGATGTCTCGATCCTCGAACTCGGCGACGGCATCTTCCAGGTCAAATCGACCGCCGGTAACGCTCGGTTAGGCGGCGACGACTGGGACCAGAGAATTATGGACTGGTTGGTCGACGAGTTCCGCAAGACCTCGCAGATCGACTTGCGCACCGACCGCGTGGCCATGCAGCGCCTGAAAGAAGCGGCCGAGAACGCCAAGATCAAACTCTCCGCCGATACTTCCACCCAGGTCAAACTGCCGTTCATCGCGGCCGACGCCTCCGGACCGAAGCACCTCGACATGGAGCTCACCCGGGCTCGTTTCCAGGAACTGACCTCCGACCTGGTGGAAAAAACCGCCGAACCGGCTCTGCAGGCGCTCGAAGACGCCGGCCTGGGCAAGAACGACATCAACAAAGTCCTGCTGGTGGGCGGTTCGACCCGCATGCCCGCCATCCAGGACAAAGTCCGCCAACTGTTCGGCAAAGAGCCCTCCAAGGACATCGACCCCGATAAGGTCGTGGCGATGGGCGCCGCCGTGCAGGGCGCCGTGATGGCCGGTGAAGTCAAGGACATGGTGCTCCTCGACGTCACCTCGCTGTCGCTGGGCATCGAAACGATGGGCGGAGTGTTCACCAAACTGATCGAGCGCAACACTCAGATCCCGGTCGACAAAACCCGCGTGTTCACCACGGCGACCGATGGTCAGACCGTGGTCGAAGTGCACGTTCTGCAAGGTGAACGCGACATCGCCAGCCACAACAAATCGCTGGGTCGCTTCGAACTGCGCAACATCCCGCCGGCGCCCCGCGGCGTGCCACAGATCGAGGTCCGTTTCGACATCGACGCCAACGGTATCGTGAACGTCTCGGCCAAAGACATGGCCACCAACAACAAGCAGAAGATCGTCATCCAGTCGCCCACCAACCTGACTCAGGAAGAGATCAACACGATGGTGAAGGAAGCGGCCATCTACGCGGAAGAGGACGCCAGAAGGCGCGCCGAGGCCACGGTCCGTAACCGCGCCAACGTCGAGCTCGACACCGCCGAGCGCACCATGCGCGAACTGTCGCAGCAGATGACGTTCGACCAGCAGCGCCGCCTGCGCGACTCGATCGACCGTCTGCGCATGGCGCTGCAAACCTACGAGAACGAGCGCATCAAAGAGTGCACCAAGGTGCTCAAAGATGCGATGTACGCCATCTCGACGGAAGCCTACCTCTCCACCGGTGGCGCCCGCGCCGCCGACGCCGCCAAGAAAGCCGGTGTCGACGTCGATGCCGCCCGTGCCTCGGCCGCAGCGGGAGGCCCCGCGCCTTCCGGCGGCGGTGGTGGACACGACGAACCGGCCGCAGCGCCCAGCGAAGCCGAGGAGCCGGAAGACGAAGACCTCTTCGACTGGTTCAACAAGGACGACGAGTAGGCTCACCATTAGCCATCTCAACGAGAAGCGCTCGGCCCCGGCCGGGCGTTTTTCACAGATTCTAACACTTTACCAATAGACGGCCCGATCGGCCGCTGTTAATGATAGGGGTTGCATGAGCCGCGACTATTACGAAGTGCTTGGCGTTTCCAAAGATGCCGACAAAGCCCAGATCAAAAGCGCCTTCAAAAAGATGGCGCGTAAGTACCACCCCGACGTAGCCGAAGACAAGAAGGACGCCGAGCAGAAGTTCGGCGAGATCAACGAAGCCTACGGCATCCTGGGTGACGAGGAAAAACGAGCCTACTACGACCGCCATGGACACGCTCCCGGAGCCCAGGGTCAGGGTGGAGGGGGAGGCTTCGGCGGAGGCGGCTTCGGGTTCGGAGACATTTTCGAGGCGATCTTCGATATGGGAGGCGGCGGCGGTCGCCGCCAGCGTCGCGGACCGATGCGCGGCGCCGACCTGCGAACCGGCGTCTCGGTCACCCTCGAAGAGGCCTATAGCGGTGCCACCCGCGAACTGGAACTGAATTCCGACGTCACCTGTAGCAAGTGCGACGGGCGCCGTTCCGCTACGCCCGATGGCTTCAAGAACTGCCGCGAATGCCACGGCACCGGCCAACTTCATCAGCAGATCAACACCCCGTTTGGCCGCCTGACCCAGATGGCGCCCTGTGCGGCCTGCGGCGGCGAAGGGCGCCAGTTGACCGACCCCTGCACGGAATGCTCCGGCCGCGGTCAGGTCACCAAGAAGCGCAAACTCGAGGTCAAAATCCCGCCCGGGATCGACACCGGACGTATGATCCGGGTCGAAGGCGAAGGCGCCCCCGGAAAGATGGGAGGACCGCCCGGCGACCTGTACCTGGCGATCGACGTGGCCGAGCATGACGAGTTCGAACGTCGCGGCGACGACCTGATCCATAAGCTGAAAGTTCGCTTCACCGATGCGGCGCTCGGCGATAAGGTGCAGATCCCGATTCTGGGGGGCGGCGAAGAGTCGCTGAACATCCCTCACGGAACCCAGAACAACACCATCTTCCGGGTCAAAGGGAAAGGCATGCCGCGCCTCGGACGCAGCAGCCACGGCGACCTTCACGTGATCATCGAAGTGATGATCCCGACCAAGCTCAACTCCAAACAGAAAAAACTACTGAAAGAGTTCGCCGAGGCCGGCTCGCAAGACGCCGAACCCTCGCTGTTCAGCAGGATCAAAGATGCCATCTTCGGTTGATCTCCCCTGGCTCGTGGTCGACATCGAGCACCAACCTGACGACTCTCCCTGGGTCGAAACCGTGTTGGAAGCCCATGGATTCGAGGGGTGGGAGATCCACCGCGAGAGCCCGGACGTGCACTGGCGCCTCTACTTCCCCTTAGAGGGCGAGCATGAGACCCGTCTGGCTTCGCTGCGGGCCGAACTTGAAGAGGTGGGAGCCAGGGTCTCCACCTCCGGAGAGATCCGGGACGAGGATTGGGCTGAAAACTGGAAAGAGTTTTACCATCCTTTCGCGGTAGGTCAGCGCCTGGTCGTGGCTCCCTCGTGGGAAGAGCCTCCGGCCGAGATGGCCGAAGGGCGCACCGTGCTTCGCATCGATCCCGGCTCCGCCTTCGGCACCGGCTACCACGAAAGCACCCGTCTCTGCCTGCTCGGACTTGAAGCGCTGACCGAAGACCCCGAGTGGGGCAAAGGCACGCTGCTCGACTACGGCACCGGCTCTGGCATTCTAGCCATCGGAGCGCTTCTGCTCGGCTGCCCGAAAGCCGTAGCCACCGACCGCGACCCCGTCTCGGTCAAGGTCGCCTCGGTGAACCTGGAACTCAACGGATTCCAGCACCAACAGTATCGGGTCGAAGAGACCGACGTGCCGAAGCCGCCGGGCTCGGACGACAACACGTCTGGACCGCGCTACCCGTTCCTGGTCGCCAACCTGACCGCCGACATCTTGAGCCTGCTGGCCCAGAAACTGGTGGCCGTCGCCGAACGTCACATCCTGTTGGGCGGCATCGTGGAAAAGCGCGCCCAGCGCGTGGTCGACGCTTTCACTGCGGCCGGCTGTACTCTGGTGACCAAACGTCAGGAAAACGACTGGGTGTCGTACCACTTCCTGGCCCCCACCGACCGGTGAATCGGGTCCCTCGCGTCTACCTGCCCAAAGCGCTCTTTGTTGACCATACGGTTCGACCGAGCGACGAGGTAGCGCACTACCTGCAGCGCGTTCTTCGTTTACGAGCGGGGGACCGCTGGGCCGCGCTCGACGGCGAGCACCGCTCCTGGCTGGTCGAGATCGTGGAGTCCAACCTCTCGCGTAAGGTCGAAGATTGGCCCTCGGTGCCTCCCCTCTCGACCTCTGTCGAGGTCGGCCTGGCCCTGGCCAAGGGATCTCGTTTCGAAGATGCGGTAGAGAAAATGGCCGAGATGGGCGTCACGCGGGTCGTTCCGCTGAGCACCGAGCGCACCGAACGGGGTCTACCCTCGGCCGCCAAACGGCAGCGTCTGATCGGCATAGCCCAGGCCGGTAGCGCGCTGGCCAACCGCCTGGTCCCCCTGCAAGTGGCAGAGCCCGCCACCCTATCCGACTACCTGCAGTCCCCGGGCGCGGGCCACCTGGTCTACTGTCATCACGACGGCTCCCGTCCTGAACAAGTTTTCCACCCTTCTGAGCGCAGCTACCGCCTGCTGATCGGACCGGAAGGCGGCTTCTCTCCCGCCGAACTCGACCTGCTTCAGGGCAAGGCGCGACGCGTGTCCCTAGGTCCTCTGACCCTGCGTGTTGAAACCGCAGCCGTCTGCGCCGTTTCCCTCGCTTTAGCCTTGAGCGACCTGGAACCGTAGGTCTTCCTCACAGAGCTTTAACGCTCGTTTGACGGGTCGCCTGTAGTCTGTATCTACAAACAGAGAAGCCCAGAACAGAGCAGGAGACGAAAGATATGGATATCACCTCATTCCGAGTTTTGCCCCGCAACACCGCCGAAGGTAAGCGCTACGTCGTCGACACCAACCGCAACGGTTCGGCCGACCCCGGTGAACAGTCTTTGGTCCGCGTCACCGATGACGGCTGGCAGCATGTCGACCAACTCGATGGCCCCGTGCACCGCGACACCATGGGGAAAGACATCGGTTTCTGGAGCGACCAGCAGAT
Source organism: Vulcanimicrobiota bacterium (assembly GCA_023447635.1). Lineage (GTDB taxonomy): Bacteria > Vulcanimicrobiota > Xenobia > Xenobiales > JADMJV01 > JAEXNA01. The sequence goes on along the minus strand of JAEXNA010000022.1, from coordinate 24,374 downwards.
CAGCCACACGGAAGGCTTCTGGCCCTGGAAGCGCACCACGGTGATCGACCGTCCCTTCGATGGCAAAATCGACGCCGACGAAGTGGGTCAGATCAGCTGGGAACGGACCTCGGACTCGTCCTACTCGCTGGGTTCGGAGATCAGCCAGGATAAAGATGGCCGTTTCTTCCTGAGCCGCCACGATGCGCACTACGGCCTTCGCATCATCGGCCAGGCCGAAATCAACAGCCAGCGCGCGTACATCAACGACGACGCCAACTGGATCGTCAAAGGCTAAGCGACCGAACATTGGGACAGAAGCCGCCCGGGGACACCCCGGCGGCTCTTCGCGCTTCCCCGGGCAGAGGAACTCCCCCGGCTTCGAGCAATTTGCCGCTATGGCAACATCCATCGCCTTAGGGCAAGTTACCCCCCTGGCCGACTTTCAGGCCGCCCGCGCTCGCGGGTCCCGGGTCATTCCGCTGACCGTGCAGCTTTCCGCCGACCTCGACACCCCTCTGTCGCTCTTTCTCAAAGTGAAGAAGCCCGGAGAACTGGGCTTTCTGCTCGAAAGCGTCGAGAAAGGCGAATCGACCGGGCGCTACTCCTTCCTGGGCTTCGCCGACCCGAGTGAAAAGCTGATCCCTCCTCCCGACGCCGATCCGCTGGAGTGGTTGGCCGGCGTCCTGCCTATGGAAACCGTGGAGGCGCCCGGCGACCTTCCTCGCTTCTGGGGTGGAGCGGTCGGACATCTGGGGTGGGAGGCGATCCGCAGCATCGAGCCTGCCGTCGGACCTCGACCGGATAAGTTTCCCCCTATCGACGAGCCGCAGCACGCCTTCCTGAAGTGCAAGCGCTGCCTGATCTTTGACCACGTCGCTCAGGTGATCACCGGCGTGGTGGTGACCATTCTCCCTGAAGGAGCGGACGAGGCCTCGGCCGAGGACGTCTACAAGCAGGGTGTGGAGCGGCTGGAGCGCCTGAGAGAACGAGCCGCCTCGTCTATCAGCCTTCCCTCGACGGCTAAGCCGGAGGGGTTCCAGGGTGAGGAGACCTTCCTGACCCCGCGCGAGTCGTTCATGGCCAAGGTAGAGAAGACCAAAGAGTACATCCGGGCGGGGGATATCTTCCAGCTGGTGCTCTCGCAGCAAGTGCGGCGCAAGACCTGGGTCGATGCGGTGGCGATCTATCGCGCGCTGCGCATGCTGAACCCCTCGCCCTACACCTTTTTGCTCGACTTTGCCGACTATCAGATGGTGGGCTCCTCGCCCGAGATGCTGGTCGGCCTTACCGGCCAGCGCGCCGTGGTCTGCCCTATCGCTGGAACGCGAATACGCACCGGGGACGAAGCGGTGGACCGCGAGGCCGAAGAGGACATGCTGGCCGACCCAAAAGAGCGCGCCGAACACCTCATGCTGGTCGACCTGGGCCGCAACGACCTGGGCCGAGTCTGCGAATACGGCTCGGTCGAGGTGCCCCGCTACTCCGAGGTCGAGTACTACTCGCACGTCATGCACATGGTCAGCCGGGTCGAGGGGCGTTTGCGCCCCGACAAGACCGCCTTCGACCTGGTGCGCTCGGCCTTCCCGGCCGGAACCGTCTCTGGAGCGCCCAAGATTCGAGCCATCCAGCTGATCGACGAACTCGAGGACCAGCCTCGCGGCTTCTACGCCGGCGCGGTGGGCTACTTCGGTAACTGGGGCAGCCTGGACACCTGTATCTCGATCCGCACCTTGATGCTCAAGGACGGCTGGGCGGTGATGCAGGCTGGAGCCGGGATCGTGGCCGACTCGGACCCGGCCAAAGAGTGGGACGAGACGATGAACAAACTGGCGGGGATTCGACAGGCCGTGGATATGGCCGAGCAAAGCTTCGGAGGACAGCCTTTATGAAACCGACCTTACTGGTCCTGGATAACTACGATTCGTTCACCTACAACCTGGTTCAGGTTCTGGGCTCGTTCTGCGCCGAGAGGTACGACCTCGAGATCGTGCGCAACGATCAGATCAGCCTGGCCGGGGTGCGAGAGAAGGCGCCGGCCCTGGTGGTCGTCTCGCCCGGCCCCGGCCGTCCCGAGGACGCCGGCATCTCGGTCGAACTGATGGGCGACCGCGAACTCAAGGCGCCGCGCCTGGGGGTCTGTTTAGGCCACCAGGCGATGGCTGAGGCGTTTGGAGGCAAAGTGGTGTCGGCTCCGCGTCTGCTGCACGGAAAGGTCTCCTCGGTCTATCACGACGGCCGTGGGCTGTTCCAGGGGCTCACCAACCCTCTGGTCGCGACGCGTTACCACAGCCTGGTGGTGGAGGAGGAGAGCCTGCCTGAGGAACTGGTCGTATCCGCCTGGACCTCGCACGGCGAAATCATGGGGCTTCGACACAAGACTTTGCCCATCGAAGGCGTGCAGTTTCACCCGGAATCCCTGGAAACTCGGGAGGGTGCGCACCTGCTCCAGAACTTCATCGCAAGTCACGAAAATTAATTTGGAAAATGGGTTGACACTATTTTCCCGCTTGCTATAATGACCCCACCGAACGGGCACCCCGCCTGAACGGGCGGATAGCTCAACTGGCAGAGCACTTGCGTCACATGCAAGGGGTTGGAGGTTCGAGTCCTCTTCCGCCCAATGCCTTTAGGGTTGTCTGGTTCGGTAAAAAGGGAATAGCAATCGTGGGGTTGTGGCCTAGTGGTTTAGGGCGCCTGCCTGTCACGCAGGAGATCGCGGGTTCAAATCCCGTCAATCCCGCCACGAACCCGGGGAAACCCGGGTTCCCTTTTTGCCGAGGTAGCTCAGTTGGTAGAGCATGCGACTGAAAATCGCAGTGTCGGCGGTTCGATTCCGTTCTTCGGCACCATAGTTAGAAGCCCCGCAAGGGGCTTCTTTCATTTCCAGAGACTGTCGCCGAACGAAGGTCAGGAAGCGAACCGCCGACCTAAATGGGTTGGTTCGTAAGGGCGCTTGCGCCCGCTCCGCGCGCAGCGCGGCCATCCGTTCTTCGGCACCATAGTTAGAAGCCCCCATGAAGGTGGGCTTCTTTCATTTCCAGGCCTTGTCGCCGCGTGTGGGTCAGGAAGCGAACCGCCGACCCCGCCGACCCGCACCCGCTCTCCAAACCAGCCCGCGCGGCGTCAAACCGCTCTCTCCCGGTTTCAAACCCACGAATCCCGGCTTCCAAGCCCGCCAACCCCGGCGTCAAACCCGAATTCCACGGCGTCAAACCGCCAAGCCCGGCGTGGAGCTTCTACCTCGAGAGGCCCGTACTCTACTGGGAGCCTAAAGTTCCCCAAAGTGTCCAAAACCGCGTAGTGACAAGGTTATTACGCCCACGCATAGCGAAGGCGACAGCGGGTGAGGTTGTCGAGGGACGCGGAGGGAAGCCATGCTGGCAGAATTGCTCTATAACTTTCGGGACATCGTCATCGGTCCCAACCTGGACGAACGGCGAACGACCGCGCGCGTCCGCTGCAACATTCCTATCTCGTGCCTGACCAAAGAAGCCGCCCTGGTCTGCACTCTCAAAGATCTCAGCTCGACCGGAGCGCGTATCTTCTGCGATCAGAAGGCCCGCAAGAACACCATCGTGCAGCTCAGCCCCCCGAAAGGGATGGGCGGCAAATCTGGTCCGATGAAAGGCAAAGTCGCCTGGGTCCGCGCTTCTCAGGGCGGCTATCTGATGGGGCTGAAGTTCCAGACCGGTCCCACCGGGTGGGTGTCGACCGTGCTTCGCGAGATGGGCCTCTCCAACTCTCCCCCCACCCAACAGCGCAAATTTGTCCGCGTCCCGGGCGAGATGAACGTCAACCTTCAAACCCAGGGCTTCGATAAGGTGGTTCTGCTGCGCGATCTCAGTATCGGCGGCGCTCTCCTTACCGCCAAGGAGCAGGTCTCCAAAGACCAGACCGTGCGCCTGACCATACCCGCAGAAGCTGACCTGCCGGAACTGCAGATTCTGTCCGTTGCGTGCGGATGTAAAAAAGCGCAGAGCGGGGCGGGCTACGATGTCTCCATCCGCTTCCCCGAACTCTCCCTCAAGCAGAGAAAGATCCTGGTCAAACATCTAAGCTACCTCATCCGTCGCTCGATGTCGTACTGAACCCCTCTTCGAACCGAAACTCTCGATTCACCTCTTCCGCGCATCGGCGAATCGACGGCTATCAACGACCTCGAGCCAACTCTCGATTCACCGATCAGCGCAATCTTCCGCGCATCGGCGAATCGCCCCGGCGCCACCCCCAACGCCCCCTCCCCTACAACGCAAACAGCCAGCCCACTGAGGGACTGGCTGTTCCGTAGAGCCCTATAGCGCGAAACTAGCGCTTGAAAGGGTTCCAGCGGCCAAACAGTTCGTTGCCCAGGTCGCGCAGCGCGTCGCCGCGCTGGTCGCCCGTTCCGCCGATCAGATTGCCCAGGATGTCCGCGCGACGGTTGACGCCCTCGCCGTACTTATCCTTCGCCTTGTCGATGTTCTCCTGAGAGAAGGTCTCCTCGAGAGTCTTTGCCGGCTTCTCGCCCGGAGCCAGCACTGGCTCCTGGAAGCCAACCGAAGCCATGCTGTCGAAGTCGGCTTGCGAAGGCGCGGCGCTCTCCATCATGAACAGACGCCCATCCGGAGTCTCGCGCACCGTGGTCTGCCCCGTCGGAGTTGCCACCGAGTAGGTCTGGCTACCGTCCTCGTTGCGCTGGTACTGAAGCTCTTTCTTGCCGGCGATGTCCTGGCTGGCTGTGTACAGACTCTGCAACTGGCCGTCGTCGCTGTAGGTCGCGAAACCGTCGACCGTTTCGGGAACCAGCTTGTTGACCAGGTCGTTCAGCATCCCCTTGGAAGGCAGCTTCGCGTTGGTAACGTCGAGCGAGCCCTTCAGCGAATCCTTGTCGACACCGTCCACCTGATCCAGCGCATGCAGACGCGCTCCAACCTCACTGACCGCGCCTTTGACTTCCGTAGCCTTGCTCTTATCGCGAATGGCCTGAAATTCGATAGGGGTTCCGGTGGAAATGGTTCTGATCAAGCGAATATCCTCAAACTCTTCTCCGCACCTCACGGGGGCGGGCTATCTGTTCACGAGTTTACCATTCGAATGTTGCCAGAATGTGACATTCTCGAAAAACCCGAGGCCGATAACTTTGCCAATAACCGCTCAGAACCTTCGATAGATCACCGCGTAGCGCACAGCAACAGCGAAGATGGAGCTTCGGCTCCCGGAGCTCTGGGTTCGCCCAGCGACCAGTCCCTAAAACCACAGCCCAGCAGCAGCCGACTCCAACCTTCGAAGGTGCGGAAGAACCAGGGCGTGGGCGCGCAGTTCAGCTCGCCCATTCCGCTCCAATCCTCCTGCCTCCAACCCTCGACGTAGGGGGTCACGGAGAGAGGATGCAAGGTCTGAATCAGCAGCCGACCCTCCGGCTCTAAAAGCTTCCAGACCGCCCGCAAGGCCGCCTCGGTCGAACTCTCCCCCAGCAAGGAGAAGTTGGCCACCACCACCTCGAACCGCCGCCCGGCCAGCGCCTCCCCCAACCGCTCGTAAGGGGCGACCAGAAACTCTCCTCCCCCACCAGAAGCCGCCGCCTGCACCAGGGCCGGAATCGCGTCGACGCCAGTCACCTGCCAACCCAGCCCGCTCAGGCGATGCGCCAGCCAACCCTCGCCGCAGCCCAGGTCCAGCAGTCGCCCGCCCCGTCCGGGCCCCACAGCCTGCAGAATGGCCCAATTGGTCACCGCGATTCGGGAAGCCAGCCGCCCCTCCCTCACAAGGTCCACCCAGGGCGTAGCGTTGTCGGCCCATGCGCGCAAAAGCTCTCTTTCATCCACGCCCCCGAGCTTCCCCTCCCCTACCGCCTTCCCTGGCAGGAGTTCCCCGGCGAAGCCTTGGAAACCATCCGGGTGACTACCCCCCGTACCTTCCGCTGCCTGATCGGCTCTGAAGCCCGCCGCCAACTCGAAGCGAGCGGCTGCTCTCCCGACGCCTTCCGCCTTCTGCTGGCCGCCTCGGGAGGCCCCCGCTGGCTGGGCCTTGTCGGCATCGACCGCGCGCTCACCCGTTTCCTACGCGGGCGCAGCCCACAGGCTCCTCGCCTCCCCTTGCTCGGCTCTTCTTCTGGCGCCTGGAGGGTCGCCGCCATGTCGGTCGACGACGACGGCACCGCCTACGACGAACTCGAAGAAGAGTACATCAGCCAGCGCTACGAAGGGAAACCGAAGCCCGACTTCGTGAGCGCCCACTGTCGTCAGTACTTGACCCGAATCTTCACCCCGGAACGGCTCGAGCACGCCATCCACCGCTCGCCTTTCCAGATGAACTTCAGCACTGCCATCTTCCGCCGCGAGCGCTTGAGTAAGGCGCGTATGATAGCCGCTATCGCCGGCCTGCCGTTCCTCAACGCGGTCGACCGACGCTGGATGGGCTACCTGGTGCAGCGCGGTCTGTTCACCGCTGGACACGGACCCGAAGACTCACCGCTCAAGGGCCAACCCGCCTGGGACAACTACCCCACCCGGACCATCCCGCTCGACGCGACCAACTTCGTTCCAGGACTGCTGGCCTCGGGCTCCATTCCGTTCGTGCTGGCGGGGGAATCCGCCATCCCCGGCGCGGGGCGTGGCCACCACGTCGACGGCGGGCTGTTGGACTACCATTTCGAGGTAGAGACGGGCGGCCCCGTACTGTACCCGCACTTTTCTGCCGACCCGCTCCCCGGCTGGATGGACCGCTTCCCGCCCTACCGCCGACTCTCGCGCAGCGCTCGCTCTCACCTCTGCCTGATTCTGCCCTCGGACGAACAGCTGTCCCACTATCCCGGCAACTTCTACCCCGGGCGCGTCGACTTCTATCAGCACTCGAACGACGAGCGAATCGCCCGCTGGAGAGCCACCGTCAAAGCCAACGGACCGCTAGAAAAAGAACTGGCCGCCTGCCTGGAGGCGGGCGACCTGCTCAAAGTCTCGGAACCGTTCTGAGCAGCCGGGCCTGGCCGCGGCTACTCAGAGAGGCTATTTCTCCGCCGGCGTAGCGGCTCCGCCAGGAGCGGCCGGAGCCGGAGTGGGCTTCGGCTTAGCCAGGCCCAGGTATTCGACCTCGAAGTACAGCGTCGCAAAAGGCGGGATCGACTGCTGGCCGCGCTCGCCGTAGGCCAGGTTGTAGGGGATCTCGAGCAAGCGGACCTCGCCCGGCTTCATGCCCTGCAGCCCCTCGTCCCATCCAGGAATCACGCGACCGGCCCCGACCTCGACGGTGAAAGGGGTCCCCCTGTCCTTGGACGAGTCGAACTTCTCCTTACCCTTGAAGCCGTCCAGCCAGCCCGTGTAGTGGAAGTCGCCGGTCTGTCCCGACTTCAGCGCCTCGCCTTTGCCCGGTTTTTCGACCTTCGTCTTGAGCGTGCCGGGGGTCACGAAATCGACCATCTCGATATCGAAGAAGAGGCGGGACTTGGCCGGGATCATTTCCCCTCGCGCCTGGTCGCCGTAGGCCATGTAGTGGGGAATGGAAAGGCGACGCTTCTCACCCCTCTTGATCCCTTCGAGACCCTTTTCCCAACCCGTGATCACCTGACCACCGCCCAGCTTGACGGTCAGCGGCGCTTTGCCCTCAGAGCTGTCGAAAATCTTCTTACTGTCGAACCCTTCGGTCCGACCGGTGTACTTGACCCGGATGACATCATCCAGGACGGCACCTTTGCCAGAGCCCTCTTTGACCGTCTTCACCTCGAACGGCTCCTTCGGATAGAGGTCCTTCAAGGTGACTTCCAGGAAGAACGCCTGCTCCGGATCAAAGGGCGCCCCGGGCGGAATGGTTCCGAACAGGTCCTGGGCCGCGATGGTCACCCGGCGGACGCCGTCCTTCTTCATCCCCTTGGTAGCGTTAACCAGGCCGGGTAGCGGGGTCGAGCCAGGCACCAGCAGCACGGGCATCTTACCGCCTTTACCCATAGGGGTTCCGTTGAACTTGTCCAGCCAGACTTCGACTTCGGCCTGCCCGGCTCCGGACTCGTCGATACTGACACCTTCGCCGGCTTTGACCTCTTCCGTCTCCACCTTACCGGGAGTCGCCTTGACGACGGCGGGCGGGGTCTGAGCAGCTCCCGGAGAGGCCGGGGACGATGGTGAGGCCGAGGTGGAAGGCGAGGGGGTGCCGTTGCAACCGGCGAGCAGGCTGACGCCCAGGGCGGTGGCAAGAATCAGGCGAGACCAGGGGGCTCTTTTGGACATAGAAGACTACCTCGAAAACTTCGAAAAATTCGCGTCAGCGCTCCAAAGACTCGCCTCAGCGCGCGTCGCGCCTTCGCTCCCACACCTCCCCGACCTTCCCCGCCGGCATAGAAAAAGGCCCCGCCCCGGCAGTCGCGCCGAAGACGAGGCCTTAGAGAAAAAGGGAGAGAGTTAGGTCAGACTGCCGCTGAGCACCGAGGCGACCTGCTTGGCAAAGCCGGCCGGGTCGGCCAGTTCGCCGCCCTCGGACAGAACCGCCAACTGGTACACCATCTGGGCCGTGCGGCCCAGCTCTTCGGTGTCCTTGTCCGACTCGTAGCGCTTCGACAGGTGGTCGATCAGCGGATGGCCGGCGTTGATCTCGAGGATCCGCTTGGTCACGGGAACCTCCTGACCCATGGCGCGCATCAGACGCTCCATGTTGGCGCTCATCTCACCGCTGTCGGCCACCAGGCAGGCCGGGGAATCGACAAGACGGCTCGAGATGCGGACCTCTTTGACGTCCTCACCCAGCTTGGTCTGCATCCAGGAGATGAACGTCGCCATCTCTTTCTGAGCCTTCTCGGTCTCTTCGGCGCGAGCCTTACGCTCTTCTTCCGAGCCGATCTCGAAGTCCGAACCGGCCGCGCTGACCAGCGTCTTGCCCTGGAAGTCGGGCACCATATTCAGCCACACTTCGTCGACCGAATCGGTCAGCAGCAGCACCTCGACGCCCTCTTTCTTGAAAGTCTCCAGATGGGGCGAATCGATCAGCGAGTCGCGAGCGTCGCCGGTCAGGAAGTAGATCTTCTCCTGCCCTTCCTTCATCCGCTCGACCACCTGCTTCAGGGTGACCAGTTCGTCCTTGCCCGTCTGGGTGGTACGGAACAGCGCCAGTTCCAGGATCTTGTCGCGCATTTTGGCGTCGTGGTAAAGGCCCTCTTTGAGCACCTTGCCAAACTCGTTCCAGAACCTGCGGTAACCTTCGGGATCCGACTCCAGCGTCTCGGCCAGCGTGTCCAGCACCTTACGCACTAGACGCTTCTTGATCAGCTGGATCTGGCGGTCTTTCTGCAGGATTTCACGCGAGACGTTCAGCGAGAGATCGCTGGCGTCGACCACACCGCGCACGAAGCGCAGATAGGGCGGGATCAGCTCCTTGCAGTCTTCCATGATGAAGACCCGCTTGACGTACAGCTGCAGGCCGTGATGGCCCTCGGGGTGGAACAGGTCCATCGGAGCGCGCTCGGGCATGAACAGCAGCGCGTGGTACTCGAAGGTGCCTTCCGCCTTGAACGGCATGGTTTTCCACGGCTCGGTCCAGTCGTGAGCGATGTGGCGGTAGAAAGCGTCGTACTCGGCCTTCTCCACCTCTTCTTGAGGCTTGGTCCAGAGCGCTTTCTGGCTGTTGAGAGTCTGGATCTCCTTGGACTTGACCGGCTGGTCTTCGATCCAGTTGGTGGTCTCCAGCTCCATGCGGATCGGATAGCCGATGAAGTCGGAATAGCGCTTCACCAACTGCTGGATCGTCTGCGGCTGGGCATAATCGTGCAGGCCGTCTTCCTCGTCCACCGGTTTGAGGTGAAGGATGATACGGGTTCCGTGCGACTCCTTAGCCGTCTCGGTGATGGTGTAGGTGCCGTCGCCGGACGAGGACCAGAGGGTGGCCGTCTCCTCACCAGCGCGACGGGTGAGCAGGTCCATCTTATGAGCCACCATGAAGCCCGAGTAGAAGCCCACGCCAAACTGACCGATCAGCTGCTGGGAGTCTTTGTCAGTCTTGGACTTATCGAGGTTCTTGAGGAACTCGCGGGTGCCCGACTTGGCGATCGTACCGATCAGCTTGATCACCTCGTCCCGGCTCATTCCGATCCCGTTATCCGAGATGGTCAGGGTGCGGTGCTCGGGGTCGGTCTCCAGCAGGATGTGCAGGTCGCTGGTGTCCAGCGACGCCGAGGTGTCCAGCAGCGACTCCAGGCGCAGTTTGTCCAGCGCGTCCGAGGCGTTCGAGATCAGCTCTCTCAAGAACACGTCCTTGTCGCTGTAGACGGAATGGATCATCAGCTCCAAAAGCTGTTTGGCTTCGGCCTGGAACTCCATCGTTTCCGTTTGGCTCATGTGTCGTTGTACTCCTTAAATGTGGGGTGTTCGGCAAAAAAATCGGCAAAGAGATATCAACCTTCTTTCCCCTGTTCATCCTTTCGTAACATCGTGAGGGGGTCGATTCCGTATGCTCCGTCTATGAATAGTGTTAGCGCCTCTCCCCTTTCGGCTCAGGCCCGTCAGCTTTTTCCCTTGCTCGACCCCACGGTCGGCCGCGCCGTGGGCGCCTACCTGCAGTTCCAGAAGAACGAAGGGAAACCGGAATCGCTGAAGTTAGAGGGGATGCTCGACGACGGTGATGCGGCGACGCCGGACGGCGTTTCGCTTAGCGTAACCCGCGACGCCGAAGGCACCATCCTGGTCCAGGGCGAGTACGCCGGCGCCCCCGTCGATGTCTCTATCTCGCGCAACGTCAAAGACAAGTTCCGCTCCAAGGAGAACCTGATCTGGGGCCAGGCCGGGGTCTCCTCCGAGAAGTCGGAAGCTGAAATCAACGGTAAGGTCGGAGATTACCCGGTGGCCGGTTACGTCAGCACCTACCGCCAGGAGATCGACATCGAGATGACTCCGGAGTTAGAGAAGAGCGGGAAGTCGATCTACGTCCTCCCCTTCTCTCTTTCCGTAACGCCCACGTTTGGAGGCGCCCCCGCTCGCGTGAACGGACTGCCGGGTGACGCCCCGACCAACAGCCGTCCGCTGCAGACCACGGACCGCACCTCGGTGGAGGGGATGGTGGGAGAGACGCGCCTGGCGCGCGAGCAGAACTGGGTGACCACCACCTGGACCACCTCGACCAACCTGCGGGACGGCGGCAGCCGGGTCGAGATGAAGCAGGCCGAGAGCGCCACCGAGAAGGAAGTCGTGCAGCAGCCCGACGGTCGCACGACGCAGAACCGCAGCTACGGCGTGGCCTCCGGTCGCTCGGCCCAGGCCGAGGATCGACGCTACGTGCTGGACTTCGGAAAAGGCGTGGTCACCGCCGATATGACCGCAGGCGACCACCACCTGTCACTGAGTCTGACTCCGAACTAGTTCCTCTTGCGAAGCTTGTAGACCGAGGAGGCCTGATCGTTACGGATGATCAGGTTTCCGCTGTCGCAGGTCATGACGGTGTAAGGCACCGAGTTGCCCGCCGGCGTGGAAACGTTCAGCCGCTGGCCCGCGCAGTCCCAGGTGAAGCGCGCGGTAGTGCGCGGATTGGCTTGCTCCATGAAGCCCGAGCCGTCCGGACGGAAAGTCCACACGGTGCCCTGCCCCTCTTGAACCCAGGAGCCAACGAGACGCGAGTCAGGGTCGGCCAGGACCGCTACCGTGCACAAAACCAGCATCAGCGCTAATTTTCCTACTGTACGGATAGATGTCATCTGTTCTCCTCCACTTTGCGTATATTCGATATCCAAGGCGCGAGCCTTTTCGTTCTATGGTGATAGAATGGGGTATCCGCCGCGAAAAAACAAGAGGGGATCGGCCTCGGAATGCGAGCCAAACTCGACCACCTCGCCGATCACGACCAGGTGGTCGCCATGGGTATGCACCGCCTGAGTGGTACACCGAAGCCAACCCAGGCAGCCCTCCACGTGAGGCGGCGCCTCCACCTCGGCCCAGGGCTCCCGGCCTAGCCCTCCCCGACCGGCATAGTGCATGCAGACATCGAACTGGTCTTTGGCCAGAAACGAGATGGTAAAAGGCTCTCCCGCCTTCCCTTCCAGAGCGAACCTGGTGGTCAGCGCGGGGCAGAAAAGCACCAGCGGCGGGTCCAGGGAGACCGAAGAGAACGAGTTGACGGTCATCCCGCACACCTCGCCATCGCGCAAAAAGCTGACCACGGTGACCCCGGTCGCGAACTGACCCAGAGTCTGCCGGAACAGCTGTTGATCAAAGGTAGGGGTCATTGCGGACTCAGCCTCAAAACCAGACGGACCCCCGCCCCTTCCGAGGCCGGAGTGAGAGCGAGATAGCCGCCGTGCCCTTTGGCGCAGCGCTCGATAATAGCGATTCCCAGCCCGCTCCGCCCCCAGCGGGAGATGCCGAGGGGAGACAGCGTGGCCAGCGGGTCGGCCAGATCGGACTCGAGTAAACCCGAGCCGTTGTCCTCGAGGGCCAGTTCGACCAGTCCTTCGGAGACGATGCCGCTGACTGTGAGATGGTCGCTTCCGGCCAGTCGGGCGTTCTCGGCAATCTCGGTCAGAGCGTAGAGCACCGCATCGGCGTCGAGCATGGAACGGTCCGAGCCCAGGTCGTCGGGCAGGATCAACTGCAGGTCAGGGAACAGGTCGGCGGCGCGTCGACGGAATTCGCCCAGCAGGGCGGGCAGACGGACCGCTTCGGGCTTCATCTCGCCCATGCGCAGGAGCAACACCAGTTTGTCGGCCAGCCCCTCCAGTTGAGAGGCGCGCTCTACCAGCAGAGGCTTCAGCTCCTCCTCATCGGGAAGCGCCTCCAACCCCATACGCAGAGTGATCAACCCACCTTTAAGGTCGTGCCGCAATCGGCTGGCCACCCCGGAAAGGAAGCCGACGAATTCGCTAGATTCACCCATCGCCTAGTTCTCTCCGTCCTCAGCCTCTTCCGGAATCTGACCGCCCGCTCCGGCCTCCGGCACCTCGACGTTGCAGCGGTCGGGCAGCGGGAAGCCGTTGATCCGGTCGACCATCTGGCGAAGCCTGGCCGAGGCGCGACGGCGAAAGTTCAGACGCAGGCGCGGCAGGTGGCGAATCGAAACGTCGGTCTCCTCGTCGAGCGCGGAGGTGGGCTCGATCGCGCCGGACTTCAGGATGTCGGCGAACTCCTGGTTGAGAAGCTCGATCTCTTCCTCCGTCAGCGGCGCTTCCAAGCGCAAGATCAGGTCTTTCTTGACATACCGCATGCTGTGGTAGCGACGGTAGAAGTTCTGAATCTCGGCGGCCGCTTCTTCGGCGGAATCCGTCAGTTTGTAGAGCGACAGGTCCGCCTCGGAGATCATGCCCCGAGCCAGCAGACGCTCGGCGTTGTACTTGTGCCAGTCGCTCCAGAAATCGGAGCCGGGCGGGTGCAAGAAAACGATCGGCACTAGCAGCGATTTGCCGGTCTGCACTAGAGTCAGCGCCTCTAACCCTTCGTCGTGCGTGCCGAAGCCGCCGGGGCAGCAAACCACGCCGTGCGTCTCCTTCATAAAGGCCAGCTTACGGGTGAAGAAGTACTTGAAGTTGGCCAACTTCTCGTCGCCCGCGATCGAGGGGTTAGCCACCTGCTCGAACGGCAGGCGAATATTCAGACCGAAGCTCCGCTCGCGCCCGGCGCCCAGGTTGCCCGCTTCCATGATGCCGTGGCCCGCGCCGGTGATCACCATGTAACCCAGGTCAGCGATCCTGCGCGAGAAATCTACCGCCTGCTTGTAGTCTTCCGACTCGGGACCGCAGCGGGCCGAACCGAAGACAGCCACTTTACGAACCCGCCGGTAAGGACGCAGCATCTTGAACGAGTAGCGCATCTCCTTGAGCGTGTTGTTGAAGATCTTGATGTCGCCGCGCTCGGTCTGGTCCTGAGCGACTTTGACCACGCTCACCATCATCTGGTGCAAGAGGTCGACGTTGTCGGTGGCTCCGACCCGGTTCAGCAGGTCAGAGATGGCGTTGTCGATCTGGCTGTTGCCAGTGCTGTAACGAAAGGTGGACATGGGCTCGCTTTCCAGGCCTGAGGGCCGGTGGGAGGGGGAGGTTCAGGGGGAGACGATAGCCGAGCCGCCCGGACGGGGCGGTCGGCAGACCGGCGCGTTGCAGGTCGGACAGCGCAGGACGCCGAGGAACTCTTTGCAGTCCTCGGACCAGTGCGGAAGAGCGTTGGGACGCTCGTAGAACTGCTCGCACTCTTTGCTGGTGCAGAACACCACGAACGGATTCCCCTCCAAATTCAGAGGACGAGTCACGTACTGACCAGGCCCGTTGACAGGGTCCCTCTCGTAGTGGGTGACTCGGAACATCTTTTCGCTCATCGTACTGTTGGTCCTCGGTTACTGCTCTACGCCTCGCCCGGCGCGGAGGGATATTTCCCCTTCCCTGGTTTTGCTTCCGGGGGGGAGCAGTCCTTTTTGGGGATAGCTACCGGTAGAGAAATTCCCCGGGGAAACTGCTCCGGGCAGTAGGGGGAAGAGACTCCGATGCGAAGGCGAGTCCATGACCCTCGAAAACAATAATCCGTTGGACGCCATTGGCCTCCGCATTCCGCCCGAAGGCGTGGTGGAACAGCATGTACATCTGGGAGGAGCGGTGCCGATCCACCGTCTCTTCGAGGCAGCCGTTGATCGGGGGATTCGGCTGCCCGTAACCGGCTACGAAGAGTTTTCCGACCTGCTCCACCGCCGCAAGGACAATTCTGGCAGCCTCGAGCGCTACCTCGAGATCTATGAGGTAGCCGAACGCATCCAATCCGGCCCCGGAGCGCTGCGCGAAAGCGTGCTGATCGCTTTGAACGGTGCGGCTCGGACTCAGGGCGCCCTGAAAGTGTCCAGCGAAGGCGAGGCGGTGGTACCCGCCAAGGCGCAGCTTCCCATCCGTGCTCTGGAACTGCGTTTCAATCCGATGAAGCGTAACAGCGGAGGCATCTGGGACCTGGACCGCGTGATGATGGCCGCCTGCTCGGGCGTGTCCGAAGTTCGCACGGCCTACAAGGGTCGCTTGCGGGCCGGACTAATCGTCTGCCTGGGTCGCGACCTGCCCTACGACCAGAACCGCATCCTGGCCGAAAAAGTGGCCCTCTGGGCTAAGGAAGGCTTGCCCATTGTGGGGATCGACCTGGCCGGGCCAGAGTCGGCCAACACCCTGGCCGACCCCGAAGAGCTGGACAAAATGGCAGAGCTGTTCGCCCTGGCCGGCGACAAGGTCGGCCGGACGGTGCACTGTGGAGAGACCACGGCCATCGACCTGGAGACCTTCATGTCGACCATGACCGCCCTGAAAGCCGACCGCGTCGGCCACCCGCTGGTGGTAGCCCGAGCTTTCTGGGAAAACGGCGACGACCGCGGTTTGGACTTCATGCGCGAGCACGGCATCGTGGCCGAACTTTGCGTCGTGTCGAACCTGCTGACCGGTGCACTGAGCGGTATCGAAGACTACGAAAAGCTGCTGAAGCTGTTCGACGACTACGGCATCCGCTACACCTTCAGCACCGACGCGCCAGCGCTGCAGAAGACTACCCTGGCCAGCGAAATCGGCTTGCTGCTCCATCACGGAGTCGCCACCACCGACCAGATCGAGCGCTCCTTCGCCACCGCCGCCGAGTCCAGCTTCCTGCCCCAGCTCAGCCGCGCCGAACGCCGCCGCACCCGCTGGGCCGGCGACGTCAAAGCGTAGCGGCCCCTACTATTCGCCGATGCGCGGAAACTTCCGCGCCTCGGCGAATCGTGGCGAGCTCGGCCCGCCAAACCCAACGTCGCGGCGTCAAACCAAACTTTCCCGGCGTCAAACCCGCGATTTCCGGCGTCCAAGCCCGCCAAACTCGGCGTCAAACCGGAATTCCCCGGCGTCAAACGCCAACTTCGGCCTGGCCCGCCTCGCCTGGCCCGCCAAACCCAACTTCGCGGCGTCAAACCAAACTTTCCCGGCGTCAAACCCGCGATTTCCGGCGTCCAAGCCCGCCAAACTCGGCGTCAAATCAGAATTTCCCGGCGTCAAACCGCCAACTTCGGCCTGGCCCACCCAGCCAAACTCGGCCAAACCCGCCAACGCGTGCCAACCCAAAGAATCTCTTTTTTATCCCCATAGTGGCATTGTGAGACGACCCGCGCTGGGCTAGACTCGTCCGCGTTGGGCGCTGTTGGGGTCGTGTTTCGCTCGCTTCTCTTCCGAGAGAAGGGAACTCTCCTTTCTCCACCTGCGTCAGTAGCCCGGGCGATAGACTCTCAGACATCCATCTGAAGCTCTGCCCTGAACCCGTTCTCGAAAGCAGGCTCCATGAAACGTTCCCTTCTGGGAGTAGCGGTCACGCTGTTCCTTACCGCCGGATGCGGCTCATCCTCCGACTATGTCGCCACCGGCACCGGTACCGACGCGCCCCCCTCTGGCACCGCGGCCAACTTCTTCGTGCAAGGGCCGACCGTCAACGGCCAGGTCACCGTGACCAACTCCAGCGGTCAAGTTCTGGCTGAAGGGCCCGCCCTGGCAGGGCTCGCCTCGCTGACCCTCCCCTCCGGCTCCCTCTCCCCCTCCAACATCAACGCCCAGGGCACCGTCTCGCCGCTGAAGGTCACCATGACCGTCGAAGATGGCGATCACCTGGACGCAGGCGACGGCCAGGGTACCTTCTATGCCGAAGTTCCGCAACCGGTCGAGGGCGACGTGGTCGGAGTCGACGCTGTCTCTTCGCTGATCGCGCTCTATCACGAAGCGCACCCGGAACTCTCCTTCGACGAAGCCGCGCAGGCCGTCTTCGGCTTTCTCGCGCTAGCTCAAGACACCAACCCCGAGCACCTTTTCGAAGACACCGCGTTCGACAGCGGGCTATTCTTCGCCGAAGCGCGCGCCAACGGCGGTATCGATGCCCTGCTCGCCCAACTGGTGGGAGAGGTCTCGCCCGGCGCCTCGAACGGTCGCTTTCTGCAGGCTAACGTCGCCCTCCCCGGCATCTTCGACATCTTCGCCAAGAAGCTGGCCGACACCGCGCTGGGCTACATCGAAAGCAACATTCAGGGGACCGTCTTCGGCTGGCTCGAAGGGTTCCTCGGCAACTCTGGCCCCTCTATCGCGGACGTCCTGACCGCTATCGACCAGGTCCGTCAGGACATCGAGCGGCTCAGCGGACAGATCTCGGCCCAGGGCAACCTGCAGACCTACAATCTGAAGTACAGCCAGCTCGATAGTGCGCGCGCCAGCGCTACCCAGGACACCAATCGCCTGACCGAGTGGGCTGCCGACGTCAACAACCCGCCTATCCAGGCCGATGTCGACGCCGAAAAGAGCGGCATCCGAAGCCGTTACGACAACACTCTGACGCTGGCCAACAACCTGGAACTGCCGCAGATCGGCAACACCGGACAGGTGCAGCCCGGCCTGATCGGGCTCTATCTCGACGCCGCCGTTCCGCGCCTGTACGGCGCCGCGCAAAAGGACAAGGCGAACTATCACCTGAACCGTTCGCTCAATTTTCAGCAGATCGTCTTGAACCTGAAAGTCGAGGCGATGCACTCGGCCGTCCCCAGCCGTCTGCTCGAGGCCGAGCGGGCGATCGACGAGTACTTCTCTAACGCCAAACTGCAGCGCCAGCAGTACCCGCTGGCCTTCGACGAAGAGAAAGTGCTGCTCGACCGCGCCAACAACCGACTGTGGACGCGCCGGCCTGTGGTGTTCAGCGATGTCCGCGGGCTGGACTTTATGCTGAGAACCTACGTGGTGGACGGCGCTCCCGCAGGCTCGTGGAGGGTCCCTTCCGCCGAAGAGATGGAAACGATCATCTCCGCTACCGGTGGAACCGGGATCGACCAGCACACCGAACTGGGTATGCGCCGAGAGGGCTTCTTGCCAATCAACGGCTCGGACACCGTTGGCGATTGGAATATCGGAACGTTCAACTGGAAGGTGATGGTGGGCTCGGCCGGTTTCGACCGCTCGGGCCTGACCGCAACCTTCATCCACGTCTCGAACTTCCGTCGCTCGAACGAGATCATCTGCACCCTGGATCCGTTCAGGGGACAGCTTTCCGAGCCCCGGGGCCCGGTAGCGTTCTACCTGGTCCGCGACCTGCCTCACGTGACCGGCGTCACCGTCAGCGAGAAGACTCGTACCGCGACGACCGTCTCTTACCAGGCGATGGCCCGACTCTCCGACGGCTCCCAGCGCGACGTCACCAACACCGCGCTGTGGGAGGTCAAGAACAGCGCAGGAACGGCGGTCGTTCACTCGACCGCGCGGATCTCGAACGTGCCCGAGTCGGACGGCGTCCTGACCTATCGCGTCTCGAACGCGGCCGCGATGACCGTCTCAGCCTCGGTCAACGACGTCAAAGGCACGGCGCAGGCGCCTGTCCTGACCTTCGCTGACCCGGCGGTCACCAACCTGGTGATCTCGCCCGTGACCTACCGCGTGCCGTCGGACGGCTATGTCAGCAACGGTAGCTTCCAGAAGGCGTTCTACGCTCTCTCTGTGCGCGCCAATGGCGCTGTAGCCGACGCCAACAACAGCGTCACCTGGACCTCGTCGGACCCGTCGGTCACGGTGAGCCCCTCAGGCAACGTGGTCGCCGCTCGTCCAAACACCCGCAAGACGGTCACCATCACGGCCCGCCTCGGGAACGTGAGCCAGACCGCGAGACTGCGACTCGAGCCTTAGGCTCCAGCGGAGCAGGTACTTGCAGAGGGTCCCCGCCAGGGGCCCTCTTTTTTTTGGGGAGATCAGGTTGGAGGGGTCGGAGGAGGTTGGCGGCGCGGTCCAAACCTCAGGCGTATGAAGAAGCTTTTCCGTTCCCTGGTCGTGGCTGGACTGCTGGCCACCGCCGCCACGGCGCAGACCCCCGACTCGCCGTTCTCCGTCAGCGACATCAAGGCGACGCAGTCCGCGCCCAGCGTGGTCAACGTCTCCCTGACCACGACGACCTTACGAGCCATCACTCCCGCTCCTACGGTGCCTGTGGCAAATTCGCAGCTCATGCTGACCGGGGAGATTCCGCTTGGGCAGATCGACGAAACCAACGTGCTGGGAAGCTTTATGGCCGACGACCTAGACGGCGACGATATCAGGATGCCGCTCTTGCTGCGTCCGACGCCCGAGGGGCTGCGCTTTGACAGCGTCCTGATCGAAACGATGGGAGAGCTCAACGGCCCTCAGATGCCTTATCGCAAAGGGGCCGCAGGTGGAGAGATGAGGCGCTACCTGCTCTCGCCCGAGGCGAACTGGTTCTCCGTGCTGTACTACACTCCGCCCTCTCTAGGGCTGCTGCTCACCCACCGCACGGAAGAGCCCGAGGTGTTAGAGTTGCCGAACCCGCATCTGCAGGTCGTCATCTTCGAGCACAGCGACGCGATCGACGTACCGCGCTTTCTGCCCGACCCGCCGTCGTTCGACATCAAGGTCGACGGTAAGGAGGTCGCGGAAAAACATCTGCTCTACGCCTGGGAGCCCGAACTTTTCGCCCAGCTGAACATCGCCCCGCGCTGGATCCGAGCCTACTGGATCGCCATCCCGCTCGATCCCAAGCCGAACACCACTCAGCACGACCTGCAGGTCACTCTGGGAGCGGGCGACTCGGCGCTGGGCATGTACGCCCAGGTCAACTACGCGACGGAGCCCGGAGTGCGCCTGCGCACCAACCGCTCGGTCGGGGTCATCTACGCCCCCCCGTCGGAGTAGCCCGAAAGAAAGCCACTCTCGCCGCGAGGCGAGAGTGGACAGAGTAGCTCTAGAGCCTGTTTCAATCCACGCCTCCCGAAAGAGGCGACCCCCAACTTCGAGTCGTTCCCGTCCAGCCCTTTCGAGCGACGCGCCGCCCCCGTCGCCCTCTTGTCGTAGTTCCTCTGACGAAAACTTTAACATGGTGTCCGGGGGGCATCTTGTCGCCGACGCCAAGTACCGCTCATCCGGCCTGTCTATGCGACGACGGGCCCCTCGGTTATAGTAAGGATACGATGTGGGACGACACGACTATGACACTCCCTGGAAAGAAGCGCTGGCCAAATATCTCCCCGACTTCTTCAGCTTCTTCTTTCCTTCCATCGACAGCGACATCGATTGGGCTCACCAGCCCCGCTACCTCGACAAAGAGCTTCGCAAGCTCGCCCCCGACTCCAGAGCGGGTCGACAGGTCACCGACACCCTCGTCGAGGTGCGGCGTCGAGACGGAGGAACTGCTCTCGTCCTCGTTCACATCGAGGTCCAGAACCAACCAGAAGCTGGCTTTGCCCAACGGATGCAGCGGTACTACAACCGGTTGCTCGATCACTACGAGCAGCCGATCTGCAGTCTGGCCATCCTTGGCGACGCCAAAAAGAGCTGGAGGCCTACCTCGTGCGAGACGGACGTCTGGGGCACGAAGCAGCGCTTCGAGTTTCCGGTCGCCAAGCTCCTGGACTTCGAGAGCAGATTGCCAGAGCTCGAAGCCTCCACGAACCCCTTCGCTTTGCTCTTGGCCGCCACGATCCACGTGCAGAGGACCGGCCCTAACTCGCCTCTTCGACGTGAAGCCAAATTCAAGCTTGTCCGAGGGCTCTACGAGAGAGGACTCTCCGCGGCCGAAGTTCGCGGGCTGTTCCGTCTGCTCGACTGGGTGATGATGTTGACCCCCGACCAGCGAGATACATTCAACGACGACCTTTACGATTTCGAGAGGAGCAAGAGCATGCCGTACATCACCAGCGTCGAACAGAGAGGCATAGAAAAGGGTCTCGAACGAGGACTTGAGCAAGGTCTCGAACGCGGTCTCGAGCAGGGACTCGAACGCGAAAGGGAGAGCCTGCGGGCCGCTATCGCTCGCGCTCTCGAATCCCGCTTCGGCCCCATTCCCGAGCGAGTAAAGTCACATCTCAGCACTATCGCGAACACCGACCGTCTGGTCGACCTCGTCGGATTCGTGGCTGGCGCCCCAACTCTGGAAGATGCACTGAGCGCCCTCGAAGGCGAGCAGCCGTAAACCGCATCGTCTCGCCCGGGAGTGTTCGACCAGTTTTCGTTCCCCGGCGGGGAACGCTCCGGCGAGCATCATCAGGCAAAGGCGCACTCGAAACGCCGCGCCCGCTTGCCCTTGTCAATAACCTACTGTGACTTGTCAAAGAACGCTGACTGGGAAGCTAGCCGCTTCACCCTCAACGGGCCTCCCCTTCTCGCTGCCGAAGCCTCAGTCGTAGGGAAAGCGGCCGAGCGCCTGATTCGGGATTCGCTTCGGAAACGGGTGGACCGTCAACCACTGGTCCTCTTCTCTCTCGAGAGCCGGGTCGACGACAGCCCAATGATACTCGCCTTTTTCGAATTGTGCGAAAGCGTAGGCCAGGTCGCTGATACCCTCGCTGTTCAAAGTGAGCAACGCGTCCCTCTCTCCCAGCGTGACCTCTAGCAATTTCTTCGCCTGAGGCTTTAGCTGAAGAGTAACCTCCCGCAAGAAGACGTGAGCATCATTCTGCCCGTAGACGAGATAAGACGCAAAAGCGTCCATCATCTCTGCTGGGGCATCTAGCTCCAGGACAAGCTTCCGGCGACCGCGTTCTACAGCCTTTGCGACCTGCTCTAGGAGATGCTGAGGGCTCGATGTGCTCAGATGCAGGCCGTGATAGCTCTTGCGACCCATAGTGGTAAGTTTACGCAGCTTATATCTCCAGAAATAGATCATAATGTCTCCAGGCCAGGCGATACGATCAGGCGGTGATTGCCAACAGTCTGCATGCTCATCACCTCCCACCTTCGCGTCCCCTCCAACTCCCTCCCCCACCTCCAACTGGTCCATCGGGATCCGCCAAACTGGACCTTCACCCTGGACCAGATAACCCTTAAGCTACAGCTCAGAGAGGAGTCGGACCCATGTACATCCCCCCGCACTTCGACGAGCCGCGCGTCGAGGCGCTCCACGACCTGATCACCAAGCACCCACTGGGCGCCCTCGTCACCCACAGCCAGGCCGGGCTCGACGCCAACCACATCCCCTTCGACCTCCACCGCAACGAAGGCGAGTTCGGCGTCCTGCAGGCCCACGTCGCTCGCAACAATCCCGTATGGAGAGAGGCGCGGGACGGCGACTCTGTGCTGGTGATTTTCCGAGCCAGCGACGCCTACGTCTCCCCCACCTGGTACCCCAGCAAGCACGAATTCCACAACCAGGTCCCCACCTGGAACTACATGGTCGCACACGCCCACGGTCGCATCACCGTCCACGACGACGAAAAGTACGTGCGTGGAGTCGTGGCCAGGCTGACCCGGGAGCACGAGGCGTCGCAGCCCGTGCCCTGGAAGATGCGCGACGCGACGCCGGAATCGCTCGAAACCATGATGAAGGCGATCGTTGGCCTGCAGGTGACGATCACCAGCCTGGTGGGCAAGTTCAAGCTAAGCCAGAACCGTGAACGACGCGACCGTCAGGGCGCCGCAGAAGCGCTGGGCGAGCACCCCATCGGCCGCGCCATGCGCGCCCGCGAAACAGGAGAGTAGGATGAGAATCATACCAGCTACGAAAGAAGACGCCGAGGCCCTGCGAAATCTCGCCATCGACACCTTCGTGGAGACCTTCGCCAGGGACAACACCGAAGCCGATATGGAGAAATACCTGCGCGAAAGCTTCTCACCCGAGAAAATCCGCTCCGAACTGGCCCATCCCGAGTCGCACTTCTATCTGGCCCTTGATGGAGACCGTCCTGTCGGATACCTGAAGCTGAACTCCGGCTCGGCGCAGACCGAACTCCAGGACCCGACCTCACTCGAAATCGAGCGCATCTACGTGCTGGCGAGCTGTCAGGGTCAGCGCGTGGGCCAACGTCTCTACGAGAAGGCGGTGGAGGTAGCGAGGTCTCAGGGCCGGGCCTTCCTCTGGCTGGGTGTGTGGGAGAAGAACACGCGCGCACTGCGGTTCTACGAGAAAAACGGCTTCGAGCCGTTCGGCCAGCACGTCTTCCGGATGGGAGACGACGACCAGATCGACATCATGATGCGCAGGTCGCTGAGCTAGGTGAGGACGAGGGTGCGTCGAAGCTATTTACATGGCTACTGACAAAGGCGAAGACAACTTCAAACTCACCCTACTCAGCATTCGGGAACTGAAGGCGGCCCATCGCCGCACCGAAGACGGGCTGCAAGAGGTTAGCAAAGGTCTTCAGGCAGCTCTAGCCGGAATTGATCACGTCGCCGAAGCCCAGGCTCAAGCCAGGGACGCCCTGGAATCCCTCACTTTCAACTGCGTTGCGACCCAGAAGCGGCTGGCCGAGGTCGAGCAACGGCTCGATTGCCTCGAAGAGAGTGCCTTACCAGCATAACGGCCGAGCCCTTCGGGGGTGAGTGTTGAACGTTGCGTTCCAGCGCACCAGGAAGGCATCTATCACGTTTCCATCCCCTGAGTGACGGGGTAGCGGCTACGCCTTGCAAGGTCGGTGTGTCGGACTACCCCCACACTATACCAGAGGAGTAGATACCGTGTTTCCATCCCCTGAGTGTTGGGGTCGGGTGTCGGACCAAAGCAAAGATCGAAACCCTTAACGAGGCCCTCGCGTTTCCATCCCCTGAGTGACGGGGCTATCTGTGAGCACAGACCTCACACAGTACGGCTACGTTTCCATCTCCTGGCGAGACTGCCTAACGGCTGCGCCTTGCGGGGCTGCGTCTTGGACCACCGCAGTAATCTGGCGCGGTCCCTCCCCCGTCGAGTTTCCATCCCCTGACGAAAATGCGTAGCGGCTTCGCCTTGCAGGGCGGGGTCTCGGACAGGGCACAACTTGAGGGGATCCCGTTCGGTTACGTCGAGGAGGTTTCCATCCCCTGACGAGACTTTGTAACGGTTTTGCCTTGCGGGGCTGGGTCTCGGACGTACCAAACTTGTCGCGCAACCCTTCCCCCTTTGTGTTTCCATCCCCTGATGGTCGGGGCTGGGTCTCGGACCGGGACCATTCAAGGCGGAAGTCTCCCCCTCGAATAGTTTCCACCCCCTGAGTGACGGGGTAACGGCTACGCCTTGCGGGGCTGCGTGTCGGACCACCCAACATGAGGAGGTCCACACCTTGGGAAACACGTTTCCATTCCCTGACGATCGGGGCGGGGTCTCGGACAAGAGGAGGTAGTTGAACGTTACAA
Organism: Vulcanimicrobiota bacterium; assembly: GCA_023447635.1. GTDB lineage: Bacteria > Vulcanimicrobiota > Xenobia > Xenobiales > JADMJV01 > JAEXNA01. The sequence goes on along the minus strand of JAEXNA010000022.1, from coordinate 388 downwards.
CACCACCTTGAGTTTCCATCCCCTGAGTGTCGGGGCGGGGTCTCGGACGATTCATTCCCAGCTTGCCAGAAGGAGTGGCTTGATGTTTCCATCCCCTGATGGTCGGGGCGGGGTCTCGGACTTGGCAAAGAAAAGGAGATCGCGCGATCGGCCTGTTTCCATCCCCTGATGGTCGGGGCGGGGTCTCGGACCACCCAGAAAATAGCTGTTGACAGACTGTCAGACTTGTTTCCATCCCCTGATGGTCGGGGCTGGGTCTCGGACCGGTTCCTCCTCTGCGGCCAAGGAAAAAGCCGCTAAGTTTCCATCCCCTGATGGTCGGGGCTGGGTCTCGGACCTCCTCTCAACTAACTTTGACGGCGCAGCGAGGAGCGCCTAAGTTTCCATC
>JAEXNA010000003.1 GCA_023447635.1 Vulcanimicrobiota bacterium | reverse complement strand
GTACACGGCCGTGACTGCCTCGTACAACGACACCTCATACCGGCCAGAGGTTGAGAAATTCCTGGAGGGCAACGTCCAACCGGCGGGCGTGGTCTCCGGGGGCGACTGGACCTTCAGGGACGACGGTAACTACGATAGCCAGCCCGTCAACGGCGTCCGGATGAAGACCTCGCTCGCGGCTCGAAGCTACAGGTTCGGGAAAGACTCCTACAGTCTGGAGGGCACCATCGGAGCCAGCACCGGCGCCGTCATCACTTTCCAGGAACAGGGCACCTACTCTATCCGCGGCAACAAGATGACCCTTCACGGCGGGGGAGGGACCTGGACCGAGGATGGGGCGGATGGCAGAAAAACGGTCAGGGCGTTGCCTCTTTGGGAAAGAACCTACACCTTCAGGTTGGTCATGGTTGAGGGCGCCATTCACGGGCCGTACCTGGTCCTGGAGGGGGTGGAGGAGAACGATCTCGACGGGGCTTATGACAGCGGGTTCCCCAAAGCTTTCGTGTACGTGTTGGGCTTTCACTAGCGACTCATCAGTGCTGGAGCGCTACGGGTTCGTCGCGTCAAGGGCGTATCTGAGCGCGACCCTCCGGGGAGTTCCAGCGCTCGGCACGACGGCCTCCGGCGTCTTATGCTCTACCTTGCCGACCTTGCCGTGGACCAGGAGGGCGCCGTTGCCTTCCCAGGTCGCCTGCAGTTCTGGAGCGTCGTAGCCGGTCAGCACCGACTTCTCGGCGACTCTCTCCCTGAAGAGACTGCTCTGGATCCAGAAGTAAGGCCTCTCCCGTTCCAGCGGTTCTCCTTTGGGGACGACTCGGACCGAGAGCAAGCGGTCCTCCAACGCTTCGTCCCCCTCCACCGGTATCTGTACGCTGGGCCTTCCCTCCTCACCCACTGTCTGTCTTGTCTCCGCCGGATCCGCGTGCGCGATGACGGCGTCCAGCAGGCCGTCTGGAGAGGTTGTTCTGGCCTGCTCTACCCAGGTCGAGGGGATGGCCCTAGTGACCGGAATCGTCTCCTCGACCGGCTCCGGCCTGGGTTGGACCCACCAGGCGGTGAGGGCGACGTAGACAGCCGCCAGAATCCAGATCGCCAACCTCCACGGGTTGATTTGGCCCTGCATCGTCAATGACGCTCTCCCTTCAGACCAGAGACATCCGCCCCAGCGTCTCCGCAGTCAGTAGCCACCAGCAAAGTTTTCTTCCCGGCGATCCCCAGGTGGGCAGAGATGATCTCATCCGCGCCCCGATGGTGATCGCGGTCCCCTTCAAGTTCGAGCTATCGGTTCCGTCCCTGCTCAGTGAACCTTCGCGCGAGGAGGTTGGAGGCGCCGGCCAGAATTTCGGATTATGGATTTCGTGGCCTTGCGAGATATTGCCGGCACTCTGGATTCTCGAACCCTGAGAGCCGTCCGTCAGGCCGCCACCGAGGGCGACGCCGAAGCGCAGTACCTGCTCTACCTCTCCCAGGTCTCTTCGGATCGCAGGGTCGGTTCTAAGACGCGCGACCTCTTGCTCCGGGCAGCCGAATTGGGGTCGCTGCAAGCTCAGCGCGACCTGGCCGTCTGCTACATCTGGGGAGAGGACGGGTACGAGAAAAACTTCACCCGTGCTCGCTTCTGGTATCGCCTCGCCGCGCTCGGCGGACACACCGAGTCTCAGGTCGCCTGCGGCTCCATGATGATGCGGGGAGATGGTGGAGAGACCCTCAGGGCGGAAGGCCTATCGTTCCTCGAAGCCGCCACCAACGGCTCCGACCGCGGCGACGCGGAAGCCGCCTTCGGAGAGCTGATCAACATCTTCGACGGCTGTTACGGGTTGGAGGCGGAGCCGGAGAGGGCCGCCGAGTGGAGGCAACGCCTGGCGGCTTGGGAGCAGACTTCGAACGAAGGTTGACGTCCTCTCTACCGACTCGGTCTGTTAGCGCTCCCATCGTCGAACAAAGTTTCGTTCCCCGTGGGGACAAACACTTTACTCCAGCTCGTCAGCCCGAAGGCCGGTGACCTGGTAGATCAAGTCTGCCGATTGGCCGCTAGCGAGAAGACTTCTAGCAATATCCAGTCTAGCGGAGGCTTCACCCTCAGCTTTGCCTCTGGCCTCACCTCTTGCCTCACCCCTCGCCTCGCCGGCTTCCACGGCGATGTTCATCTCGGTGATTCGGTCTCGTTCCCACTTGCGACGAGCCTCGATGGCCTCGCGGACTTCGTCGTTGGAGAGAGCGTTGTGTGTGGCGCGCATCGCAATATCCATCCCTTCTTCTTGCTGTAACGACACGGGCATATCCGTCACGTCCTGGTATCGTTCCGCTGTCCTCATAAAGTAGAACCAGCGATCGAGCGAACTCGAGAGTTCCTCGTGATCGTCGATTCGGAACTTTGCCATCTCTAGATAGTGAAGCTCGAGCAGATCGCCAAGGACACAATCGTGCTGGCGGTCATAAAGAACGTAGGTGCTGTGGAGGTCCTCGAGGTCTGGGAAGAGCACGAAGTCCGTCAGCGAGATGTGGATCGTCTTGCGGAGTAGGCGGTAGTCTTGCCCCGCCTCGACCTGACTGCTAATCAGATTGGCTGCGTAGAAAAGCGAGCGCTCGCGATACGCCTCTTGAGCCTGGACCTGAACTTCGATGTTGTATAGGCTGCCTCGACCGTCGCGGGCTTTCACATCGAGAGCCGTGCCCTTATCAGTGAGCCTCTCTTTGTCGCGCAGCGGATTCAGCAGGGTAACGCTCTGGATACGATCCTCGCCCTGCAGACCGAGGATGGCATTGAGCAGACCGCGCAGCGCCTCCGCATTGCGCTGCGTCCCGAAAACGACCTTGAACAAGATGTCGTTGAGTAGAGTCAGTTCCATCCGGATACCAGTATACCCGATGACGGACATCGAGCGCACGTGTCTACAATCTTCTCAGGCTGGCAGAGATGATCTCATCCGCTCTACGATGGTGATCGGCGATCCCAGGCCGCGAATTTATCGGAAGCGCTACGGGACTGGGTTGCCAAACCGCCACGGCTCTGACAGGGGTCTGAGCTCTGGCGCTATCCTTGCTCACCGTCGAACAAAGTTTCGTTCCCCGCTAGGGACAAGGTCGAGCGCTGATCTGGCGGTTCGGGCGGAGGGCGTCACGTCGTCAGACGAGCAGCCTCTTCTGGCTTTCCCGCAAAGTTCAGGCACCATCTCTCCTGCTGAAGAAAGTAACGGCGAAGATCTTCTGGACCGTCCGGACGATGCTTTCGCAGAAATTTGACCGCCCTGAGCGCGCGCCATCGCCGCTGTCCCAGGCCCCATTCCGGGTTGTTGAGAAGATCGTCAACCTGGTCAAGAACCCTGACCGACTCTTCCGGCCACGGGTCGGAGGTGGGAAGTGGCCGCTGTTCCTGCAACTCGTGACCGCAGGGGTGGCCGCGACACACGCGTCGAGCGACAAGGATACCGGCAACGACTCCGAGGACAAGGCTTGGCCATATCGGAGGTCCGTTCGGCGAACCCCAGGTTAAGAGTTCGCTGATCAAAACGGCCAGGATCGTGCTCCCGTAGATGGAAAAGAAAACCACGGCAGGGATGGCCATTCGAGGCAACTCTATTGGAGTCGCGCTCGGTACCAGCTTCATTCTCGCCTCAGGATCGGACATCCTGAGATATTCTTTACGACGAGAGTCGCTCCTTGCCCATCTGTCCGTGAGCTGATATCCTGAGCTCACACCAACGGCTGGCTCCGAGCCTTGATCGCGAGCACGACCTGATGACATCAGCTCTCCTGGTCTCACCGAGGAATGACCGGTGAACCGCTCCTGGAATTCCTCCGCCGCTCCCCCGTAACTCATCCCCTCGAACTCCCTGACAGCCAGGAGTTCCTGGAAGGTGGAGGACACGAGCGCGGCCTCACCCTCCAGTGGCGGGAACGCCGATTCCGCTCCACCCTCCAAAACCCGTTCGCGGCCGACCTCGTCGACTCCACAACCAGGAACTTCCAAAGGTTCGTGTGGCCTGGCGGGATGAGGGGTCAGAAAGCCCAGACTCGACATGCGTGCCGTTGTCTGAAGCCATCCGAGCGCCAGACCTATCGCGACGCGGCACGCCTGATGGTGCAGCAAGGAACGCGGCGAGAGGAAGTGCGACTCGGGCTCCTCTACCTGAATTTCCTGGGAGAGTCGCAGGACCTGGACGCTTCCAGGATCCTCGCACAAAATGGAGCGTTCACCGTTCAAGCTCTCGGGATCATCGCGAAGCTATCGCCTACGCGCGAACAGGACTACCGCCGTCTCGTCCTCACCCTTCAAGGTTCCGAGAAGATCCCCGTCCTGGCCTTGCTCCTGAGGAGACCGACCGAGGAGCGGTTGAGGTTCGCCCTGGAGCACGGGTTCCCGTCCCTCCGCCCTCCCATCTGGGGCTGGCGTGGGGGTGGCTTTGGAGAGCTCAAAGAGCTTCGTCTCCTCAGGACGACCGCAGAGTTCTGGACCAGCCGCGGGGATCTCCGGGAGGCCTTGCTGACGCGACCCGGGATGGCCGCCTTGGTCGCCGCTGCTTCGACGGACGACATCTATCAGCGGCGCATTCTGCAGGAGCCGCGACGTCTGACTCACTTCTTCCTGGATCCCACGGTGGAGGAGGACTGGTTGGAGTTGATCCTGCCGGCCCTGGAGTCGGACGAGGAGTTCGAGCGCCGTCAGGCCTGGATGGTCGCTCGGAAGACCGGCCAGGATCTGGACCGTCTTGCCGCCCTTCGTCTGGGGGAGCACCCTGACGACTTCGTGGCCTGGGAGGAGGTCGTCCCGTACCTACTGAGGGCCGACCTGCTCGACGGGGTACAGGTGGAGCCGGACGAGGGCAGCCCTGCTTTCGAACTCGGGCTTTGCTACGCCCGATGGAAGAACGCTAGAGTGCTCGAGCCGGTTCTGCGAGGGCTCTCGCGTTATCCAGGACGGCGGCCGGACCTGGTGGAGCGGGGACTTCGCCACCCCGTGCTTGGTGTCCGCCTTGCGGCCCTGGGCGTCGCGGGGGTCTGGCCCGACGACACCTTCTTGGAGGAGGTAGGGGAGGTCGGGACCTCCGACCCGGTGCTAGCCGTGCGCGAAGTTGCGCGAAAGATCTACCACCGACGCCGGTTGCGTCCGCCGATGCTCGACCTCTGCCGAGCGGCCCTGGCGGGGATGACGGAGGTCTCGTCGGAACTGGCCAGTCAGATAGAGACGTCCTTCGTCATCGAAGAGAGCGTCCCCGAGGGCCTGACCGCGTTCATCAAGTTCGCTCATTATCAGAACGCCCGCTATGCCCGCTCCATCGCCCAGGAGACGGCTGTGGGCTTCTGCATCGTAGACCTGGACCCGATGGACCAGCACGTCCTCGCGGTCGAGATCCTGTGAACCCGCGTCGACGCTCGGCGATCCCCAAGTTAGCAGAGATGATCTCATCTGCCCGATGGCGCTTCCCAAACCGAAGGACTATGGCGCATAGAGAACACCGGGGTGGAGGCGTTAGAAGAACCTATGGGCGAGCGTCCGAGTTAGGACCAGGTTGTCAATCTCGTAGACGGGGTTCCTTCTTACGGAACTCGTGATCTCGAGGCCTCGATGTACTTCTACGTTCCAGGACTGGTGCGCGGAAGTCATTATGAAATGCGCACTGAATGCGTTCCGCCACAAAGCGCTGGCTAGCGCTGGACGTCCCGACCCTGGCGAACTAGCTCCCGGGCAACGAAGGGCGACTCGCGCTGCAGGTGCGCGAAACTGATCTCACGGTTCCAGAAGTATTCCGCGTGCTCGGTCCGCGTGGCGCGCATGTCCTGATCGTTGAGCCTAAGGCGAGCAATGGTGGCTTCTACAGCATCGAGCTCATGTTGTAAGAGATGGCCGGAGGGCACAACTTGAAAGTCGACCAGTTCCAGTTCGAACCATCCGTCGATGGCCTCGCAGGGGTCGATCACGTCGAGAAACGCGTTCTTGCGAGCGTTGAGGCGAGACGCGGCCAAGCGATAATTGGTCCATTCATAGACCTGGTCCCAGGCGCGCGACTTCGGCGCCATATGGTCGATCGAGGTGGCCCCCGTTATACGGTGAATACGAAAACAGCAGTAGGCGCAGGTCTGGTCGTACAGCTTCATCGCGTCGCCGATGACTTTGGTCCACAGAGTAGGAAACTTCCTTGCCGGGATACCGTCACGACTCGTCGAGATAGCCGCCTTGGCAACGCCTCGCGTCCGAGGCGGAACAGGGGTCTCCCCAGCCATCTCCGCAACAGCCCACAGACCAGGCTCTCGTACCTTGCGATGAAATGCTGGTGGCTCAGGCGCTAAGGGTACGTGGATCACGATGCCAACTGGTCTCGGTAGGCCGACCAGCGGATCCAGAACCCGTCTGTGTCGCTCAGTGCGGCGCGCAGCAGGCTGTCGACTTCCAGTACTTCTGCACGCTCGGGCTTCTGCTGCCGAAGGAGTTCTCTGGCCCGTTCCAGGGCGCCTTCGGCTTCAACGGACCGAGCCTCGTTTAATTCGAATACCGAAGAGGTCAACCAGGCCGAGGCATCACCGCGGCGATGCCAGCCGAACTTCTCCAAGCAAACCTCGCCTTTTGTTAGCTTGAGTTCCCAGATCGCGTCTCGCGACTCGTCAAAGGTGGGCTCGACCGAGGCAAGAACTAGCGGCGAGTGCGTCGCGGCAAGCACCTGCACTGCGGCGCCGCGCCCGCTCTGTAAGGTATCCATAACTTTGAGTAAAGCCGGCAAGACGCGGCGTTGCCACTGCGGGTGGAGATGCGCCTCGATCTCGTCCACCAGAAAGATGATTTCATTGGCGGGGCTTTCCCCGGTAAGCCGGCAGGCCTCCAGGTGCTCCTGCCAGGTCCATACCAGCAGGTATGCGAGAGCCACAATTCGGCGCATTCCTGCAGAGGCGTGGATCAGCGGAACGTGTTGCCCGTAGGGCATCGAGAGCGTCGGATGACGTTTAGGGTCGTCCAGGGACACCTTGCGCAGCGGTCCGGGTAGCAACGGCTCCTCTAAGGATGGTGACAGATCCAGCAGCACCCGCTTGAGAAGATCAAAAGCCGTGCTCTGTTCCCGCTGCCAGGACGCCCAGTCCCGAAGCAGCCCTTCGCACAGAGAGTTGCCGTCCCACACTTCCTGAGCCCCGAACAGGTAGGCCTGAGGCCGGTCCGGCATATCAGCCTTCCAGTAGTTCCGAGCGGGGTCCCAGACCGAGAATCCTCCGTCGACCTGAGCGTAGATCACAAGGCCTGGGATTGCGGGGCGCCCCCGCTTTACAACCCATTTTTCACGGGCTCGATCGAACTGGCTTTTGAACGTCACCGTTCTAGAGCCTTTTCCGTGATAAGCCGACTCAATCGACGGCTCCGCCGGGGGAAGATGAGGAATAATCAGCTCTCGAGCCCAGGTTCGTGTCAGCGCCCACCAGGCAACGTCGAGCAGAAAGCTCTTGCCCAGGCCGTTGTCGCCCGCTAGCAGGTTCAGCCGTTCGGCGAGCTGGATGTCCAGTTCGTCGGCCGGACCCACGTGGGCAAGCTGCAGTCTCTCGAGCATAGGAAGCAGGTTCATGCTTAGTCAGGCCTATCCTCCATCGCTCCCATTCTTGTGAGACACCGGAGTCACGGGAGCCAGCGCTTGTCGCTCGAAGTGCGCATCCGGCACCGAGCCTGTGCTCGGACCAGCAATGCTCAGCCGTCGACCGTGGAGCTCCAGGACTGACCCCGACCGCTCGGCAACAGCGTAGCGACCGAGGGCGGAGTCCGCATCCACGCCCCGGTGGTGAACCGCGGTCCCCAAACCGAAAGACTGTGGCGCATAGAGAACACCCGGGTAGGAGGAGCTAGAAGAACTTGTGGGCGAGTGTCCAGGTCAGGACCAGGTTGTCCCCGTAGTCTTCGGCCTTCGGGAGGGTGGAGAACCTGTAGCCAAGCTCGTCTCCGGCATCGTAGTAGCAGAAGCTCCCGTCGGGAAACTCCAGGCTCATGCCCTTGAACTTGCTCGTGCCGTCGAAGTGGCCCTCGATGGCCGCCAGGCCGATGAGAGGCTGGTCGCGGAACCGCTCGAGTTCCGGCCAGGGAAAGTCCCTCCAAACGACCTTGATCGACTCGCCGTCGTCCCCCTCCACCTCTGAAGGGTCGAAGTCACAGGTGTCCACGGAGACGGAGAACTCCATACACATCGCATGAAGCTCCAGTCGAGACCGGTCGAAGGTCAAGAACACCGGCCCGTCGGACCACTAGCCCTTGGGACCAGGAACCGGGTCCTCCCATTGGGCGTGCAGAGACAGCAGACGCTGACCACGCAACTCGACGAGCTTCGGACCCCAATCCTCCACGACATCGCGGGTCACGGAGTAGCGGAGAGGTTGGAAGCGGCGGGGAGCGGACTGCCCGGTCATCGAACCACCGGCCCAACCGACAGGATAAGGGAATTCACAATCTCAGCTGAGGTCCGGGTTCTCACCTGCCCAGCTTCGACCTCGGGTGCAGGAACCTCCTCGGGAACCGGTGCGCGACGAGACATCGACCTGTCGTTCCCCAACAGGGACAAGGCGCCCGGAGGATGGGAGGCAGCGGGGTTTGCATTAGAAGGGAGAACTGAGGATTGTCTAGCGCATGGGCGACTTGAACAATCCAGGAGGGCGGCGCAAACGTGTATATGGAAATCGAAGACTTTGGGAGCCAGGAGCGCCAGGGCACGACGGTTCTGACGAGCTTCCGTTGTAGTGAGGTCACCGACACCTCGCACGCGGCCGTCTTGGGCGCCCTTAGCAGGCTGCAGCAGCAGTTCCGAGTTACCTGGATGCGGTCGACGTGGCGCATCTACGATGTTCTGACCTTCACTGACGATCTCCAGAAGGTCGCAGAGAGCTTTCGAGCACTCTCTGAGGTGCTTCGCGACCAGGAGACGTGGGCCGTATCGACGCTGGTAGACGAGAACGATTCCTTCTTCGAAGCTGTAGATACCCTGAGCGGCGAGGTCTCTTCGCGAAGCAACCTGGGCAGTTACTATCGAGACAGAACCGTACGCATCGTCAATGGCGAAATCAAGAACGGCACCGTCGTGGTCTTGAATGGCTACCCGGCTTCCGTGTCGCCTCGATACTCCAGCCGCGACCTCAACCGGTGGTCAGAGAAGTGTCGTTCCCTTCTCTTCACCTGGGTCGATGTGGAGAGGCCGTGGAACTGGGCTAGCCTTATCCCCGCCAACCAGGAGATTCCCGCCTTCGCGGTCTTCGATAGGCTGGGTTCGCAAATCCAAGAGTTTCGACCGATACCGGACGAGGAGACATTCCTGGGCCTACTCGCAAAGTACGCGTAAACGCGACGGTCTGAAATATCCAGGCTCCTACACGGCTGAAGAGTCGAGGCTCTGCGGATGGCCAGCGGGCTTGCCACGTGAGGTGCTGGTAGAATCTGCAGGCGACCGGGCGGTTTAGCTTGCAATCCAGGAGGCGAGAGACGACGAACAACGCTGATAAGTACGTCAAGGTCGTGGAGGCTTCGCAGATGTCAGAAAATTGTGTGAGAGAATCTCCAAATGAACCCCTGGGTATCGGCTATGACGGCCTTCCACGAAAACATGCTCGCATCTGTTCTTTGCCCAAATTGCTCGAAGGACTTTTTGCAAGCCAGGGACCTGTACTCCCGCTTGAACGATACGGTGAAGGAGAGGGTCTTGAGCTGTCCGTCTTGCGGAGCGTCAGTCGCAGCGCGGATGCAAGCCGACCCGAACGAAGAAAGAAGCGGGGAAATCAGTGAGGCACTTGAACTCAGCGAGATCCTCTATAGAAGGCGTCTTGACCAGAGGCGCGAGATGTCGCCGTAGGAAGCTTAACGTCTTCGTCGTCGAACAGAGTTTCGCTACCCGGTAGGGACAAGCGCTGGGCCGGTTGTGAACCGCGACCTCTAAGGGGCAGAGATGATCTCAACCGCGCCCCAAAGGTGATGAGCGTTTCGAAGAGATCTAGCCCTCGGCGCAACCCGGGATCGCCCCGTAACGAGTCGAGCTCTCTACTCTAATTCGTCAGCCCGAAGGCCGGTGACCTGGTAGATCAATTCTGCGGATTGACCACTGGCCAGAAGACTCTTAGCAATAGTCCGTTTAGCGGAGGCCTCTCCCTCAGCCTTACCCTCAGCCTTGCCTCTGGCCTCACCGGCTTCCACGGCGATGTTCATTTCGGTGATTCGGTCTCTTTCCCACTTTCGACGAGCTTCGATGGCTTCGCGGACTTCGTCGTTGGAGAGAGCGTTGTGTGTGGCGCGCATTTTACTCTAACTCGTCGGTCCGAAGGCCGGTAACCTGGAAAATCAAATCTGCGGATTGGCCGCTAGCGAGCAGACTTCTAGCAATATCCAGTCGAGCGGAGGCTTCACCCTCAGCTTTGCCTCTTGCCTCACCCCTCGCCTCACCAGCTTCCACGGCGATGTTCATCTCGGTGATTCGGTCTCTTTCCCACTTCCGGTGAGCCTCGATGGCCTCGCGGACTTCGTCGTTGGAGAGAGCGTTGTGTGTGGCGCGCATCGCAATGTCCATCCCTTCTTCTTGCTGTAACGACACGGGCATATCCGTCACGTCCTGGTATCGTTCCGCTGTCCGGATACCAGTATACCCGATGACGGGCAAAGAGCGCACGTATCCATAATATCCCCCAGGCGTTCCGCGCCCAGATGGTGACCGGCGATCCCCAGGCGGGCAGAGATGATCTCATCCGCGCCATGATGGTGATCGAGAGCACGCCGGCGGAGGTTTCGTTGAGCCCAAGGATGCAGGACGGGTGGAGAGCGCCTCGAGACACCTACTCGCCTTTCGCGGCCGCCTGGCGTGCCCGCCAGCGCTTGTAGCAGCACCACGCGTAGATGAGGAGAAGAGGCACGACCGCGTAGATCGATAGGACAGTAATACCGAGTAGGACAAGGTACGCCGTGTCGTTCGCGGTCCCCGCCGTGTCCAGGCCGGCCATCACTTCGAACACGGCCCGCTCCAGGTTCAAGTAGGAAAGAGTCGCCACGACAAAGGTAAGGGGGAGCAGGGCACCGCTCAGCACTGCGGCGCCGCTCAAACCGCCTAACCTCCTGAGATAGAACTCCAGCAGCGCCACTCGCCACGTTGCTACCACGCCCAGGAAGATCACGTTCAGCAGCCGCGCCGTGTCCAGCGGCGTGAACCTCTCTACAGGGATGGCGTACAGAATGGCTGGCGGTGAGGTCAATGTGACAAAGGTCAGCACGTTCGTCCAACTCCAATGGTCGGGTTTCAGCGGAGCCAGCACCGCCCACAGCAGGGTTGCCAGACAGACCACGTAGACGAGCGACCCCAGACCGAGATGCTGAGGAAGAGAAGCGCCGGGGTCGTCCCACCAGCGGCCCATCCCGACCAGCCAGGTCCAGGCCAGACCGTAGCCCAGTTCACGGCCCCCCAGATCACGCAGCTCCTTCTTGGTGCTGCGAAAGGTCAGGAGGCGCCAGCCTCTCTCAAACAGCTCTTTCATTCTCATCCCTTTCCGCTCGATGCGCCGCAGCCGACCTCAAACAGCGTCGGAAGTTCGCCTTGCGAGCGGCGACCATATCGTCAGAGTAGACGGCCGCCATCAGATCTTCAAACTGCGCTTCCAGCTCACCCATCGACATTCGGGCCGGCTCGAAGACCACGTCGAAAAGCGTACAGCGGTCCCAGTAAGGTTGGTCGGGCAAGCGACCCTCCCCCTGAAGACGGCGGTACAGCGCGGTCCCAGGAAACGGGGTCAGCACCGTCAGCTGAACCTCAGATAGCGCGGACTCCTGCACAAAGCGCCGGGTCTGCTCGAAGGTCTCCGCCGTGTGGCTGTCCAGACCCATGATGAAGCAGCCGTTGACGGAGATACCGTAAGACTGGATCCGTGCGATCTTCTCGTGATAGCTGTTGTAGCGAGCCAGCTTCCAGCCTCGGCTGTCCAACCCGCGCAGACCTTCCGGCTCCGCCGACTCCAGTCCGATCAGAACCTGGACACAGCCAGAGGTCGCCAGCAGCTCCAACAGCTCAGGGTCGTCAGCGATCGAGATATCGCACTCCGTGAACCACCTGACCGGATACTCTTTCAAAAGGCTGGCCAGTTGACGCGACCAGCTTTTCTTCACGAAGGTGTTGTCGTCGGCCAGTTCCAGGAAAGGGCGGGGCCATAGAGCCAGAATCGCCTCGAGGTCCCGACGGACCGTTTCCAACGGCTTCATCTTGTAGGTGCTGAGCGTCCTTGAAGCCGCGCAGAACTCGCAGTCCAAAGGACAGCCTCGGGTCGTCTGGAGCGTTAACCTGTTGTAGCGGGAGATGTCGAGCAGGTCATAGCGCGGGGTCCGAGACTGGGACAGGTCGAAACGAGGTGCAGCGAAAGAGCTATAACGCGGCCGCAAGCAGCCTTGCTCGTAGTCCAGGAGCAGCTGTTCCCAGACGGGTTCTCCCTCGCCTATCACCACACTGTCCGCGTGCTGGCTGGCTTCGTCCGGCAGGGCCGTCACGTGTAGCCCTCCCATCACCACGCACACGCCCTTATCGCGGAGCCGGTCCGCGACGGCGTAGGCCTCGAGGATGCGAGCGCTGAGGGCAGAGATGGCCACGACGTCAAAGCCGTCAGCGAGAATCGCGGACAGCTCTGGCTCGCCGAACTGGTCGAACTCGCGGTACTCCACCTCCCAGCCAGGTGGAGTGTGAGAGGCCAGGGTCAGCAGTCCCAGGCTCGGCAGAGAGGCGATCACCCGACTCCGCTCCACGAAGCCAGGTAGGGTCAAGCCCAGCTCCATAAGCCGGGCGTTCTGCACTCTCACCCCGCTGAAGGCTGCCAGGAGGAGCTTCATTTGGCTGCGGACCTCCCCCGAGTCTTCCATTCCAACTTCAGGTCCGGCACTGCCTGGCCGTAGAGCTTCATCGGCTCGGTTACTGCAGTTTCGGAATCCATAGGGGCTCTACTTCGCTCCCGTTGGGAAACACCCTATTCCGTTCGCGGGGGCAGGCTGGAGGGGACCAGGGTTCGAGTTCCAGGCGGGGATCGGGGTGGAGTGGCGAACGGACTTTCGTTCCCCAGTAGGGACAAGCTCAAAGTCTGCAACCTTTCACCGACTACGAGGGAGAGCGATGAATCAGATCAAGCGTAGTCTCGACGAGTATATCGAAGCTTTCCGCCTTGTCGTCGAGGCGAGCTGGGACCATGTCGCGTTCGGCGACCCCTATCCCGAGTACGCCAGCATGGGCCTTAGCGGGGCCGTCGGAGATTGGCTGCAGGTGCAGTGGGAGTGCCTGGTCGAGGGCAACCTGAAGTGGACTTCCCAGCTCGACGGCTACCTGGTCTGGTACGCTGAAGGCATTGATGACGGAATGTCTATGCGTTACAGCGAGCCCGATGCCCTCATGACCCACGAGGTGTGCTTCTTGCCGCGTGAAGGGACCACCCTTATCGACACCCTTAGCCGTAAGGAGATCCGTTTCCCCGAACGTGGTCTCCCGTTTGCCGAGTTCGTCTCCCTGGGCGACCCAACATGGGCCTACGCCAGGCGGCCGCCGCTGGATTTCGTCCTGGCTCGCGACCTGCCTGAAGAGCTGGAAAGCTATGTTGCGCTGGCCTTCGCCCGGGAAGAGGTCCGATTCGTACTCCGCAAGGTCGAGGCCTAGGGAGGGGAGGTTGGTTGGAGGGGACCAGGGTTGGAGTTTCAGGCGGGGATCGGGGTGGAGTGGCGAACAGCGGAGATATGGGGACACGCCGCCGATACGCTCAGACTCTGGCGCTGCTAGGGGTGATCGCGACTTGCGCCGTCACGGCCCGCCTGGTTAGGCACGAGGAGACACCGTCGAGCGTCCCTCTCGATCCCGCGTCGATCTCCGTGGACGGCATTCGTCTGGGGATGACCGAGCAGGAAGTCGAGGCCATCAAAGGCCCCCCGACCGAGCGGAAGATCTTCGATGATGGGGCTATCTGCCTCACCCACAACTCGTATGACATGGTTATGCTCAGCAAAGACAACGACGGAAACTTCGCTGTCGTTCAGGCAGACGGCAGCGTTGTGGGGATAGGCTCGAGATCTATTCTGCGGCCGGGCGAGAGTGACTCAGCCGCTCAAGAGACGTTAAAAACGCTGGGGCAGCCTCTGTACCAAAAACAAAAAGGTTGCGGTTTCTTCCCCTCGCCATTCAGGCTCCTGACCCTTGGCTTCTTCGATAAGTTTGAGGGTAGGGTCTCTTACCCGAACGGTCTGACAATCGAGGTCATAGGCGGTGAGTACCGTGGCGCTTTCCTGTTACGACCGCAACCTCGCGATGTCTGATTTCGACGAGGACTTCGAGAGGCGCCTGGACCGGCTGGAGCACCTCCGCCAGGCCGACCTGATGCGAGAGATGGGGCTCTACCAGCAGCCGCTCCGCGACGCCGCAAGCGTCCAAGCTTTGGTCGATTTCGAACTCTCCAGGTGGAGCCAGGAAGAGCGCGACCTAATCGCTCCTTACCTCCTCGGTACCCCGCACTTCCACGTTCGGGAATGGGACTACGCCGGCCTGGACACTCCGCCCCGCGAACTCTACCTGCCCTGCTGGACGGTCGCCTACTTTCCAAGCAAGGAACTCTCCTTGGTGTACTGCGTTCGTGGGCACGGGAGCCATTGGGGCGCGCTAAAGCAAGATGGCTGGTGCGGAACGGACGCCGTCTGGAGGTCTTCCATGAAAGAGTCGATCTGGTTCTCCAGTATGGTCGACGGTTTCGGACCGGGGGACCAGAACCTGGCCTCCTGGATGGGACCCGCATGGTCGCTGACCAGCGAAGAACTCGAGGACATCAACGCATTGGCCGTCAGCAGCGCGAAAGACCCCTCCGCTCTCGGCGACCGCCTCGAGCGAGTCTGGGCTCACTATATCCTACGAGGCGAGAACAACTACTGGGATCCAGCACGCTACATGTACGAGATTCTGACCTTCGTCCTGAGCAAGGCTCCACCTGAGGTCCGGGAAAAGTGGGACGACAGAGTCAAAGCCCGGCCACCGGAATAGGCTTACGCGATCACGTAGCTGGGCGGTAGGTCGCCGTTCCAGCCGGGGCAGTTGTAGAAAGCGTCCTCCAGGAGCAGATACCAGTAGTTCTCCACGCCTAGCGTGTCGGGCTGTTCCGGGTCGAAGAAGAACACCCCCCACTTCGAGACGTCCTTCGAGTAGCGGTAGCCTATGGTCACGTTGGCGTTGATCTGCGCGATGATCGTCACGGTGACCAGGCTTCCGTCGTAGGGACAAACGCGCATCTCCTCTCGCGGTTCTACGAGGAAGCTCCGCAGAGCACCGACTGCGGGTCGGACGCGAAATCGGCCGAGTTCATCCTCGACCCGGGCGGTCATCTCGTCCCGCGTCATCGCCCTGTCCGGCTTCCGAAGCTGCCCGGCTAATCGCAGGTGGGAAAGCGCTTCGTCGTAACGGTCCTGGCTACCAAGCAGCTGTCCGAGAGCCAGGTGGGCCTGCTCGCTCTCCGGTTCGATCTCGACGGCCTTCCGAAGGTGAGTCTCCGCCTCCCCGGGGTTAGCTCTACGGATACAGAGATTTCCGAGGTACAGCCGAGCCCAGAAGTAGTCCGGGTCGAGGGCGATCGCCAGGCGCAGATGACGCTCGGCCTCGTCCAGCGCGACGTCATCGTCGTCCCGCGCGAGATGGGGCTGCATCAGAACGTGCCCTAGCTGAGCGTGAGCTTTCGCGTCATCGGGGTCCGCACGCAGGGCCCGACGGAAGTGGGATTCCGCCAGCTTCCAGTCCCTGTCTCGGAGGGCGCAGCAGCCCAGATTATAGTGCGCCTCGTCGTATTCGGGATCCAGCTCGAGCGCCCGGTGCAGGCACTGCCTGGCCTCTTCCACGTTGTAGCAGTGCAGCAACTCCCAGTACAGGAGCACCCACACCTCAGGAGACGGGTCGAGAGCCAGCGACTGTCGCAGGGCCTCGGCGGCCTGCTCGTGATCCCCCAACTCCTGGTAGCAACGGGCGAGGAGCAGACCGCCGACGCTCTGGAAGTGGCCAAACGCCATCCCCCGGCTGAGCGCGAAGATGGCCTCTTCAGGCTTCCCGGTCTCGAGCAAGAATTGGCCGTACTGGAGCCAGGAGAGCAGAACGACCTTAGCCTGCTCAACCTCCTCCGGACTCGACGTGGGGCCGAGGCGATCGTAGGAGACACATTCCTCAAAAGCCGCCCGCGCGCCCTCGAATTCTCCAGCCGACCACAGATCAACGGCTTCTCGTCGGCGTTTCTCAAACTGCTCTGTACTCACGGAACCTCGCATTTTATTTTCGCTGTGCGAATTCAATTCGCACGACTTGCTGGGCTTCGAGGCAAAAATAAGTTTTCGAATGGCAAGCAATGCCGCTCGGAGGGCGTGTTAATATCCGGCTTGGCTGTGGCCTGGTCAGAGCAGGCCTAGCTGAGATACGTCCGAAGTCAAGCCACTGCCTCGGCAGAAAGATAGAATGCCGTAGCGCGTAAAGCGCTACCGTCTCTCGTTAGCTTCATCGCTCTGATATAAAATATTGAGAGCGTCCGGATTCTCTCTCGATTCTTCGAGAATGCGCAAGAGTGTGGCCTGATCAAAACGCGCGCTAACCTCTGTGTAGTTGATGCCGCGCCGCCACATTTCAAAAGAAAGGCTAGCGGGTGGCTTATATTCAAAGCCGGGAATAGTCGGCGCGGGGGTGCTTGGCTTGAACGGCTCTTTGCCTAGTCGTAGTGCTTGATTCTCGAGTATTAGTGCGGTCACCTGGGACTCCACATCATCGAGGCGAGGTCGAAATCTCTCAGCCTCCTCGGCCAAGCAGGTGAGGACTGCGAGGGCTTGCCTAGCATCAAGAATGGGCGGGTCATTTCCTCTCCTGAAGAACCATTCAACAGGCTTCCCGGTCAGAGCTGCGTAATGAACGAGGGTTGATACCTGCATCTCGGCCCAGCCCTTCTCATACTTGGCGAATTCGGTCGGCTCTATATTCAGCTTTCTCGCAAGCTCTTTTTTTGAAATTTTGGCCTCTTGTCTTGCGCTCTGAATTCGGTTCCCGAACTCTTTCTCGGCTTGGAGTCGTCGTCGCGGCTTACTCACACGTCAGCCTCTCCTTTCTATCAAAGTCCAATTTGTTTGCACCTACCTTCTCTATACCTTCAGTGCTGAAGCATGCCCCAGTCCGCTACCGACCTCAATGCGCCTAGGTGGCGGAGTCTTGGTGTCAACCCTCGACTTCGACGCATTCCAAGGTTGCTGTGGCTAACTCCAGCGCCGGGCGTCGGGTGGTAGCATAAGGTTTGCCGTCCCAGGCAAGATGATCTCCGGCCGCGTCGAAGTCGAGGCAATGCGGCAAAGGAACCCCAGGCTACCAAAGGAATGTATCTATTGTCGCGCCGTTGTGGCTCGCAAGCCTAAGGAGGGCGAGAAGAAGCTTTCGAGAGAGCATGTCCCACCCCAAGGCCTCTTTCCGTCAGCCTTCAAGCACAACCTCCTGACCGTCCCATGTTGCGTCGACTGCAACGGCGAGAAAAGCCAGAACGATGAGTTTTTGCGGGATGTGCTGGTGGTGGTCGCTGAGGGCAAGACGCCTTCTGCCAATGCCATATTCGAGCGAGGGACACTCGCATCCTGGAAAAAACACCCCACGAAACGCAGAGAGTGGGCAGATCGACTCGAATTCTACCAATCCTCCTTCATTTTTCATCCTCCTGTCCCTCGACTTAACATAGAGGGGGATCGTGTTCGTAGAGCCATCTCCGACATTGCTAAGGGCTTTGTCTTTGCGCACCATGGTGTATTGCTCGAACCGGGCTTCCATTTCGATGTAAGTCCCGTTGATGGACATTTTATCGACGAGTTGATGAGTCAGACACCGTCTGTTCCGTATCACATCGGCGACGCGGCTATTTTCCGCGTGCAAAGCCTTCTGCTAGAGGCAGGCGACTTCTTAGTGCACCTAAACTTCTACGGTGGCGTTCACTGGATTGCTATGTCACCGAACGCGAGACGCATCATCTTTCCCGAATCAGAGCCTGGCACCGGCGTCTCAATTCGGTTAGAAAGATTTCGAGACGGCCGGTAGAGAATCGAAGTGTTAGAAAGTTTCAGAATGCTTTGGTGGCTGACTGAAACAAAGAGCGAAGAGCACGGCCGAGCCGAGGTCGTGAGCTACAGGCATATCGAGAGACGGTGGATAGTCACATCTTCGTGACTGGGCAGAGCAGATAGACCGGGACTGCAGGTGTGGCCTAAACTTCCGTGCGTTGATTTGACATGGTACTGGCATGACTTTTCGATTGCGTGTTGAACGTGCTACGCGGAGGTAATACCGTGGCACGCAAACCCGATTTTTTCCTGACTGATAACGAGATTCACGAACTACAGGCTGGCGAAGATGCCGCCAAACGAAGCAACGACCTGGCTCTCTACAGACGCCTACGGGCCCTGCTGCTCGTTGGGAGAGATTGCTGTAGTCGATACGAGGCAGCTGATCAGCTTGGCATTGAGCACAGTGCAATCTTCCGCTGGCAGCAGCGTTTCAAGCGTGGAGGTATTGCCGCGATGGCCACGCGTAAGGCGCCAGGTAAACGGAGCAAACTCAGCATCGAAGACATGGAACGGCTGACAGAGATGATCGCAGCGGGCCCCGAAGCCTGTGGTCTTGACACGGGTGCCTGGACATCGTCCATCATAGCGAAGCTGATTAAGACTTCCTTCGGACACGATTTATCGGCTTCGGGGGTCCGGCGGATTTTAGCCAAATTGGCGTTCTCGTATAAAGTTCCAAAGAAGCGTCTGGCCCTCGCGGACGCGGCCAAACAAAAGGAATGGTCCGAGCAACGACTTCCAAACCTCCTACAGAAGGCCGCGGATGAAGACGCGGAAATTTTTTTCAGGATGAGTCCTGCTTTCAGCAGTCGGGAACCCTCACCCGAAGTTGGGCGCGGGTGGGTCAAAGGGTCGAGGTCCTAAGCCAGCCAGTCCGACGCTCGGCCAAAGTGTTCGGAGCTCTTAGCCTCAGTTACAATCCTCGGTTCAGCTTTGCCTTCGCAGAACGCTTCAACGCCAAGACCTTCTTGCGCTTCCTGAAGCGTTTGGTAAACAATTCCAAGCGCAAAATCCTAATGGTCCTCGATAACGTGCGCTATCACCACGCGCGATTGGTTCAAGAGTGGGTCGAGGCCAACAGCGACCGCATTGAGCTTCATTTCTTGCCTCCGTATTCGCCCGAGTTCAA
>JAEXNA010000235.1 GCA_023447635.1 Vulcanimicrobiota bacterium | reverse complement strand
CCCGCCCGACCCTCCTTGTCCCGACAGGGGTAGATGTTGTCGTTGAACAGGTCCAGGATGCGAACCGCCGGGTCCGAGGCAAAGTCGGCGCTGACCCCGTTCCCCTGATGGACGTCGAGGTCGATATAGAAGATGCCGTCGGTAGGAGCAAGGCGACCTTCGGTGCGCAGGGTGTGGATAGCCAGCGCGATATCGGAAAAGAGGCAGAACCCTTCTCCCCAGCGCCGCTTAGCGTGGTGATAGCCGCCTCCAAGATTCATGGCCAGCCCCTCGTCTAAGACCGCCCGGGCCGCCAGCAGAGTTCCCGCTACTCCCCACAGGCTGGGCTTCACGAACCAGCGGTTCATCAGAAACCGCGGGCACCAGAACAGGCTGTTCACCTCGATGATCCGCGCGATGACACGACTGTGGTGCACCTTCGACAGATAAGCCGCCTCGTGCACAGCCGCCAGCTGCTCCTTGCTCGATCGCGCCGTCGGTTCTCGGGCCACCGTGGCCCAGTCAGGTCCCATCTCGTCCTGTAGCAGCGCCACTACCTGCAGTGCGCGGTCGAACTGGAAGGGGTGCATAGCGTTGAGCAAGTTGGAACCGAACAGATACTTCGGATGATGGACCACGATCACAGGCGCGCTGTTCCTCCCCCAGGCCCCTCTTCCCTCGGACCCGGCCGTCACAAGGAGCCTATACTTCCCCCTTGAACGAAGGGCTGCTATGAAACTTCGCCCGCTGGTCCTGATCGCCGTCCTCCTCTCGAGCCTGCTCGCCGCTCTCCCCAGCCCCGCTCAACCCTCCGACCCGACCTCTCCAACCGCCCCCTCCAGTCAGGCCGATCTGGCCTTACGCCTGCTGCGCAAGATGCCGGTCGACCAGAACGGCTCGCTCTCTCCTGTCTCCCTGCAGACCGCCTTCGCCATGGTCGCCGCCGGCGCGGCGCCCGCTGCCCGCGAGGAGCTGGTTCAGGGCCTGCTGCTGAGCCCCGACGTCAGCGAAGGAACCCGCGCGCTCTTGGAAACCTTGTCCAAAGACGGCGCAGAAGTGCTCATAGCCAACCGACTCTGGCCTGCCAACGGCACGAAACTGCTACCCGACTACCTGAAGCGGTGCGAGTCCGCTTTTGGCGCTAAACCGCAGCCCCTGAACTACGGCAAGGTCGAAGAGGCTCGCCGCACCATCAACGCCTGGGTGGGCGAAAAGACCAAAGAGAAGATTCCCGAACTTATCCCCCCGGGTCTGCTGGACGCGAGCACCTCGCTGGTCCTGACCAACGCTCTCTATTTCCGAGGCAGCTGGAAGACCCCGTTCCCCCCCGAAAGGACCGAGCCGACCGAGTTTCGTGGACTTGAGGAAACCATCGAAGTCTCCATGATGGCCCGAACCGGCGGCATGCCGTACTACGCGAACGAAACGTTCCAGGCGGTCAGTCTGGACTACGCCGAATCGAACATGTCCATGACGCTGATCCTTCCGACCCGGGAGCAGAGCTGGGTCGACTTTCGCCAGAACGTCCTGAACGCTACGGCCCTGAGAGAGGCTCTGGGCAACCCCGACGAGCAAACGGTTTCTCTGTCTCTGCCGCGTTTTCAGGTTCGTGGGAATCTGCCCGTCATCCCGGCCATCACTCGCCTCGGTGTTCGCCAAATCTTTGAAGCGGGCAGCTTGACCGGTATCAGCCGCGAACCGATGCAGGTCAGCGACGCCGTCCACCAGGCCGTGGTCGAAGTCGAAGAGAGCGGAACCGTAGCCGCTGCTGCTACCGCGATCATCGCCACCCGTTCGGCGGCCATCCCGCGCAACATCGTGACCTTCGACCGGCCCTTTCTTTTCGTGCTGCACGACAACACCAGCGGCGCTATCCTGTTCATCGGCCAGGTCGTGGCCCCCACGAAAGCGTAGCCAACCCTTGTCTAGCTACGCCAGACAAGAGCGCGGAGAAGGCGCCGACTACGAACGCTACCTGGCCAACATGGACGCCTCCATGCAGCAAAAGGTGGCGCTGACCGCCGCCCACATCCTGGGGCGCGGCTGGGTCGCCGACATGGGGATGGGCAGCGGCAGCGGTAGTGAAGCCATGGCGGCTCTCTACCCCACCATTCGGGTCACCGGCGTGGACATCAACCCCGAAATGGTCGAACGCGCCGCCACCAAGTACCAACGCGAGAACCTGGACTTCCGCGCCGGCGACATCGCCCAGCCGTGCTTCGACGAAGCGTCGCTCGACGCCATCTTCGATTCGTCCGTGCTGCACCACGTCACCTCGTTCAACGACTACCGCCTTGAGGAAGCCGCCGTCGCCCTGAAGAATCAGGTCGCCCAACTGCGCCCTCACGGCAGCCTGATCGTGCGCGATTTCTTGCGCCCTGAACCCGGCCCTGTGCTGCTAGACCTGCCTGACACCAGCGCCGACCTTTTCCAACGCTTCGCCCTTGAGTTTCGCTTCCTGAAACCGCCAACCGAACGCGGCTTCCCCTATCAGACCTTACCCTCGCCCCGCCCAGGCTGGCAGCGCTTCCGCTGCGACGCCGTGCACGCCACCGAGTTCGTCTTGCGCAAGGACTACGCCAGCGACTGGGACACCGAAGTCTTAGAAGAGTACACGTACTTCACCCAGGCCGAGTTCGAAGCGCACTTCCATCGTCTTGGCCTGCGCATCCTGGCCTCGACCCCGCTCTGGAACCCCTGGATCGTCCAGCACCGCTTCCGTGGCCAGTTCGAACTGCGCGACCTCGACGAGAACCTGATGGGCCTGCCGCCGACCAACTACCTGATCGTGGGCGAACGGGTCGAACCGGGCCACGGCGTGGAATTCCAGCCGACCGTCGAACTCGAACCGCAGGGGTTTCTAGAGTTCACCAGCTACCGCCACCGCGAGCGTGGCTCTCATCGAGAACTGGTGCGTCGTCCCAACGTTACGATCGACACCTTGCCCTACTTCGAGCAGAACGGCGAACTGTACGTGCTGGCTCGCAAAAGCTACCCCCGCCCCCTGATGTCGCTGTGCAGCGAGCGCCTGGACAGAGCTCTCTCCCCCACCTATGTGACCGAGCCGATCTCGATCATTTGCGGCGACAAGCCACTGGCCCAGACGGTGGAAGAGGCGCTGAACAACTGGGCCGGGCTGCCCAGCGAGCAGATCCTGGAATTCGCTGAAGGGTCGACCACCTACCCGTCCCCCGGCGGCGTCCAGGAAGAGATCCGCTGTTTCTTCGTCAAAGTTCAGCCGCTGATGGTGAACACCCCCGGAGCGCGCGATCAGGTGCGCGCCATCGAGGCCGGTCAGCTTCTCCGGGCGGCCCAGGTGGGAGGGCTGCCGGACGCCCGGCTGGAGACCCACTGCTTCGAACTTCTCCGCCGGTTAGGACGGCCCGCCGGGCCCTGGATCGGAGAATCGATCGGGCTGCGCGAGCAGCCCGCACCGCCGACAACCAGCCGCCTGCATAGTCTGCTCGAGCGCCCTCGTCGGCGAGCCTACGAGCGCACCGACACCCGCGTCGGTTTCCTCGCCCTCAAGCGCCAGCGCTTCCAAGAACTGGACTCGCTGGGAGAGGTCGTGCGCGAGGTCGATCTCGAGTACGTACTGCCCCAGAAATCGACGTTGAACACGGTTGCGGTAGCTCCGCTGTGGAAACACGGCGAGCAGGTGTACCTGGGATTGGTCGACGAGGATCTGCCCGCCGCCCAGTGCTTCTCCGGCCACAGCAACCATCTGCAGGCCCCCGCCTGGCGACTGCCGGAAGGCGTGCGGGAGTTGGAGAGGATGGACACCTACCTCAGAGAGGCGCTGCGGAAGGAGAACGGGCTGATCGTCAGCTCGGCTTACCAGTTGGGCGGTCCCTACTTTCCGTCGCCCGGAGTCACCCCTGAAATCGCCTACCCCTGGGCGGTGGACATCGAGGAGCAAAGCCAAGCCAACTGCCCTGTGGTCTGGGTCCCGCTGCGCGACCTGGTCGAAGGCTTCCACCATCTGAAAGAGGGCCACCTGCGCACCCTGGTGTCCCGGGTCTGGAGAGCCCTGGGCGAACCGGAAAACCAGGCGCCCCCCACATCTGGTCGAAGTCCAATTCCCGAACTGGGCCTTCTCTCTCGACCAGATATCTGACATGCTCGACCTATGAGCAGCCCCAAACCCATGGCAGACAGTTCAATCAACGACCTTGGTCAGCCCCTCGGTC
This sequence comes from Vulcanimicrobiota bacterium, assembly GCA_023447635.1. Taxonomy (GTDB): domain Bacteria; phylum Vulcanimicrobiota; class Xenobia; order Xenobiales; family JADMJV01; genus JAEXNA01. Next base: position 8,528 of record JAEXNA010000235.1, on the reverse strand, counting down.
GCCCCGTGGCCAACTGGACTACCGCCCTTCGCCCCACTCCGCAGCCTCTGGTGGGTCGAACCTGCCGACTAGAGCCGCTCGACGTCGCTCGTCATGGGGAGGGCCTGTGGGAGGCCGCTAGCCAGGATAAGGACGGCAGCAGTTGGACCTATCTGCCCTACGGCCCCCACCCGACCTTCGAGGCCTATCGCGAGCATTTGCTGGCTCAGCAAGCTTCCTCCGACCCTCATTTCTACGCCGTGATCGAGCAGGGCAGTGGGCAGGCGGTGGGAGTTGCCTCGTTCATGCGCATCTTCCCCGAGATGGGCAGTCTCGAGATCGGTCACATCTATTTCTCGCCCCGCCTGCAGCGCACCACGGCGGCCACCGAGGCCCTGGCTCTGATGCTGACCGAGGCGTTCGAACAGTTGGGCTACCGTCGCGTCGAGTGGAAGTGCAACAGCCTCAACGAAAACTCGAAGGCCGCTGCCCTGCGTCTGGGCTTCAGCTACGAAGGGCTGTTCCGCCAGACTGCGGTGGTCAAAGGGCGCAACCGCGACACCGCCTGGTACTCTATCATCGACAGCGAGTGGCCCGCTCTGGCTGACGGCTTCCGACGCTGGCTGGACCCTACGAATTTTGATCAGCAGGGCCAGCAGCGTCGAAGCCTTCGCCAGCAGCGCGAGGTCTCGCCCAGCGAGAGCTAGCGCAGCGCCGGCTGCAGCGAGGGCAGCACTTCCTTTTCGTAGAGCTCGAAGAAAAGCCCGTGGTCCGGGCCAACCTGATGCACCGAGACGTGGGTGTAGCCGGCCTCGAAGTACTTCTTGAACATCTCGATGTGCTCGGCAGGATCGGGTCCGCAAGCCAACTTTTTCTCTACGTCCTCTTCCCTGACCAATTCGCAGGCCTGCTCGAAGTGCGCGGGCGTGGGAAGAATCACATTGAGTTCACCAGGAAGACCTGTGTTGGCCCACTGCTTGTGGGCGATCTTGACCGCTTCGTCTTTGCTTTCGGCAACGCAGACGTGGAATTGACCGTACTTGCGCTTGCCCTTGCCGCCGGCTTTATCGAAGATCTGGAGAAGTTCGGAATCCGGCGCCAGACCCCAGAAACCGTCCCCGATCTCACCCGCCAGCTGAGCGGCCTTCTTGCCGCTGGCGGCCACGTGGATCTCCGGCAGCTTCTCTGGCAGGGTGAAGATGGTGGCGTTCTCGACCTTGTAGAACTCGCCGTGCATCGTGGTGGCCTCGCCCTTCCAGAGTTCACGGATCATCTCCACCGCTTCTTTGAGCATCCGCTGACGGGTGGGAGCATCTGGCCAGTGCTTGCCCAGAATGCTTTCGTTGAGAGCCTCACCCGAACCGACTCCCAGGTGGAACCGGCCCTCGAGCATCCGCGCTGTGGTCGCTGCCGCCTGGGCCACGATGGCCGGATGGTAGCGCATTGTCGGACAAGTTACGGCGGTACTGATCTCTACTTTCTCGGTGACTACAGAGAGCGCACCCAGGATGTTCCAGACGAAAGGCGCCTGCCCCTGAGTCCCCAGCCAGGGATGGAAGTGGTCGCTGACGCCGAGGTAGTCGAAGCCCACCCCTTCTGCCTTCTTCGCATGTTCTAGCAAGCGCTCGGGCGGATGCTCCTCGGTGATCATACTGTAGCCAATCTTCGGCATGGGAAAGTCCTCCTGATGGGAATATCCCCCATCCTAGTCCTCCGCGCCGCCGGCCGCGAGCTCCCCCGGGTATGGAACCGCCGCGCTCCAGCGGATGGGTGATTCGCGCCCGTGCGGAGTCTCCCCGGGGCGGGTCCCCCTCCCCCCTCCCGGGCATGAAATTGCCAATGCCCATGCAGGCGGCCCGTCGGAGGCGGGGAAGTGGCCCCTCGTGAAGCCACCTGTAGGAAAACTGATTGGGACCGCCCTTCGCCGCTGCCGTGATGCCGAAGTGGTATGGGAAGAACGCACGGACATCGACCTGGCCGACCCGGACTACCGCCGGCATTCGTCCGGTTGGGGTCTGCGGGTGAACCAGGAAGGGCGCTCGGGCTGGACCTGGGGCTCGCTCGAAGAGACTCCGGAAAGCCTGCTGGAACGGGCTGTCTATGACGCGCGCAAAGGGCCCAAGGACTCGGTCCTGTTCTCGCACGGTCTGCCTTTCACCGGTCAGGCTTCCAGCCCCCCGACGGTCGAGCCGCTGCCTCACCTGGCCAGCCTCAGCCGTCTGGTCGACCGTCTGCGCTTCCTGGTGCCTTCGATCGTTCCCAAGCGCACCATCACCATCCGTGCCGGCCTTCGCATGCAGCAGATCTGTCTGGTCACCCGGGCCGGCGAACAGTTTGGACAACGCGTGGTCTACCACGTGAACGTCAAAGCCACGGACGGCCTGCCGCTGTCGGCGAACCTGCTGGCCAGCCGGCTGCGCGAAAGCCCGGCCGACCTGCTGATGAGCCTGGCCTGGCGTAGCGCCCACTCGGAAGAGATTCGGCAAGCGCCGGAAGGGGTTCAGCCGGCGGTCTTCACCGAAGACGCCACCGGAGCGCTGCTGCGCGACATGATAGGCGAACACTTCGACGCCTCACACTTCCTGACCCAGCCGGACCTGGCCGCCCCCTGGGGCGAGACCTGGCTCAGCGAAGAGGTCACCATCGAGGACAACGGCCTACTTCCCAGCGGTCCCGGCAGCGTGCCGTTCGACGGCGAAGGCCAGGCCCGCCGACCGGTCGCGCTAGTTCACGCCGGCGTGGTGCACCACCACCTGGCTGACCGCTACCACGCCAAAAAGCTCGGCGTCGGTGCGGCCGGACTGGCCGTCCGCGAGTGGGGCCAACCGCCCCGTCCGGGCTATTCGAACCTGGCTATGCTGCCTGGCAAACACACCACCGGCGAACTGGCCCGGCGCATCGGCAACGGCATCATCCTGGACTCGCTGGCGCCCTGCGACGCGCCTCGGGAGCCGGGAGAGTTCGTACGGGTGGCTCAGATCGCGTTCCGCGTGCAGAACGGCCGCCCCACCCATCGTCTGCAGCCGTTCCTGGTGCGCGGCCGCTTCACCGACATCCTGGGCAAAGGGCTGATCGGGGTGGGCGCCGAGCGGGCCTGGAACCTGCGCTGCTTCACCCCTCCGATCGCCAGCGCCTCCATCACCTGCGAAGCGCTCCCCGCCGAAGTGAAAGCGTCCGAGGAGCGCGGCGGCGACTGGTGGTAGGGTGCGCGTTCTAGTCACCGGCGGCGCCGGCTATATCGGCAGCGTGGTCGCCGCCCAACTACTGCTAGCGGGCCATCAGGTGCAAATCCTGGACGACCTCAGCAACGGCCACAGGCAGGCGGTTCCGCAGGGGGCTGACCTGCAGGTGGGTGAGGTTGCGGATCGGGCTCTGCTCGACCAGCTGCTGCCCGGCTGCGACGCCGTGCTTCATTTCGCCGCCTCTATCGAGGTCGGCGAGTCGATGCGCGAGCCTATCAAGCATTTCCGCAACAACACGGCCAACGCGTTTGCCCTGTTCGACGCCATGCTGCATCACGGGGTGAAGAAACTGGTCTTCTCCTCGACCGCCGCTCTCTACGGCAACCCAGACCGGGTTCCCATCGAGGAAGGCGACGCGTTGCGACCGGCCAACGCCTACGGAGAGTCCAAACTCCTGGTCGAGCGCGCGCTGGCCTGGCTAAACTCGCAAAACGGGCTGCGCTACGCCAGTCTGCGCTATTTCAACGCCGCCGGCGGTTGCCCCGACCGGGGCGAAGACCACCGCCCCGAATCGCACCTGATCCCGATCGTGCTGGAAGTAGCCCAGGGCAAGCGCCCTCACGTGGCCGTCTTTGGCGACGACTATCCTACTCGCGACGGCACCTGCGTGCGCGACTATGTGCACGTGGAAGACCTGGCCAGCGCCCACTTGCTCGCTCTCGACGCGCTCGAGCAGCGCGACCGCCTGGTCTATAATCTAGGGAACGGCATTGGCTTCAGCGTCAACGAGGTCGTCGAGGTGGTTCGTAAGGTCACCGGACATCCTATCCCAGTGGTGCACGAGCCCCGCCGCGAGGGCGACCCCGCCGAACTGGTCGCCTCATCGAAAGCGATTCGCGACGATTTAGGGTGGACGCCCCGCTACCCCGACCTCGAGTCGATCGTGGCCAGCGCCTGGGCTTGGCGCTCGGCCAACCCCAACGGCTACTAAAGCCTACTTCTGACCCAGCAGTTGGTTAAGGACGGCCACCTTCTGGGCGTCCTCGTTAACGGTGCACCAGACCACGCAGGTACCGTCGGGGGCCGGTTCGACCCGGGTCAGGCTGACGTTGATCGGCACCACCATGGACTGTCCGCCGGCGTTCAGGCTAAGCTGGACCATCTTATGAGCGCCCACCCTTACCGTGTCGTCGTAACGCCCACGGTAGGCTAAGCTGGCGCCGTTAACCCCGAGCGGATGCACGGTTTCTGGCGCGGCCGGAGCAGGAGTCGGCATGGAGAACCCGCCGCCCGAAGCCGGCGGTATCTGAAACCCTCCGCTGGCCCCCGCCGAAGGCGGCGAAGGGATCTGGAACCCTCCACTCGCTCCCGCCGAGGGGGGCGACGGAACCTGGAAACCTCCACCTGGCGCCGGCGGAACCTGGAACCCTCCACCTGCCGCTGGAGTCGAAGGAAAGGAGAAGCCGCCTCCAAGCGGATTCGCGGGCGGCGGAGTAAAGCCGCCGGGCGCCTGAGGGATAGAGAAGCCGCCGCTGGCTCCCGCCGAGGGCGGAGAAGGGATCTGGAACCCTCCACCCGGGGGCTGGGACGACGGCATCGAGAATCCGCCCGGGGCCGACGGAGCAGAAAACCCTCCCCCTCCGGGCGACGGGGAACCGGGCATGCTGAACCCGCCTGCTCCCGGTGCCGGCGGGATCTGGAACCCTCCACCACCCGAAGGCGGGGTCGGCAGCTGAAAGCCCGAGCCCTGGCCAAAGCCTCCACCAGAAGGCGGCTGGCTGGTCGGCAGTTGAAAGCCGGGAACGGGGGTGGTGGGAGTCCCGGAGGAGGGGAAGCTGAAGCCTCCTCCACCGGCCGGAGTCGGAGGCATCTGGAACCCTCCACCAGGACCGCCCTGGGCGGAAGGCAGGTTCAAACTCAGCCCTCCACCAGATGGCGCGGGAGCGTCAGGAAGATTTAACTTACTCGGCGGCTGAGGCGGGTTGGCTCCTCCCACCGGGGGTAAGGAGAGCTTGTTGGGAGCCAGCGGAGGTGGGGGAGCGGCCTGGCTATTGAAGCCGCCACCCATCTGCGACGTTGGAGGCACCGCGGCAGGCGCCGTGGTCAGGTTCAACCCGCTGGGACCCGACGGAGCGAAGGGGTTCGAGGGCGCCGCCGGCGAGGGGAAGCTGAAGCCGCCCGGCGCTCCCGGCTGGGCAGGCACGGCGGGCATCTCACCCGAGGCAAACGGATTGCCGGTGGGAGGCACACTCCAGCCGCCCGAGGAGTCCGCAGAAGGCACGGTGGGCTGATTCGGCGCGGGGCTGGTCAGCGCTTCGACGATCTCGGGGTTCTTTTCGGGCGCGCTGGACGCGTCCATGGTCTTGAGCATGACCGAGGCGCCTTCGTTGTCCACCAGGCGACGATAGAACTTGGTCCAGGCCGCCACAGCGTCAGGGCCGGGATGAACAAACGCCACGCCCACCCGGTAGCGAGTCTTGCGCGAAGCGTCGTCGACTTCGCCCAGACTCCAGATGCAGTTGGCCTGCATCTTCAGGTCGGGGACGCCGACCGATTCCAGGTCGAACTGCAGGTTCAAGCGATGCCCATCCGGCACCGGGTCATCGCAGAGCAGTTCGGCTCCCGTCAGGTTGACGTTGGTCGTCACGGCGCGGAACGAGGCCAACTCTTTCGAGAGGATGCGAACGGTGCACGGCAAGCGCCGGCTCTCTCGGCGATCGGGTCCTTCCACGCCGGCGTAGGCCATCTCGGCCAGCAAGGAGGGAAGCTTGGAGGCGGAGATATCGAGGGCGCCGCTGCAGGCATACGTGCCGTCATCGTTCGGTTCGAAGGAAATCACGGTCACGTGCACGGTGGAAGTATGAACACTCTCGCCGTAGACCAGCACCAGCTTGAGCTTGACCGATTTCCCGACTTTGTACTTGGAAGTGCAGTTGAAGGTCAGAACCCCGTCTAAATAGGACAGGGGAACCACTTGCTCTGCTTTGCCGAATCCGAACACTTGTAAACTTTACCGGGGTGCGAAAATCTTTCTCTGGCTCGCAAACCCCTTCCGACGAACGGAGTTCTTTCGACCGCCCCACTTCCCTGGAAACCAGGGCAAAGTAGACGCGCGTCCGCGACTCAACCTGGACGAACTGTAACACAGTTCGTTCCACCGATCACCCTCAAAGCGGCTCGGATTTCGAAGGCCGAGGCCGATTTGGTACGAAAAGCCTCCGCATGAGCTCTCTACTAGAACGATTCTGCCGCTACGTCCAGGTCGAAACTACGGCCGACGAAACCTCGACTTCTTACCCCAGCACGGAAGGTCAGCGCGATCTGGGCAGGGTGCTGGTCGCCGAACTGACCGCCCTGGGGCTCGAGGCGACCATCGACGAACACGCCATCGTCTCGGCCCTGCTACCCGGAACAGTTGACGGTGCCCCCACCATCGCCTTGCTGGCCCATATGGACACTTCGCCGGAAGCCTCTGGGAAAGGGGTCAAGCCGCAAGTGGTTCGCGATTACGCGGGGGGCGATCTACGGCTGCAACACGGCAAACCGATCGCTGCTGAAGACCTTGCCGGGTTCGAGGGAAAGACTTTGATCACGACCGACGGCACGACCTTGCTGGGGGCCGACGACAAGGCGGGAGTGGCCGTGGTGATGACGGCGGTCGAGCGTCTGTTGGCCCAGCCCGAACGACCTCGCTGCCCCGTTCGCGTGATCTTTACCTGCGATGAAGAGATCGGGCGCGGGACCGACAAGCTTTCGCTACCCGCTATCGATGCGGTCTGCGCTTATACCCTGGATGGCGAGGCAGCGGGACTGATCGAGAACGAGACCTTCTCGGGCGCTCTGGCCATCGTCACGGTGCGAGGCCGCAACATTCATCCCGGGCTGGCCTACGGCAAGATGTGCAACGCGCTGCGCGCGGCGGGCAAGTTCCTAGACCTGCTGCCGCCGGAACTGTCGCCTGAGCGGACCAGGGACCGAGAGCCTTTCCTGCACCCCTATCACGTGGAAGGTGGAGTGGCCGAGGCCACCCTTCGGATTATTTTAAGAAGCTTTCATACTCCTGATCTCGAGGCGCTGGCCGAGCATCTGCGGACGGCGGCGACCAGGGTGATGGAAGCTATACCGGAGGCCACGGTCGAGGTGGTGATCAAGGAGCAATACCGCAACATGGCCGACTATCTGGCCAAAGAGCCACGCGCGGTGGCTCTGGCCGAGCAGGCCTATCGCAAGGTTGGAGTGACTCCCGAATTTCGCTCGATCCGCGGCGGGACCGACGGCAGTCGCCTCAGCGAACTGGGACTGCCCACCCCGAACCTGTCGACAGGGATGCACAATTTCCACTGCGAGCAAGAGTTCGCGTGCCTGGAAGAGATGGAGACGGCCGTCTCGGTGCTCTTGGAACTGGCCACCCTGTGGAGCGCGGAATCCGCTTGAAGACCCGCGCCCTGAGCTGCTTTGTTGCCGGCATGCTGCTGGCTGCCCCGGCGTTCCAGCCTACCCCCGCCCTGGCTCGAGAGCCCGAGGCGGCGGCCGTTGCGCCGTCGTCGCAGGGCGGGCTGGCCGTCGATGAGGTGAGCATCGGGATGACTTACGACCAGGTGCTGGCCCTCCACGGTCTGCCCAAGGCTGTGGGAGAGAAGAGCGGCTGTACCTGGCTGGCCTTTCCCGCCCCACCCAAGCGGCTGGAGGGGGCCACGGCCTGGTTCTTCCGCGACCGGGTGGTCTACGCCACCGGGTACGGGTTGACCCGAGAGGGAGAGCCGCTGTTCCTCTTCGGAATGGAGCGCCAGGTGCTGGAAGAGGTGATGGGCGGCCCGCCCGAACCGCTGCAGATCTTTGCTCAGTGGTGGCCGGACAGCGGGGTCGTGCTGGCGGGCGCCAACAGTCTGTTCTCGGGCGAGGCGCTGCGTAGCCCACTGGGACTGCGCGACCGGTCTTACCCCTTGAAATGGAGCACGGACAGGGAGGGGAAACGGTTCTCGACCAACGAGCCCTGGGTCGACGACGAGCGGGTGGTCTGGCTGGCCGAAGATGTCGAGTTGGGGATGCCTGAAGAGCGGGCGCGCCAACTGGCCGGCGACCTTGACGTGGTCTACCAGGGCGGATTCGTGCAGGCGGTGCGCGGGGCGCGCAACGTGCTGCTGTCCCGCTATCTGGGCGACCAGGACCTGAGCCTGGAGTTCGAAGTCGGTGCCGCTCCCGGCACCTTGTCCGAGGCGGTCCGCTGGCCTCACGACGGCTGGTATTCTCCGGCCTCCGGCGGGCGGGTCAAACTGCGCGGCGGTAAGGTCTCCGAGGTCGAACTAGCGCTCTCGAGCAAAAAGCTCTTCCAGGCGCTGGAAAAGTATCGGGCGGCCCATAAAGAGC